>JAYZFP010000001.1:0-10243 GCA_036336715.1 Planctomycetota bacterium
AACCGGAATGGCCCCTTCCGCGTTTGGGTCAGTGACCTCGAGGGGAAGAACGCCAGACCCGTATCGTCCACTTCAAAAAAGGACCCGGTTCTCGACTTGCCCATCGAACAAAAGGTTCCCTGTTGGTCGCCGGATGGAAAGTGGATCGCTCATTGGGAAGGCGTTGAGATGATCCACATGAGTCCTTTTACCGGGATCAACAACCCCAGGCGGGATCAACAGATTCAATCAACGTTTCAGGTCTGGGTAGTCAGTCGGGATGGAAAAAAACGGAGAAAAGTTGGGCCGGGTGACGACCCCACCTGGTCGCCTGATGGTCATGTGTCACGGGCGTTTCCGGACCCCGAACGGGGAGGCCCAAAAATCATGATCGAAACTCCAGGTGGCGAAAAACAATTGCCAATCGTTCCACCGAAAAGGCAATGGGGGCGTTTTTGCTGGATTCCCCTTGGGAAGGGTTGAGGTCACCGGGTTGCCAGGATTACCGGCAAACAACTCGGGAAAACGGCTTGAGGGACACGGATCTCAAAGTGCCCTGCCCACCGGAAAACAGGCAAAAGGACTATTCTCTCCCGGGCATTCCGTTTCAGAAAATGTTCGGACCGGTTTCTCGTGAAAAGAAGAAACCGGCAACCGACATTGATTGGTTGGAATTTTTCGATTCGATCGGTCACCAGGGAATCTCCGGGCCCGCCCGATTCCGAATCTTTGTTGAATCCTGTTGATGGGAGCTTTTCGGTTGCAGCTGATCCTTCCGGTAACAAGCGATCAGTAGAGAGGTTCAGAAATCCCGTGCTTGCAGCGTCGAAGCGGCCGAGCCAAGTGATAAGGTTAAAAAATTGGCAAGCTGTGCCTTCGTTTCGAGCACCTGTCAAAAACAAAAACTCTTTGCCTACCTTACTTGGGGCCAACGTTGCAATTTCTCACATTACGAATTGGCCCGATAATTGCCTTACTGGTACATCACCTAAACGGGGATGGATAGGTCTGGGCCGTGATACTCGGGTCCTCGTGGGGCCCGAGTATCGGCTTGACCTCTTCTTCTCAATTTCTTTTTAAAAAACGTATTATCATTCCACTTGCCCCAATCATTGCCCGGGACATCAAGTGAACAATAGAGTTGAGACCTTAATCCCGGGTCCAACTCTTTTTTTATGCAACCCTATCTCTTTTAGAGACAGCGAGAAGTCCGTTTCGCAGGGAAACCATGACGCCTGGTTGGGAATTCGCATGGTTGAAAGATTTTAAAAATGGATCGCTTGATTAAAAAATCTCATGGACCGAGGGTTGGCCGGACTTTGTTGGCAAACCGGGACATTCGCAATCGGGAATCAGGTTGCAAAAGAACTCGATGGTTGGGGAAACTGCGAGGGTTTTAGCTGACAGGACTGAATGATATTTTTCGGGCCAAGTCACTGGCAATTCAAAACGCCCCTGGTTTGTTCCAGGAGTTCTTTTCGATGTTTCTGAAGAAAATAGAGCTTTTTCCCGGGTTGGTATCGGGTTACAGCAATTGAACTTTCTTTCTCATATTTGAGCCAAATGAAACGGATCCTGGTGAATTTGCCATTAATCATGAATCTGCCTTGCGGTCCACAATCTGTCGGAGAGATGGGTACTCCTTGTCAGGGTTTCCGGCCTGGGCGAGGTGACCCGTTCCAGTAACCCGTGGAGGTTCTGACTGGTTCTCTCTCGTTCGGCACAGGGAGTGGGTTCCCCGGGACACGGGACTGGTAGACCATTTGGAACCTCCGGTAATTTTAAATTGTCCGGTTAATTGTATTTTCCTCCTGAGCCAGAAGAGAAAGAAGCGTGACCAGGATCAAAGAAAGTGTGCTCCTGTTCATTTCCGCCTGGGTCATTTTGAAGCTGGTGTTCCTGGCCATTATCCTGAACGGGATCGGTTTGGCGTTCCCGTTTTCCTGGAGTTCTTGGAAAAGCAGGCCGGCAACCCCTCCAGGCAAAGCAGCGTGGGCTGAAAAAAACGACCCATCGGCACTCGGTTTCGAGGACTTGGCGGATCTGGATATTGAGGGGTACCGGATACGTAGCCTGATCTCGGGTAACCATCTTGCTGATGTTCGCCTCACTAACGGCAGCCGCCATGACCTGAGCGAAATCATACTCACGCTTTATTATTACGATTGCGTCCCCGGTTTCTTCGGTCCAGCCGATGAAAAGGAAACCGTGGAGGTGGTTTCAAAAGATCTGAATGAGTCGGGAGGCGGGATTTTTCCAGCTTTGAAAAGCAAGTTGCCGTTGAAAAGATCGACGCTGCCGCCATCGGCCGAATCTTTTGAATTTCTCTGGATACAGGACTTCAAGATTCCGGTGAAAGATTTTCAAGCGGGATCCACTATGGACCTTCCTCTTGACCTTGGGAAACTGGATGGACACAGCGAGCGGGAGAAATTTCGGAAGCTGGGTATCGGTATTAAAAGTGCGCGTCGAAAGGGTTCCGCCCGGTAAGCAGGAGTGGAAACCTGGGACCGTCTGGTTTTTTATACCCAAACCCCGGCTTTCGACCCGGCTGGTTTCGGTGGATGGAGGCTTGGAGACTAGTGGCCGATCCACCTTTCGATCGGTGAACAAAACAATTTCCCGGTTTGTTTTGCTGTAACGGGGGCCTTTCATCTTCAGTTACAATGACAGGATGTTCTCGAACAGTCGCTGAGACCTGGGCAGGTTCTCATTCTTTCCCCGGGAAAGGCCTCATGTCTGTTGGTGAAAACGCTGGTCAGACTGAACCCCGCCTTTTTTAACACAACGGGGTCCCCTGGTCAGGTAAAGGGTATACTGCCAAAGACCGACCTTTCCATGGAAATACAACTTTGATTCGTACTGCACTTCGATTGATGGTCGCTTTGGTTGCAGGGCTTGTTTGTTTCGTGCCCCTGGCCAGCCAGGAAAAGATCCGTCTGCCGTCCAAGATCGGTGCGATTTTTGAAAAAAAGTGTTCTGGGTGTCATTCCGGTGATTCCGCTGAGGGCAATTTTCGCGTTGACAATTTTAATGATGTGAAATCCGCCAACCAGTTGGACCGACTGAACCGAGCCCAGGATCAGATTTTTTTCAACTTGATGCCGCCGGAGAGCGCCGAAGCTCTCTCGTCCCAAGAGAATCAGCTCCTGGCGGATTGGTTGCGGTCGGAGTTGAGGCAACGAAAGGCATCCAGGTTGGATGAAAAACTAAGGCAGCCCGGATTTGGTAATTACATCGAGCATGATTTGCTTTTCAGGGGAGACGTTTCGAAATCCGGAGAGTCAGGTGTGTCTGCGAAAGGGTTTACACCCGCACGCCGCTGGCTGGTCAGTCCCCAAATTTTTCATCAGCGAGTCAATGACCTTTTTGGCCTGACCGGTCGTGATCGGCAGTCGAAGTTTTACGGAGTCACCAACCCGTTCGTTTTGCCGGATCATTCAGGTGTTCGGGATTCTGATGTCTACCTGTTGGATGGCGGGCACCTGCTGGTGATGCTCGGGAATGCAAAATGGATATCCGAAAAACAGGTTTTTGCAGCGATTGCGCAGGTCCAGGACCGTCGCAAAATGGTTTTTGCCAATCCAAAGGATCGGTGGTATCCCAGCAACGCACCCCCTGAGTTTGTGGCGATTGTGCGAGGAGAGAATCCTCCCAGTGACGAAGAGATGATTGCCGCGATTCAGCGGCAGTTCCGAGGGGTTCTCCGCAGGGAGCCCAGGGAGGCTGAGACGGCAAAATACCTTCAGCTCTTCCAAAACGCGGTCAAGGTTGGCGGGAAAATAAAAGGTCTTCAAACGGTTTTGTCTTCGGTTTTGCTGGAATCCGAATTTCTTTATCGAATGGAGTTTGGAGAGGGGCCGGTTGATGAGGCGGGGCGGAAATTGCTTTCTCCCATGGAAGCGGCGTTCGCGATCGCCTACGCCCTGGGAGACCGTGGGCCCGATGAAGAGCTGCGACGGGCTGCCCGTGAGGGGCAACTTCGTTCCCGAGCGGATTTCCAGAGAGAGGTGCGACGTTTGCTGGATGACGCGAAAGCCTTTGCAGGACCGGTCGACCCGGGATTGAGTGGGAAAAACATGCGTAGCCACGCCAGCACTCACCCCAAACTGGTTCGGTTTTTCCGCGAATTTTTCGGATATCCAAATGCGACAAAAATTTTCAAGGATCTGAAACGAAGCAACGGCTTTTACCAGAACCCATCCCGCGGTACCGCGGGCACACCGGGATTCCTGGTCAAGGAGGCCGACCGCATCGTCGACTGGGTACTTGCCCGGGACCAGAACGTGATTGAAGGGCTGCTGACGACGGATCAATATTTTGTCTACCACGACCGGGACAATTTAACCGGAAAGAAAATCCTTGCCGAATGGCGTGAAGCGTATGAACATTTTCGCGGTACCGACTGGAAGAATCAGCCGGAAAAGGTCACCGCGGAAAATGAAGACTTTATTCGTTCTCGTCCCTCCCTGCGGATTCTCGGCGGCAAGCAAAAACGAGAGTTCCTCCGGTACATGTATTACTGGGAGGAATCGTTTGGACGGGGAAGGAAGCCCTTTACCACTCCGTCTTTTGCGCACGGGTATACCTATAACCATTCGACCTTCTACAACCTTCCGCCAACACCGCACATTTTTCGTTACAACCAGGTCCTGCAAAAGAACTTCAAGGGCCTGGACGATGAAATTTTCTGGGACTATCAGGTAGAGCAGCCATTCAGGATTGAGCACCGCAAGGGGCTGTTGACCCATCCGGCATGGTTGATTGCCCACTCGGGTAACTTTCACACGGATCCGATTCGCCGGGGCCGATGGATTCGAGAAAAACTCCTGGCCGGGCGGGTGCCGGATATTCCGATTACTGTCGATGCACAAGTTCCCGAAGATCCACACAGGACGTTCCGGGAACGGGTGGAAAGCGTGACGACGAAAGCCGAATGCTGGAAATGCCACCGTCAGATGAATCCCCTCGGACTCGCTTTTGAGGCTTATGATGACTTTGGGCGGTATCGACTGGATGAACCGCTTGAGCATGCGGAAAACCTGATCTCCAAGACGAAAAAAAAGGATGGGTTTGACCTGTACCGGACCAAACGGGTTCGCACTGACGGTGAACTGAAGGGATCCGGTGATGAAGGGTTGGATGGGCCAGTGGACGATGCATCGGATCTGATCGATCGGTTGGCTCGGTCGCCGAGGGTTCGGCAGTCGGTCATTCGCCATGTCTTCCGGTTTTTCATGGGGCGAAATGAACATCTTTCTGATTCGTCAACTTTGCGGGAGGCGGACCGGGCATACGTTGAGAGCGGTGGAAGTTTCCGGGCGTTGGTGATTTCGTTGCTGAGTTCGGACTCCTTCCGTTACCGGAAAGGAACCCCTGGGGAGTCCCCGGTTGCGAGCGGGATTGAGTAAACTGGAGTTTCTGGAATCCTTTCATTTCCTGCCACCAGGGTTGAATCAGGGTTCTGGCGATTCTGAAAAGCAAAAAGAAACCTGGGTAATCCAGGACAACAACAAGAGAATCTGGCAATGGTCACAAGACGTTCATTCATTCAAACCGGTCTCCTCGGTGCAGGCGCCGCCAGTCTGCTTCCACAACTGGCCCTGGCTGAGTCCCCCACCAATCGTCCCCCCACGCGGTTTATCTTTTTACACAAGGGGAACGGTTTGCTGCCTGAGACACTGGTTCCCCCTACCATGGATGCCAAAACCCGGGAGCTGGATAAAAGAAAACAACCTCTGGAGATGGACCTGGAAGGCCATGACCTGCCAAGTTGGATGGCGCCCTTGGCAGAGCATCGGGAGAACCTGACGATCCTCCAGGGACTTTCGGGCAAAATGTGCACGACTGGCCATCACACGTGGTGTTCATCGCTCGGGGCATTCAAAGCCAACGAACGGTTGAGTTCGATCAAATGGGCGACGGTTGATTTCGAGCTGGCCCGGATGTTCCCCTCTCCCTTTGGTCACATTGAACTGGCCTGTTTTCCCGGGGGAGGTGGAAACTCCCGTGGCAACATCAACGGTATTGAAAAAGGTTTTTCTGCGCGTGGCCCGCAACAACCAAACTATGCATTTGGTTCACCCAGGATCGCCATCCAGGAACTTTTCAAATCGGTTTCCACGGATCGGCAATCAAAGGCCAGCTACAGCCTGGAACAGCAGATGCTTCGGTTTGTCGCCGAGAACCAGGCAAGGATCGCCCGGGAGCTGAAAGGTCCGGAACGACCCAAGGTGGGGAACTATGCAAATGCCCTGGCGGATATCCGTTCGCGGGACGCTCGTGTCGAATCGATGGCAGACGTGATTCGCAAAAACCTTCCCCGGCTGGATAAACGTTATCTTGGTGAAGATCTTTCAACGGTTGACCGCCAGGCAGGGCATACGGAAATCCTGCTATCGGCATTGATTTCCGGAATGACCAATGTGATGACCTTTACACTGGATGAACTGGGAACCCGATACACCGGGCTGCCAGGAATCGAAGGAGAAAACGTCAATCAGCACGACGTGGGGCATGGCAAAGCGGTTACCCGTTTCAGCGCTTTACAGGTTCGGGAAAAAATTCGTCAACAACACATGCGGGTGATTGACCAGATCGTGCGTCGGCTGAAAAGCGTTCCCGAGGGGAATGGAACCGTTTTCGACCATACGATGCTCTTTTATTTCCCTGATAATGGGGAAACCCATCACAGTCATGGAACGGAATGGCCCTTTGTGGTTCTGGCCGGAAACCAGACTCCCCTGGACTTGGGCAGACGTTACATTCGATTACCGGGGTACGCCCAGCCGGGGCACAAAACCCTGGGGAACTGGTACACGACCCTCCTTAACGCCTTTGGCAACCCGGTGGAACATTACGGTGCCATGGACGTTGGTTTGGCAATGGATCAAAAGGGACCGATCCAATCGTTGCTCGGGTAACCTGAAATTTCCGGAAGGGATAAAAAGTGTCTCTTTTTTGATAGAACGGTGGCATCGGGAAAAACTCAAAAACAACGATTGTCGGAATGAATCATTTCCTCCGGGCTCCGTCCGTTTAAGCTGTCCAATACCAGGAGTTGTTTTGGGGAGCGTTCAGGACGCTGCCGGACGAAAACCTGTCAGGTCGGGTGTAACCGGTGGAATGGAACCCGGGCGTGTCGCGTTTGACTGTCAGTCCCCATCACAAGCAGAACCTTGTTGATGGAGTGATTGATCATCAGCCTGGAGGTGGCGGGGCGGTTCCTGTTTTGATCAAGAGTTGGTGTTTGTTTTGAAAATCGAAGAACCGTCGAGTGGTTACCCTGCCCGGAATTCAGGTGGATTCTTTCGTTGGGAGTGTGGAGCCACGTTTACCCAGGCCACGTTTACCCAAGCCACGGAAAAGACCTATAATTTGGATTAGTATTGCCTGGAAAATGCCGAAAGCTGACTGGCTTTCAGGTGTCAAAGCTGGATCCAGACGGTACCTGGTAAAAAATGTTCCAAAGTCCGGTCCGACAGAAGGTCGCTGAAAACCTGGCGTACTGCTGGGGAACTCGTGGTGAACAAGCTCCCGCCCGGGTTGCTTCCATCCGGAAACTATTTTGGAGTCCCAATGGAACCCGTCAATCAATGCACCCGTTGCGGTGCGATTCTCACATCATTTGACTCCCAAGCGGAATGTCCCGCCTGCCTTTTGGGGATGGGCCTTGAAAAAGGGGGCGATTCAGCCAGCCACGAAGACCACGAAACGGTTGGGCGTTACCGTGTGATGGAAAAGATTGGAAGTGGTGGGATGGGGCATGTTTACCGGGGAAAGGACCCGGAATTGAACCGGACGGTGGCCATCAAATTCCTTCCCCAACAATTGATGAATTCCCGTGACAGCCTGCAGCGATTCCAGCGTGAAGCAGCCACGCTTTCCCAGCTGAACAACATTAATATCTGCCAGGTCTACGATGTGGGGCAGTCCAGGCGCGGCCCCTATATTGTGATGGAGTACGTCAAAGGAAGAACCCTGGCCAGTGTTCTCGAAGAGGAGGAATTGCCACTCGAGAGATGCCTCGAGGTGCTGCGGCAAATTTGCAGCGGCCTCAAGCCAATTCACGAAAAGGGAATGGTCCATCGTGATCTCAAGCCTTCCAACATCATGGTCACCGATGAAGGGGTGGTGAAAATTGTGGATTTTGGCCTGGCGAAGTGGAACCCGGACCTGGATCCCAGCTGGACGAGTTACGAACATGAAAAAACGACCGGCTACCAGAGGCTGCAAACCACCGAGGGGCAAGTCATGGGAACTCCCAGCTACATGTCGCCTGAACAGGCTTCGGGATTACCGGTCGATTCACGAAGTGATATTTTTTCACTGGGTGCCCTTTTTTACCGGATGCTTGCGGGAAAACCGCCCTTTGTTGCCGAGACGCCGATGTTGACGCTGCATACGATCGTCAGCAGGCAGTACACCCGTTTGCTCAGCGTCGACTCGACCCTCCCAAAATCGGTGGAAAAAGTTGTCGATCGAATGCTTGAAGAGCCGGATAAGCGTTACCAGGACATCCAGGAACTGGATGCTGATCTGAAAGCTGAGACGGAGAATGTTTCCAGCCCTCCCGGACCTGTCAAATTGAAAAAGGAGAGCTCGAATCATCATGTCAGAGAGAACCCCGGGCAGCCGGTCCTCGGTTGGTCGGGGATGCTGATTGCTGTCTTGTTGGTATCAGCTGGCTTGGCTGGGATTTTAGCATGGAATTTCAGGCCCGCTGAAAAAGCGGTAATGGAAAAACAGGCAGTAAATTTTGGCAAATCAGAAAAACGTTCCCTGGAGAAAAATACCAAAGAGCCCGCTCGTGGGAATTCTTCCGATGAACCAGAAGAAAAAGGAGCCAAGGGTTCTTCACTGGATGCAATTGAAAAAAAAGAACGTGTATCGAGATTTGAAACCAGGTTCATTACACGCGTTGTGATTGATTCCACTCAATATTTAAATCAGGCCGCAGAACCTGGAAAGCTCATTGAGGATCCGGGCGCGGATCAGTTCCATCAGATGCTCAGGCTACGGCTTAACGATCTTTGCGAGGGAAAACAAATTCCTGTCACCCTTCTCGGCGACGGGTTGTTTGATTCCTATTATGACAAAAGCCGCCAGGCGGGAGGAAGTTACGGTGATGCCGTCGCTGCCTGTCTGGATGAGCAGGAAGCGAATCTTTTTCTCAGTATTTCCGGTTGTCAAAAAGAGGGGCAGTACACTTTTAACGTCGGTTTTTTCAACCGAAAAGGAGACTGTTTTCATCAAGGAGTGGATCTGTCTTTTGAGGAACAGCAAGTTCAACAACTGAGCATGAAGGCCATTCATAAACGGTTCGACCAATGGTTTGAAGAAAAATTCCCCTCTGGACCCCAGCAGAAAGCAGAATGGTCTGGCGAGAACGGTTTTGCTTTTGAAAGTGTGGTCGTCAAGCCGATTACGGCATTCGATTGCAATTGGCCCATCCCTTTTTTGCCGACTGGACATGTTGACGCTCTATCAAACAACCAGGATGTTGATTGGGGACGGGTTGATGAATTGCAGGAAAAAATCGCTGAAAAAATTGAACAACAAGGTTTTGACGACGTCACCATTGCGAAATTCAGGGAATTGGAGGAGCTTTCCTTACTGCCTGGATTGGTGCATGGGGAGGAGCTTGCTGATTTGCGGAAAAAAAACCAGGCGGTGCTGGAGCATTACGGTGTTAAAGGACAGTTTGATCAATTCGTTTTTTATGACACCGATCTGCTGACAAGTTATATCGAATTGAGGTACACCCGCCAGTTTCCGGAAAGCCAGTCCATTCTGGGCAGTTTTGCCGTTCCTGTTGACGAAATGGAAAGTAAGTGGAACCAGGTCGTCGAAAGGATTCTTTCCATTCCCCTTGAGGATAATCCTCGGCGAGAAGCATGTGACCTGCGAAAAAATACCGATTGGTTGAACCAAAAATAATAAACGGGGATGGTGATCTTCCATCCCCGTTTGTTTGGCTGGTTAAAAACTGCCGGCCGTCCGATGGATTCCTGCCGACAGGCTAACCTCGGAGCACCGCGATCTATTCATCATCTCGGCGATCATTTTCCGGGATGTCCTTCAGGTGATCCGGAATGTTGTTGTCGTAGTCGTCCCATTGATCCGGATCCCAGGTCCAAAAATTATCGAGGTTCCAGAACTCATCTGCGGGGTTTCGAACGACGATCCCCTTTAACAGTCCGTATTCCGTTTCGGAAGCGTACAGAAGATCCATCTGTTCGATCAGAATGTCCCACTCCAGCTC
>JAYZFP010000002.1:0-8480 GCA_036336715.1 Planctomycetota bacterium
TTGCAGATGTCCCGGGTCTGGCTCGATCGGCCAAAGCCAAAGCCGCCCATCGACGATGTGCCGGATGAAGAGCGGCAGCATATAGATGAAGTTGCCCTTTTATATGACCTGATGGCTTTGGCGTTGCAGACGGATTCCACCCGGGTGGCTACATTGGAAACCGGAATGGGTTTTCGAACGGCTGAATTGAATCTGGGCAGCTACCACGGACTGTCCCATCACGGAAAATCAGAGGATCGCATTGAACAGCTGGAAATCGTGGAGGGTTTTTTGACCACCAGGCTGGGAGCCTTCATCTCCCGGCTCAAGGAAGCCCGGATTTTTGATGACACGCTGATCGTATTCGGCAGTGGCATGAGCGATGGATCGATCCACAGCAACCGAAACCTGCCCGTTTTGCTGGCCGGTGGCGGATTGAACCACCAGGGTCATGTCATCTGCCCCTCGGAACAACACCAGCGTGTCCCACTTTCCAATCTCTGGCTTTCCGTTTTGCAGTGGTTTGGTGTCCGGACTGAAAGCTTTGGCAGAAGCACGGGGACATTCTCACCGATGGAAATTCGACAGGAGATGCCATGAGCAGGATCCTCCCTGTGGTGATTTGGGTCCTGGGGGCCGCTTGGACGGCTGTTCAAGCTGATGAAATCCACCTGGTTTTTCTGCAGAAACACTGCAACCGTTGTCATGGCAGCCAACAGCAAAAGGCGGATCGCCGGTTTGATACATTGCCTGTGGAAATCAACGACCGGGATGACCTCGAAAAGTACCAGGAAATCGTCGACCAGCTCAACCTTGAGAGCATGCCCCCGGAGTCCGAACCGCAGCCGCAACCAGCCGAACGTGCACGGGTGGTCGATTACATGACCCGTCAGATTACTGCCGCCCGCAACAGTTTGAAGGCAACCGGCGGCCACAGTGTCTTTCGAAGACTCAATTCGTGGGAGTATCGGCAAACCATCGGTGACCTGCTGGGACTGAATGTCGATGTCTGGAACCCGGCGGAAAATTTTCCATCGGAAGTCACGGTGCAGGGCCTGGATAACAATGGATCGGGGCTGGTCACTTCCGGGGTGCTGTTGGAACACTACCTTGCCACCGCCGAAGAGGCGATCCATCGGGCGACACAGTTTGGAAAAAGACCCGCCTCCCGAAAGTATGTTCAGCAGTCTCCCTTTTATTTCCAGGGCAAGGAATTCAGTGATTTGCCGAAGCTGTTCAAAGTCGACCGCTTTCGTTTTGTTCCCCGGACACCTTACACGGATTTGTATGGACGCCACTATCGCGGTGGCCACCTCGGGTTCTTTCCCCTGGTACGCGAGGGTGGCGTGCCTTTCAGTGGCATTTACACCGTGCGTGTCAAAGCGGCGGCCGTGGGCCGGGTTCACGATTACGGAAAGGCACTGGGAGACTTCAGGAACGGGGACCCGCTGGTGATGGAACTCGCTGCTGTCGATCGGCGAGGGAGTGTCGAGAGCACGGGCAATGTGTCGAGGATGGTATCGCTCGCTCGCGTTGAACTGGTGGACGAAAAACCGCGCTGGTTTCAGTGGGATGTCTTTATGGAGGCCGGTTACGAACCGGAAATTCGTTTTCGAAACGGTCCGCTGGCGGCCAAGCGATTGGTCCGGCTTCTGACGACCCAGGCAGCTGACAAACCTGAATTTCAGCCCTTCATTCATCTCAAGGGAGGGACCGAAAAAGCACATGGAGTGCTGAAAGCCTACCAGGGTCCCCGGTTGCGGGTCTGGGAGATTCAACTGGAAGGTCCGCACATTTCCAACTGGCCGCCGTCTGGTCATCGGGCCCTGTATGGCAACCTGAGCCCCGGCGAATTGAGCGACCAGGCCGTTTCCCGGCGATTGGCCGCTTTTGCCCAAACGGCATTCAGGCGTTCGCCCACTGCCGGCGAACTGGAGCCGATTCAGCGGATGGTCTCGGCCAAGCTTGGTGAGGGGTTGGAGCCTTTGCAGGCCTTGCAACTTGGCTGCCAGGCAATTCTCTGTTCACCCGGTTTCCTGTACTTGAATCTTGGTGAGGGGCAATTGGACGAGGTCGCGCTGGCTTCGAGACTGTCCTATTTTCTCTGGGCCTCCCCGCCCGACGAAGTCCTTCTCAAGCTGGCCGCTACCGGCGAATTGCGGTCGGTTCTCCCGGACCAGGTGGCTCGCATGCTGGCCGACCCAAGATCGGACCGGTTTGTGAAACACTTTGTGCGGCGCTGGTTGGACCTGGATAATATCGGCAGGATGCCTCCGAGCGCGGATTTTCTGGAATATTACCGTGACAACCTCGAATCGGCGATGCGGCTGGAGACCGAGATGTTTTTTCGGCACGTGCTGGACAAAAATCTCCCGCTTCGCAGTTTCCTGGACGCTGATTTTTCTTTCCTCAATCGTGAGCTTGCTGAGCATTACGGAATCCAGGGAGTTGAGGGCAACCGGTTGCGAAGGGTATCTCTTGAGGGAAGTCGCCGGGGAGGCCTGTTGGGCCAGGGGGCATTTCTCACGGCATCGGCAAATGGTGTCGATACTTCTCCCGTGGTACGTGGGATTTATGTCCTGGAAAAAATTCTTGGCAACTCGCCGCCACCCCCTCCGCCGGATGTTCCCGCCATCGAGCCGGATATTCGTGGCGCGGTGACGATTCGAGATCAGCTCGCAAAGCACCGCTCGGTCGCTACCTGCGGGGAGTGTCATCGCAAAATCGATCCACTCGGTTTTGCTCTGGAAAACTATGATGCCATTGGTGGTTGGCGGGACAATTACGGGAGCAGGAAAGCGATCGATTCCAGCGGAAAGCTCCCGGGTGGAGATGCTTTCCAGAATGTCGGGGAATTTCGTCGCCTCCTGGTTGGTCGATACAGCCAGTTTCAACGCTGCCTGACTGAAAAGCTGATGTCCTACGCGTTGGGGCGGGAGCTGGAGATTGAAGACCGACCAGAGATCGACAGGATTCTCACCGAGCTCCAGTCAGCCGGTGACGGTCTTGCCGACCTGGTCCGATTGATTGTTCTCAGTGAGTTGTTTGGAAAAAATTGAGGTTGGATGCCTTGCTTGCGGCTGTGCCACGAATCGTCAATCGATGTCCCGTCAGGGCGTGATGAATTTCACCGGAGGAGCCCGGCCGGAATACTTGCCAACTGCTGGGAATTCACATTAGCGGGAGTCTTTCCCGAGTTCTCCGGAAAAGCCGCGACCACGACACGGTTGCAAAAGTGGTTCCGCGATTGGACGGCACAAAACCTGGCGAGAAAATCCATCGGAAAACCTGTTTCGGAAGATCCTGTTGTGGGGTTTCCGGTTGCCGTATCCAAAAACAGGGCTGTGATCGCTGATCAGTCCGTTATGCTGGCGTCTGCACAAAAGGTTCTTTGGGCAGTGTTTGCCCGTGCCTGTTTCAACGCCAGGACGTGGAATTGCAAACCGATCCCCGGAAGTTCAATTTCATTAACGGATTTCGCACTCATTTGTATTGTGGGAAATGAATCATGAGACTTGTTTGGCAGTCGTTTTTTCTGGGAATGGTCATTGGTTTTGCGACGCCGGCGGCTTCGCAGGAACGGGGAAAGCAGCGTTTTGAAGAACGCCTGATCAGTGATGGATTCACGTATTCCTTTGGAGTGGACACTGCGGACCTGGATGGTGACGGTGACCTGGATATCACGGCTGCAGATGCATTGCCAAACAATCATCTGTACTGGTTCGAGAACAGGGGAAGTGCCGGATTCAAAAAGCACTTCATACAAAAAAATGACCCGGAACGTCTGGAACGTCACGCGATTGGGGATATCGACAAGGACGGGTACCCGGACATCGTGATCGTCAAGAACCTGGTAGGGGACCTGCTGTGGTTTCGCAACAGCGGAAATCCCGCGAATGGCAAATTATGGACCCGCCACGTGATTACGCGGCAGAGAATACCGGGCGCCTACGATGTCGCGTTGGGAGATTTCGATGGGGACGGTGATCTCGATGTGGCGGCCTCCACGTGGCGACTGAGTAACAACTTTGTCTGGTTTGAAAATGACGGCACGCCCGCCGATGGCGAATGGAAAATGCGGTTGATCGATCAACTGCAAACAGAAACCCGGATGATACGCGCCGCAGACATCGACAGTGATGGGGATCTCGACCTGGTGGGAACTGCCCGCCTGGCGCCCCTGGTGGCCTGGTACGAAAACACCCGGTCGAGTGTCCCCTCCGGCACACCGCAAATCGCCTGGAAGAAACACGTGATCGACCAACAGTCCCGGCAGCCCATTCACGGCGAGATTGTCGATATGGACCAGGATGGCGATCTCGATCTGGTGATGTCGTTCGGAATGTCGCTCTCCCAAGACCCCGATTTCGAACAGGTGGCATGGTATGAAAACAACGGTCAGCCAAAGCGGGGGCACTGGAAAAAACATTTGATCGCCTCGAGTTATTCCGGTTCATTTGAATCCTGTACCGGGGATATTGACGGCGATGGCGACCTGGATGTTGTCGCGTCTGCCTGGGGCGAGGAAGGAGGGGTGTCGTGGTTTGAAAACCGTGGCGATCCGCGTGGAACGTGGAAACGGCATGCATTCAAATCAGGTTGGCCGCGCGCCAATGCCGTCAAAGTCGCGGACCTGGACAATGACGGTCGACTTGACGTACTTGCCGGCGCAGAGCGAGGCGCTAACGAGGTCCGTTGGTGGCGCAATGTCGGACCCCGCGAGGGACTTGAAATCGGTTTTCGTCGTCAGCTTTTCCTGGATGATTTCATCATTGAAAAGATGGAAGGCCTCAGCAGTAAGATGCATCAACCGGTTAAACGGGGGAGTGTCATCCAACCCGATCAGCCCGGGGAGAATTGGATCCAGACCCGGTGCAAGCCGGTCTGGGATAAAGATGCCCGGTGTTTCAAGATCTGGCTGTTTGCTTCGTCCCACGCGCCCATGGGAAAGTGGGGACCGCGACCTACCGGGGCGTGCTATGCAGAAAGCAGGGACGGTCTTTTGTGGACGAAACCTGCTTTGAGGCAGGTGGAAATTGCCGGTTCCCTGGAAAACAACTTCATTTCCGCCGTGCCTGAAATTGACTGGCCCCAGAACATTATCGAGAACGTCGTTTACGATCCTGGCGACCCCAACCCCCAACATCGATTCAAGGGGTTCCTCGGTGCCCTGGGACGCCGTCCCATCGTCAGCCCGGATGGAAAGGAATGGTCTCTTTTGGATGCGCGAACGTTAAAGTCCCGCGATGAATCCAACCTGAGCTACGACCCTGGATCACGCCTTTTCATAGCAACCTTCAAACAACTGGGGCCCAATGGACGCTCACACCGGATTTGGACCAGTCGTGATTTCCGGCACTGGATGGATACCGGGACGCTGTTTCACGCGGACGAGGAGGACCAGCGTCGGGCTCGACAGAATATCGAAGCCCGCCTGGCTGACCCGTCGCTTTACCACCCAATCAAGTCAAACCCTGATGACTATCATGTCGACATCTACAACCTTGGCGTCTTCAGTTACGAAGGGATCTACATCGGGATGCCGGCGATGTTTCACCATACTTCCCGCCACGAAGGCAATTCGGAGGGCTTTCACCTGATTCAACTGGCTTGCAGTCGTGACCTTCGACACTGGAAAAGACTAGGTAACCGCAAGGCCTTCATCGGGCCTTCTCCGGCCGACGGCAAGAACTACGACCTCGCACAGCTTTTGCCTCCCAGTGCTCCCGTGGTTCGTGGCGATGAATTGTGGTTTTATTACTCGGGGTTGAGGTACCGGGCCACACCCAATCCCCCCAACCCTTACATGGGCGCCGTCTGCCTGGCCGTTCTTCGGCGCGACGGTTTCCTTTCTGTCGACGCCAACCACCAGGAAGGCGTATTGGTCACTCAGCCTTTTTACCTGAGAGGAAAAACGCTGAACGTCAACATGAACGTGCAGGCGAATGGAAATTGTGTCATTGAGGCACTCGACAAAGCCGGGAAAATCGTGGGTGTTTCAGACGAAATCCATGGAGATCAGCCTCGATATGAAGTTCGCTGGACAGAAGGCGAGCTTGAGGGGGTGCAGGGGCAAGCCGTACGACTCCGTTTTCGCTTGAAGGAAGCCAGCCTGTATTCCTTTTGGATCACCGAGTGATTCGAGTGACCATTTGTTTTGCGTTCGGACTAATTACCAGCTTGGTTTTCGTCTTTATTAAAAGGAGGAAGTGAAATGATGCTTCCATGCAAACGTGCTTTCGGTGTTTTCTCTCTCCTTTTTGTGATTATGATTCCCGTTTCTCAAGCACAAGGTCAAGTATCGGTTTCTGACGAATCTCGCGAATATCGCAAACTTGTACAAAACTCGGAATCGCTTTTTTCGCTTTTGAATAATGGTTCAATAACAGTACATCTTCGTCAAAAAAAATCATTCATCACGCCGCTCCCAGTACTGCAGATATTCGCCAATCAAGATGTGACCGAGTTGTTGGAAATTGCGGATTACCAGCAAAAGGAGTTACAAGAAAAGATTGTGGATCTTGAAAAGGCGACGGAAAAAGCATGGGAGATTCACGCAAAGTACGCTTACGATGGTGCCAGGAAACGGGCGGAGACGATTAAGGTTTTGAGGCCGGCATTTCAGGCGGCTAACAAACAACTCCAAGAGATACTCATCGACAAACAAACCGAAGATTTCAAAATGATGCTAGCGCAGTTGGAAATCAGTCGGCGTGGCATTGATTGGTATTTGAATTCCGACGAGAGTAAAGACCTTGAGTTGTCACAGGCACAAATGCAGCAACTCAAAAAGTTATACAGTGAATTGATTGCGGACCTAAACAAGAAAACTTCCAAGATGCGAAAAGAAACGGTCGCGGCTTTGTTGAATTGCCTCCCACCGGATTTTCGAAAAGAGTTTGTCAGGGTCAGTCAAAGTAAAGGGTATGTATACAACGTGCCGTTGGCCATCTTGGCCATTCAGCTCACGTATGTCGTCGAGCTTCAGATACCCTCCTCGGATTAAGACGAAACAGGTTATTTGCAGCAACAAAAAGCCCGGCGTTAGTGCCAGGCTTCTTGTCAAAGTAGGGCCGGCAGGACTCGAACCCGCGACAAAGGGATTCAGGTTTGTGCATCTTTCGATACTCCCTGGACTATCTCACCACCCACAGCTCAAACTGTTTGGGTGCGGGACGCTCTTGCCTGTTATTAAGGACACTCAAGTCCTCAGGTAGTCTCTGCACCTTCTGCCGGTGTACCGACAGCTTGGCTCAGGGTTGCCTTCCAAAATGGACGTGCGGTTTCCCTGAATTCATCCCGTTCACTTCATGACTTTCACCATGAAGGCACCTTTCGATGAGTCCCCTGCTCTAACCAACTGAGCTACGGCCCCATGTTTGTTTTGTTTGCTTGTTCTATCGTACTAAATCCGTACTTAATCCGTACTAAATCGCAATAAAGCATGGAAAATATGGACTAGTGCCTGTTGTTTTTCCCCGTAAAAAAGCGTGTTTTAGTTTTTGATTTCAGGATTACGAGTCCCCTGCTCTAACCAACTGAGCTACAGCCCCGAATGAGAGAGCAATCACCACTCGCTCGGGAATTCGTCAGTTTAATGAATTGGTCAGGAACTGTCGAATCGGGGTTCCGGAGGCCTGCATGGGTGCAGATGGCTGGCTGGGCATTTCGGACGGGCTTTGGCAAAGCATGGTTCAGTATTTGGCAACCTTTCCCGCCGAAGTGTAAACTGATTTGCCAATTATCCCTGGCTGCCGGGTAACCGTCATCCGTTCCCAAAAGAACCACCGGCCGTCGCTTCCCACTGGAGTCAATTCATGAAGAGCGGGTATTTCCTATTCCTGTTGTTGTTACTTTGCCCCCAACCGGCCCTTGCTCAAGCCGATACGACTCCGGGAAATGTTCTCCCGGTGGAAAAAGGGGGCACCCCACGATCGGCTATCCTACGCCTGAGTGGCAGTTCTTTCAGCGAGGGTGCTCCGAAACTGGTGATTGGCAACCTGGTAGATGGGCGGGGAGGGGTGCAGCTCTACTTCCAGCCCGGGGCAGGGCCGGACCAGAATCTGACGGATGCCCTGGCCGCAGAGAGCGTCCAGAAAATGATCGAGTTGTCACCGGAACAGCAGAAGGAATTCCGCGAGATTCGCAGGCGGCTTGCAAAAAGGCAGCAGGAGCTTTCGCAAAAATATGAACACCGAAATGACACCTCGATCATCCAGCCACTGCGAGAGCAAATTAATCGAAAGTACGAGCAGGAACGGGTCGCTTTAAGTACTGAAATTGACCAACAGTTGCAGGAAAAATTGGTTCCGAGACAACTCCGGCTGATTGGGCAGTACCGGTTCAACCAATCGGTTCGGATATTCGGTTTTTCCAAAACCCTCTCAAGGCAACATTTGGTGGATTCAATCGGCACCACCGAAAAACAGGTCAGGGAATTGGAAAAAATCAGGAAGGAAGCCGAAGAAGAGATCAGGAAAAAGGTGGCTGAAATTCGTCAG
>JAYZFP010000003.1:0-28230 GCA_036336715.1 Planctomycetota bacterium
TTTCAACCGTTTCCTCCAGTGAGACTCCCCGCATGTCAGATGCTGAAACGAATGCTGCAGCCGCAGGATATCCCAAGTTCATCTCGACCTGGAAATTCGGCAAGGCCGTCAACGAAGCGGCTCTGCAGACCGTCGAGCAGGGTGGGAGCATGCTGGATGGAATTGAAAAAGGAATATGGGTCGCAGAGGCAGACGCCCAAAATGCCTCGGTGGGACTGGGGGGCATTCCGGCGGCCAACGGCGTTGTGCAGCTTGACGCGTGCATCATGAACGGACCCGATCACAATGCCGGTTCGGTGGCTGGTATCGAGGACATTCTTCATCCGATTTCAGTAGCCCGTAAAGTAATGGAGGAAACGATCCACGTGATGCTGGTCGGAGAGGGCGCGAAAGAATTCGCTCTGCAGAACGGGTTCACCAGAACCTCCCTGCTGACTGATGGGCAAAAGGAAAATTACAAACGATTTCTTGAAAAGCAAAAAGCTGAAAAACAGCAACCCCCCGAAATCGATGAAAACTGTCACGATACTATCGCCTTGCTGGGCCTCGATGCCGACGGCAACCTGTTTGGCGGTTGCAGCACCAGTGGTTGGGGTTTCAAGATTCCGGGCAGGGTCGGCGACTCCCCGATTATCGGTTCGGGACTTTACGTTGACAACGAAGTGGGTGCCGCAGGTGCAACCGGAATTGGGGAAAACGTGATGCGGTACTGTGCCAGCTTCATGATCGTGGAGGAAATGCGGCACGGTGCGAATCCTCAGCAGGCCATTGAAACGGTGATCGCCCGGATTGTCAAAAAAGATCCCCGGAAAGCAGAAGAGCTGGCCATCAACTTCGTCGCCATGAACCGGAAAGCGGATACCGGTGCTGCCGGAACCAGTCGGGGGTTTCAGTATGCCGTGACCCAGCCAGGCAGGAGTGAAGTTCAGGATGCAAGGGCAATCAGTCACGCCGAGATCCTCGAAGGAGGAAACCGGGGAAACCGTTGATCCAGGTGCCGATTGTGGAAATTGGTCCGGTTTCGGCAGGCCGCTTGTCAGTTCGGTATAATCACCACCACGTTGTCATCCCGTGAATCGAGGACCGTGATGAAGAATTGGCCTGTTTTTCCGCTGGTTTTTTGCCTGCTGGCTCTTTTCCTGCTCGCCCCAAAGGGAGACGCGCAGGATGCTTCGCCGTCGCGGGAATCTTTGCAACCCGGTCTCCTGTCAGTCGGTGTGTCCCGGACCGATGTCACTCCGCAGACGCCTGTGGTCCTGGCCGGATATGGAGGACGCACCCAGCCCTTTGAAGCAATCGATACGCGGATCTGGGCTCGTGCCATGGTGATCGGCGATGACCAGCCTCTTGGCGTGGTGGTGTTGGACAACTGCGGCATTACGGAGCAAATTACACGGGCCGTCCGGGATGCGGTCAAGGTTGAGGGGGTTGAATTGGCCAACCTTGTGGTGGCCACAACCCATACGCACAACGCTCCCAGCCTCGTTGGATATGCACCGATTCTCTGGCAAGGCAGAATGACGGAAAAGCAAATCAGTGAAAGCAGGGAATACACCCGATGGGTGGTAGAAAAAATGGCTCAGACCGTTGTCGCGGCCTATCGGAAACGCTCGCCAATGAAGTTGTCGTGGGGGCAGGGCAGGGTCACGTTCGGGGGGAATCGACGCGTGATCCAGGACGGAAACTGGGGTGGATTCGGCTTTCAGATGGATGCACCGGTGGATCACAGTCTTCCCTTCCTGGTAGTCCGGGACGCCCGTGACCGGGTCAGGGCCATCTGGGCCAACTATGCGTGCCATTGCACCACCATCGGATCAAGAAACACGATTCATGGTGATTGGGCCGGTTTCGCCAACGAGGCCATGGAGAAAGAATTCCCGAATGCGACTTCGCTAATGTCGATTGGATGCGGCGCCGATGTGGGGCCCCAGCCAAGCGGGAGTTCTGACATTGCCCGAAGTCACGGTCGATCGATCGCAGCCGAAATAAAAAAACGGATTGCAGCCAACGAGCTTAAACCGCTGACCGTCTCCCCCCGATCCACCACCCGCACGATTCAACTTCCTCTCGAAAAACCGCAACCAAAATCCCACTGGGAAGAGTTGGCCCGGGGCAGAGGGTTTCACCGGGAACTGGCGATAAAAATGCTCTCGGAAATCAGGGAGCGGGGAAAGATTGCAGAGAGCGTGGAATATCCTCTGACCACCTGGAAGTTTGGTGACGATTTGGCGATGGTCTTCATGCCGGGCGAAGTGGTTGTCGATTACGCGGTTCGGCTGAAGTCGGAAATGGACTGGCAGCGGCTTTGGATCACCGGATGGGCCAACCGGATGCCCGGCTACATTCCATCGCGCAAGGTACTGCTCCAGGGTGGCTACGAGGCAGATTTTTCCCAGGTCTATTACGGTTTGCCAGGCCGTTACCGGGTTGAGATCGAAAACCTGATCGCGGAAACGGTGAGGGACCTGGTCGGACCCCGGTTTCACCCGGAACGGGACAGCCCGCCCTCTCCCTATCACAAGTTGCCCAGTCGCGCCGAGATGACTTTTGACAGGTTTCGCGCTGATTGGAACGGTCTTTCCGGGGAACAAAAGAGGATCGTCGGCCAGGTGATGCAACTACTGGCATCGACACAACCGGCGGTTCATTCCATCGACCCGAAATCCGGTCGACGTACCCCTTGGTTCAACCTTTATGGTGATTCGGTTCCCAGGGTCTTTTTGCGGCAGAAAGATGGCGGAGAGTTGGTGAAATGGGAATCGGCACCAGCATCCGGAAAAAACTCCATTTACGGTTTTACCGGTGGCCTGGGTTACCTTTCAGAACCCGAATCATCCGGGTTCCTGTTTCAGTCGGGTGGAGACCAGGTCCGCCTGGATGTGGTGCAGCATCCCTGCAGCTGGGTTTCAGAAAAGGGTCAATTTGAACTGCTTTACCTGCCGACCTGGAAATCGGACCAGGACTCAGCAGGTTTCTTTTTTGTCCGTTTCAGCGATCCGCCTCCCAACGGAAAGAGTATCGAATTTCGCATGCTATCCGCAGCGACCGGATCGATGCGGTGGTTTGGCCTGGATGCCCGGCAGGAATTGAAAGACGATCTGGCGAAACTTCAAGAGTTGCTTGAATCAGTGGCACGTTAACGGGGAGCAGCCTGAATCAAATGAAGAAAAATCGAAAGCCTTCCCGGTCAGCTGGTCGGCTGGTTGTACCGGGGATCACGCTCTCCGCCAAAAAAGAGGCGACCGTGGCTCCTGAATTGTCGGATGCCCTGTTTGAGCTGGCATTGAAATTCGAAGATCGAACCGGCATGCCCGTTGATGTTCAGCATGTCCTGGCGGCCGTCGTCATGGCGGCGGGCACCGGGGAGCTGCACGGAGAAACCGATATCAGGAAATCCGAACCAGGTATGGAGACTGTCCTGGAAAAGTACATACGGATCGTGTTCAGTGAATTTGGGGGCCAGGTCGGAGGGGACGAGTGAAGATATTCCGGAGCCCATCCATCCTGTTCGCTTGGGACTACCGGGTTCCGGGGGTCAGCAGGGAGAGTCATGAAACTTAAGGAAATTGCCCACGCCCGCAGTGGCGACAAGGGGAACCATGCAAATGTCGGCGTGATTGCCAGGGACGATGCAGCCTTTGAGATCCTCAAAACAAGGCTGACCGCCGAACTTGTCGGGGACTGGTTTTCCGATTTGCAGCCGACGAAGGTCGAACGTTTTGAAATGCCGGGGATCCGTGCTGTCAACTTCCTGTTGCATAACGTGTTGGCCGGGGGGGGCAGCCAGTCTCTGAGGGTGGATTCCCAGGGAAAGACCCTGGCCCTGGCGCTGCTGGAAATGGAGCTTCCCCCTTCTACAGGCTGAGCAGGGGCCGCGGTTGATCATGGCTCAGGCGATGATCTCGTCGATCGGGTGCCCGTAGTCCACGTCCAGCCGCTTGTGTTGCGGCAACGAGAGTTTTCGCGGCTCGAGACCGAGTTGCTGGAGAATGGTCGCATGGACATCCGTTACATAGTGTGGATTCTCAACGGCGTGAAAACCGATTGGATCGGTAGCACCATGCACCACGCCCCCTTTCAGGCCCCCTCCCGCCATCAGTACCGAAAATCCGTAGGGATGATGATCTCTACCGTTGCTTCCCTGCGAACCCGGGGTCCGGCCGAATTCGGTTGCCAGCACCACGATCGTCTCATCCAGAAGCCCCCTTCGCTTGAGGTCCTGGATCAGCCCGCTGACCGGTTTGTCGACCTGCCCGGAGAGGTTGGCATGATTGGATTTCAGGTTGGAATGGGCATCCCAGGCACCGGCTGCACCGCCGCCATGCATGATCTGGACAAATCGGGTCCCCTGTTCCACCATCCGCCGGGCGACCAGAAGTTGTCGGCCCATGCTTGCTGTTGATTTCTGATCGATCCCGTACAACCCGAGAGTCTCTTTGGATTCCGGGCTCAGATCGACCACGCCCGGAATTGCGTTTTGCATTCGAAAGGCCAGTTCATAGGACTTGGTACGCGCTTCCAGTTGGGCATCCCGGGGGTGTTTTTTGAGGCTGATTCCATTCAGTCGGTTGACGAGGTCGAACTGAACCCGTTGCTCCTTTCCGGAAATGGGGAATTCCGGCCGCGCGTAGGGTAACGGGGATTTGGGATCTACTGAGAGGGGGATCGCGTCATGGGCCGGACCGAGATAATGGCCGTCCCGTACATCGAAAAAACGGGGACCGAGGGAAACAAACTGGGGCAGGTTTTCGTTCAGTGAACCCAGGCCATAGTGAATCCATGCACCCAGGGTGGGAACCCTTTCATCAAGCATGTGACGTCCCGAGTGGAACTGTACCTGGGCCCCGTGATTGTCATCGGTTGTCCACATCGAACGGATGACTGAAAATTCATCGATCACACTCCCGATGTGGGGGAACCAGTCACTGACTTCGATACCGCTTTGCCCATATTTCCTGAATCCGATCTGCAAAGGGTAAAGCTTGTTTCTCTGTTGCCCATTCGCATCGTTGACCACCACGACGCGGACCTTTTTCAGCCTCTCAGGGTCCTGGACGGATTTCCATTCCGATTCGCTGATGGACTTCCCGGCGTGACGGGTTAACTCGGGTTTGGGGTCGAAACTCTCCATGTGGCTCAGGCCCCCCCGCAGGAAGAGCCAGATCACGCTTTTGGCCCGGGGCGCGAAATGGGAGAGAACCGGCGGCGTGGCAGCGTCCCTGCTGGACTCACCTCTGGCTTCGGACTGCAACAGCGATTCGAGGGCAATGCCTCCCAGTCCCCATCCGGCGGTTTGAAGAAAATTTCGGCGATCTGGAATCTGTTTCATGGGGTCAACGGATCGTGATAAAGTCGTTCGAGTTGAGCAGTCCGAGAACCAGCAGCGTACGTGTTCGCACCCGGTTTTCCGTGCCCTGTGCAAGAAGCCTGAATTGGTCGAGTGCCTCAGTGCAGGCCTTGACCTCTTCGGTATCGGGCTTTCGACAGAGGATCAGCTGAAACACGGTTTGAGCGAAATCCCTGTCGGAAAGACTGCCGGACGAAAGGTTCCCCGCGATTTTGCTGGCTGCCTGAAAAGCGATCCTGCTGTTGGCCAGGGTGAGCGCCTGTTGGGGGATGATACTTTCCTGGCGACGGTAGCAACGCAGGATATCAGCATCGTCAAACATTCCGATGAATTTGTGCTGGTGGTCACGTGACTGACGGAAATAAAGGCTGCGGCGTGAACTGCTGGCCTGGGAAGCGGGGTCGATCGGTGGACCACCCAGTTTTTCTTCAAGCTGTCCGGACAGCTTCAGCAGACTGTCACGAATGACCTGGGATTCCATGCGGATGGGTGTTCGGCAAAGGTAATAACTGTTCCCGCCGGAAAGTGATTTTTCGCTCGCCATCCCCGACAGGCGGTAGACCCTTGAGAGCAGAATCATCCGGTGAAGCCGTTTCATCTTCCAGCCGTTTTCAACCAGGTCGACTGCCAGCCAGTCAAGCAACTGTTGCTGGACCGGTTGGGGGGCACGGCGGCCAAAATCGGTGACAGGATCGACCAGCGGACGGCCAAAATGACGCATCCAGATCTGGTTGACTGCTACCCGCGCTGTAAGCGGATTGGAGGGATGGATCATCCAGTTTGCCAAGGCGGTCCGCCTGCCGGTGCTGGTGGAGGGGTAGGGCTGGTTGCGGGAATCCGGTTTTTCGTCCGGGCCCTCCAGGGCCTTGCGGGAAGCCCGGATGGATTCGTATTGATGACCCGGTTTTTTGATTTTTACCTGCAGGCTTTCCAGTCGTTTTTGCGCCTGGCGAATGGTTTTCTCGTGACCGACCCGTTCTTTTTGGCTGGCGGTCAGCAGCTTTGCCTCGGTTGCGGCAAGCAGCCTTTCTTGAGATGCGATTTCCAGCTGGATCTCGCTGCGTGCAGCCTCCCGGGTGACACCGCTTTCCGCTGGTGAACCGGCTGCCCGAGCCAGGTCTGCCCGGATCACTGCCTCGAGCCGTTTCCTTTTGGCCTGAATTTCCTGCAATTCGGCTGCCGCCAGTTTGACTTCTGCCCGGGTCTGTTCCGGGCTCAGCTGTCCTTCGTCTGCTCCCAGCAAGCGGACGTTTTCAGGAAGGGGAATCACGCGGATCGAGTCGAAGGAGGCTATCGAATCAAACGACATCAGATTCAGTTTGCCCGTTTGGCGTTGTCCCGGAAATACGTAGGACACCAGGTGTTTTCCGTCCACCGATACGTTGATCGCCCGACCTCGGACGGCAACCCGCATCAGGTAAGACTGATTCAGTTCAACCGGGAGCCGGGCCAGGCCCTCTGGCGGGTAGGTGGTCTTTTGCTGGTTGGAGTAACTGACCTGCAATTTCGATTCGGAGTAGGCACTCAGGTAAACCGTCTTTTCATGTTGGGGCGTGGCATCAAAGCGGATCCCGAAGGACTTCCACATCTGGCCACCGCTCACCGAAAGGCGGGTTTCCAGAAGAAAGTCGGGCGGGTGATTTGCGATCGTCTCCACAACATGGCTTTGCGGGCCAGTCACTGACTGGACCAGCTGTCCCCGGGCAATTTTCCAGTTGCCGTTTCGGACCTTCCACTTCCCCGGATCAAGGCGATCGAACGAATCCTCGATGAATGAGTTCGTTTCCTCCAGTGGGTAGTCGTTGTAGTTGATGGTTTTGCCGCCGAGCGTTTTTTTGGGCAGATCGGTCAGCTTTTTCAAACGGTCTTTTGCCTCCGTCCATTTTGCATTCGCCTTCCGGTGACTGGCTTCCAGTACGGCCAGGCGATCCTTGAGGACATAATCTCTCAGAACGGGCTGGACGGCCGTCCCGGGAAGTTTGACTTCGGCGGGAAGGTAGTCCCTGTAAGTGAAAAATGCCGGCACGTCGGGCGCAATCTCCCGGGAGGTGTCCCGGTTTTTTTCATCGCCTCGCACGTCGAGATAGGTTTTCGCCCCGGGGTGGGCATCGAAAACCCGGGGCAAGCCATCTTTTTCCAGGTCGGTTGTGCCCGGAAGCGGATCCAGGCGGACCTGGTGAGGTTCAAAGATCGCCCGCATTCGGTAATAGTCCTCCTGCGAGATGGGATCGTACTTGTGATCGTGACACTTCGCACAGTTGGTGGTCAGGCCGAGAAAAGCCTTGCTGGTGTGCTCAATGGTGCTGTCCAGCCATGTCGTCCGATTGAACAGGTAATAGTTGCGAGCGAGGAACCCGGTGGCCCGCAGACGATCGAGATCATCCGGGTACAGTTCATCAGCAGCAAGCATCTCGCGGATCATCTGGTCGTAGCCCTTGTCCGCGTTGAGGGATTCGATAATCCAGTCCCGCCAGTGCCAGATGTGTTTCTGGCTGTTTCTCAGCTGGGCTCCCAGGCCATACCAGTCGGTGTACCGCCAGACATCCATCCAGTGCCGCCCCCAGCGTTCCCCGTAATGGGGGCTGGCCAGCAGGCGATCGACCACTTTTTCCAGGGCTCGATCATCGGGGTCCGAGACAAATTCGTTCATTTCCTTCAAAGTGGGAGGCACGCCAACCAGATCGAGGTAGACACGTCTCAGCAAAAGGGTTTTCCCGGCTTCCGGAAGTTTGACCGGCAAACCGTTTTTCCGACGGCTGATATCGAGCAACTGGTCGATCGGGTTGATACCTGTTTCCGGGTCAATCGCCGTTTTTTTCGGAGACTGGAATGCCCAGTGGTCTCCCGGCGAAGATTCCGCGAAATCGTCCGGGGGTACCACCGCGCCCGCTGCGATCCATCCGCGGAGGGTTTCAATTTCCTTGCTGGAAAGGGGTTGCCCCTCGGGGGGCATGCGGGTGTCGGGATCCGGGTCGAGTACCCGCAGCAAAATTTCGCTTTGAGCAACGTCCCCGGTTTGGATGACTTCCCCTGAATCGCCCCCCTTGCGAAGAAAGGCTGCGGAATCCAATCGCAGGGACGCTTCCTGTTTCAGAGCCCCATGACAGGCAAAGCAACGTTCACGGAGAATCGGTCGGAGGTCGCGGACAAACTGGATTTCGTCTGCACCAAGGGAACCTGCCAACAGAATCCACAGTCCCAGCAGGCAGGAGCCGAAGCGATAGTCAATATGAATGCGGGTTGGCACGGTCGACAGCATCCCCGGAAAGCGAAGGTGGACGTTCCAATTATAACAGGCTTCCGGGGAGTTTTTGTCGCCCGGGCGGCTTCGATGATTCGCAATGCTGCCGCCTCCCTTGGGCCAGGGATTTCGGCTCAAAAACATGCGGTTTCAGGCAGGCCCATGTGCCGTGGGGACCCGGGTCAGGGCTGATCGACTGTTTTTCGCCGAACCGTGCGATAGAGAAACGCATCCGACGTTAAAAGAGAAGTCAAAAGTGCTTTCATGCTGCCGCCGGATTCCCTGTAGGCCCGGTAGGCGGCCTGCAGGGCGGGCGCATCTTCCAGGGTCTCATTGCGGCCAATCCAGAATCGAAAGGCGTGACGGACAAACACCTGGTGAACCCGTTCACTGGCAGCAAGTTTTTCGATCATTTCCAATGCATTGCTGACCGGACCATCCAGCGTTGCGTCGCCGCTGTTGATAATTTCGCCCGCCGAATCGACCGGCTTTTTCAACTCCTGCCTGCGGTAGATCCCGACGTGGTTGTACATTTCAAACGGAAGTCCAAGCGGATCCATTTTCTGGTGGCAACGCCAGCAGGTATCCTCCCGTGTCACACGCATTCGGTGTCGCAGCGTCTGGTTCGGTTCATCCGGCAGCATGGCATCGACGGTAATGGGGACATCCGGAACTCCACCTCCCAGCAAGCGTTCCCGGATCCATTTTCCCCGGTGGATGGCATGATTGTCCATGGCGTCGGAATGGGAAACCAGCCAGCTGGGATGGGTGAGGATTCCCATGCGTTGATCGGTCGGAAGAGTCGTCAGCGTGCGCCGGGGGTTTCCACGTTTGACCACCTGGGCGATTCGGACGTTGACCGTTTTTCCTTTCGGAAATTTGACCGGGGTGACCAGGGGCGATCCCTGGTTCTTTTTTTTCTTTTTCTGGGTGCCGGTGTCTTCCTTTTCGGAATTCGGTTTGCGTGGTGGACGTCCGGTAAATTCGCCGAAGTAATTGGCATCAGCGCCCGGATTGACCACCACTCGGTCGGTGGTCAGCAGTTCCTGGAGGACGTTCCGGTCTTCCTCAAGAATCAGTTCCACCAGGCGGTCGGTTTGTGCCGTCATGGCCACCAGGGTCCGGTAGTAGTTCCGGGTGTTGGCCCCCGCCGAAGCCATGGCTTTGCTGTCCTTGCAGATGGAGGCTGCCCGATCATAGTCAAAATACTCACGGAAGAATTGCAACAACCGCGGTTTCCGGATCGAAGGATCATTGAGAATCCTTTTCAGTTCACGTTCGACATCCTTTCCGGTTTTCAGCTTGCCGTCGGCAAGGGCTTTTTTCAGGTCAGAATCGGGAGGCAGGTAACTGAAAGCGGAATTGATGGCCAGCATCAGTTCGTTTCCCTCCAGCATGACCCGGCCATGGGAATCCGGTTGGCCGTAGTCGGCCAGTTCGGTGCGAAAAAGTGCCTCGCGGTCGAGGAACAGGGGAACCAGCCCCAGGATAGCTCCTTCTTCCTTGCCAAGATCCCGGATCGTCTGCCGGGCCAGCGCAAGGTAGTCACGGGTTTCCTGCTCGGTGGGGGCACGGCACGTGAGGGCTTCAAAAAGGAACGTTACGGAATCA
Organism: Planctomycetota bacterium; assembly: GCA_036336715.1. Classification (GTDB taxonomy): domain Bacteria; phylum Planctomycetota; class Planctomycetia; order Pirellulales; family Pirellulaceae; genus JABAAE01. The sequence goes on from JAYZFP010000003.1 coordinate 10,200, forward strand.
CGCAGGTGTTTTTCGGAAACCCCCTTTTCATTCATCAGGTGGTAGAGCGGTGTGATGGGCCGTTTGATCTGTTTGCCGTAGAACAGGCTCTGCGCCAGCCCCCGCAGACCCTCGTGTTTGTACTTGTTGTCAATGTCGGCGACCTTGTCGGCAAACTGGTAAGGCTCGGCATCCGGTCCGAAAGCCATGAATCGCAGGATGTCCTCGGCATGGCTTGAAATCTGGGTTGCCTCGGCGCCATTGACGGAATGGAGAATCGGGTAGTTGCGCAAACCGGCGTGGTCGGAAGTCGAGAGGATGGGAGGGAATCCCGTGATCGCCGCTGCGTAGGCTGCTGTGCCCCCAACCCATCCGATCACCCGGTCGAGGCCGTAATAGACCTTGATTTCACCGTCCTCATTTGGGTTGATTCGATCGCCGCGGGCCCGCAGTCCGGGACGGTCGGGGTCATATAGGGGCTCCGTGTTAATCAGGGCATTCAGACGCACGAGTTGCTCCTGCGGGGCAATTCGCCAGATGCGTGCCGGAGTCGAAACAGGTTTCAGGTCGTCAGGCAATTTTCCAAAAAGGAGATCATGGTCCAGGTGATTCCCCTTGCCCGGGAGCAGGTGAGCCTGGAATCCCCCGAGGTCCCGCATGGCCTTTTCGATTTGGCCGGTTGTCCAATTGGAAAAACGGAGGCGTGACAGGGGCGGCGGAGAATTTTCATCGGCGGGCGGCATTTCCTTTAACGCGACCTGCTCCCAGATCCTTTTCCAGAGTTCCGCGTTTTCCGGGGTCACACCGTCCAGCTGATGCAGAACCACCCCGCCCTCCTCGGCGTCCGGACCGTGGCAGTCGATGCAATAGGCTTTGAGAAATGGAAGTGCCAGCTTCTTGAAGGAAGATCTGTCGTCGGCAACCAATCCCGTGGCGACCAGGGAAAACAGCAAACCAGTTACGAGGAAACCGGACAGGCGGAGGCGAGCAGTCAATTGATTCATGGGCACCGTTTCTGGCGGATTTTCGGGGGACGCTGCCGGCCAAGGGAATCGGTGGATTCCCGCCACAGGTCAGGGAATGCAGTCAAGGGGAGAGTATCAGCAGGCCTGCCGCAGTCAGGCGAGCAGTTCCTCAATCGGCCCCGCCTGGGAGGAGTGCATTTTTGCCAGGTTCCTGTTCAGGTTGAACTGGTCGACGTTGTCTCCCATGGCGTGCAGCAGCGTGGTGTAAAGATCATTGATCGGGCGCCCCTCGAGACGGGTGTAAACTCCGGTTTTGAAGAGACCGTTACAATTGCCCAGCAGGATAAAGGGCCAGTTGCCACCAGCTGTATGCTGTTTGTCCGCATTGTTGCTGGAATAGACGATCAACGTGTGATCCATCATGGAGCCATTCCCTTCCGGCATCGACTCCAGTTCTTTCATGATTTTCACCAGCATCTGGCAGTTGTACTGCCGGATCTTGATCCAGATCGGGTTGCCCGGCTGTTTCATGTGCCCCAGGTTGTGTCCCTGCTTGGTGATTCCCAGGCCTTTCCAGGATCCGAAAATTTCTCCTCGACCGGAGCCGATGGTGAGCACGTTGGTGATGCCTGATTTGAGTGACGCGATTCCGATATCGAGCAGGGAATCATGCCAGTCCGTTTCAAATTCGGGGCGCGTGAATTTTTCGTCGTACCGTGGGGCAAATTTTTTCAGGTGATCCGAGACCCCAGCCAGTCGGTCTCGCAGGCCGTTGATTTCCTTGAAACCATTTACGTAATTGCCATAAAGCCGGCGATCATTTTCTGACAGTGAATTTGTTCCCTGCCCAGCCAGTTTTTCGATTCGGTTGAATACCCGGGAACGGGCTTCGTATCTTTTCCTGACGTCCCCCGTGGCAATTCCTCCAAACAGGAGTTGGTAGAGGTCTTTGGGGTTGGAATGCATGTACAGGGGTCGGCCGGCACCGGCCGCCGAAAGCGTTGCCAGGGTGGGGCGGGAGATCATGTTCTCCAGTGCATCCATGCCGATACAGAGGTGCGGCAGGATCGCCTCGGGAAATTTTTTACCCAGTTCATGATCAATGGTCGGACCGCTGGGTGCGATTCCAATGCCGCCCCGATAACCTCCAAGCGCGCCAAAAAAAGCACTGTGGGAGGGACTGGTGTGCCGGCCGTGCAAACCGGTGATGATGTTGATTCGGTCCTTGAACGGTTCGAGGTCCTGGATTGGCTCCGGTAACGAGACACCATCCAGGGAGTCACTCGATTTCAATTTTTCAGGCACGCAGGTGGCGGGGTCAAAACCCTGGTTCTGCAAAAAGAAAATGATCCGTTTGGGTCGAGTCGCGGAAGTCGATATCGAGGAGGAGTTATGTGCAAACAGCGGCGCGCTAAATGCGGCACTTCCCAAGGCCATTCCATGAAGCAGGTGACGCCGACTGAGAGATAGGCTACCGCCTGAATTTTCACGATGCCGGATACTGTTCATGTTTGAATGACTCATGGTGGGTGAATCGGGGAATGGTAGGTTGATAGGGGAATACGACCAGGAAAGAGCCCGCGTGTTTGGAACGAGCTTCTATCATACCGCCATGCCCTGCTCAGAAAACACTTGGATTTGCGTGTTTTGATGCAAAAAAAGGTGGATCTGCGGCGACCTGCAGGGATTGTTGAATTTTTTCCAGCCTGGAGGGGTGTCTCCCGGGAATTCCAGGTCGCGGAGCTTCTCCGGCGCGGTTGCCAGTTGCCATGATTTCTGACGGTGGCAAAGCGGGTAAAATTGGTTTCCAGGACGCCCAACTGAAAACGCCCAACCAACCCGGTCCGGGATTTTGAACCATGTATCGAAACTTAGCACCCCTTCTGTGCCTCGCCGGTTCCCTCCTGTGGAGCTCAACGCGGGAGTCGTTAGCCGAGGAGCCAACGGATCCCGCATCCATCCGGCGGCCCAAAGGTTTCCACGTCGAGAGGATTCGTTCCGCCGATGAGGGGGAAGACTCATGGATCAGCCTCTGTTTTGATGACCGGGGCCGGATCATCCTGGGACTCGATCGGGTGGGGGTTGCCCGCATCACGCTGGGAAAAAAGGAACACCGTTTTGAGCGCCTGGAAAAGACATTGAAACATTGTCGTGGGGTTCTATTTGCCCACGGGAGTATTTACGTCAATTCAACCGACAGCCGAAAGCTGGTTCGGCTGGATGACCGCAATGGCGATGACCGGTATGCAACCAGCGTGGAGCTGATGCAGTTTGACTACCGGAGCCGTTACGGACATGGATCCAACCAGATGCGGTTGGGTCCGGACGGTATGATTTACCTGATGGTCGGCAACGATGTTGCCTTTCCTGCCGAAACGATGGCTTCCTCGCCCTATCGGAACCCGGAAAATGACTGGTTGATTCCGCAGAAAAGGGACCTTGGCCAGGACGAGCGGGTTGGTTTCCTTCTCAGGATGGACCGCAATGGAGGTCAGCGGGAAGTGATTGCCGGTGGATTTCGCAACCAGGTGGACATGGCTTTCGGTCCCCATGGGGAAATGTTTACGTTTGATGCGGACATGGAATGGGATATCGGTACCCCCTGGTACCGGCCGATCCGGATCAACCACGTGGTTTCCGGCGGTGAATATGGCTGGAGGTGGGGGAGCGGGAAATGGCCCGCCTATTATCCGGACAGCCTGCCCAGTAACCTCGACGTCGGCATGGGTTCGCCCACCGGTGTTGTCTTCGGGACCGGCAGCGAGTTTCCCGAACGCTACCAGAAGGCCCTCTTTCTCGCGGACTGGCAAAACGGCAGGATCTTCGCAGCTCACCGTAAATCACAAGGTGGGTCGTATGTTTTCGAACTGGAGTCCTTTCTGAACGGGGCCCCTCTGAACGTGTGTGACATGGAGTTTGGACCCGACGGAAAACTCTATTTCATTACGGGTGGGCGGGGCTCCCGCTCGGCTCTCTACCGGGTGAGTTGGGAGGGAGATCCTGTTTCTTCCACGGAACTCGAACCGCTAAACCAATTACAAAAACGGCGGAGGGAGATCGAGGACAGGTACCATCGAAAGAGGGACCCGGGAGCGATTGAGGATGTCTGGGAAGACCTTTTTCACCCCGATCCATGGGTTCGGAATGCCGCACGGGTTGCTGTGGAACGCCAGCCGCTGGAGCAGTGGAAGCAAAAAGCACTCGGGGAAAAAGGTGAGCGGGCTTTGCATGCCCTGTTGCCACTGGTCCGTTGTACCCCGTCGAACGATTCCTCCCGGGAGACTCTTCAGCGAGGGGTGATCGAAAGACTCTGTGCTGCCGTGAAAAAGCTTGAAAGCTCAAAACGTTTGACGCCCCACCACCTCCTCTCAGCGATTCGTACCTGTGGCATCCTGTTTGCCCGCCACGGAAACCCCGCGCCAGAGAGTGCCGATCGCCTGATCGCAGTGATGGGTTCCCATTTCCCGGCCAGCCAGGAATCGGTGAACTGTGAACTTTTCGAATTGCTGGTTTTCCTCGGCCATCCCGAAGCGGTGGAACCAGCCCTGGGCCTGCTGGAAGACGAAGGCATCTCCAGGGAAACTCAAATCCATCTTGCCCGCTCGCTGCTTCATGTTGCGGATTCCCTGAACGCCGAGCAGAAGAAACGGTATGTTCTCTGGCTGTCACGGTCCGAATCGTTTCGCGGTGGCCACCTTCTTCCGAAAGTGCTGGTCCAGATGCGCACCGATTTTTTCGAAAGTTTGAACCCGGATGAAACAAAACGTCTGCAATCGCTTGTGGGCAATGATTCCCGGGTTGAAAAAAGCGGTCGTACCCAAGCCCCACGCAAGTTTGTCCGAAGCTGGACTTTGGACAGCGTCTCGAAGCTGGATTTCGAAAAGGGGGATCCTGGCCGGGGCCGCCGGATTTATGTCCAGGCAGAGTGCTCGAATTGCCACCGGAAAGATGACGCCGGTGGACAGATCGGTCCGGATCTGACCAACGTGCACAAGCGATACAGTCGGACGGGGATTCTGGAGTCGATTCTTCAACCTTCCCGGCAGATCGATCCCAAGTACGCGCTCTCAAGCTATGAACTGCTGAACGGAAAGTCCTATACCGGTCGAGTGCATGGTGTGAACGCCAAGACCATTACGTTGGAAGTGGACCCGATCCTGCAGACCACCGTAGTCATCCAGCGGGATGAAATCGAGCGTACCCGGCGAGCTCCCAGGTCTCCCATGCCCTCCGGATTGCTGGATACTTTTTCCCGCCAGGAAATCGTGGACCTGATGGCCTACCTGGGGGCCGATTAAACGGCTGTTTCAATTTCGGCGGACGGACCGGTTACGTTTCCATCAACTCCCGGCAGTCTTGCACAACCATCGGTGGTCTCTGCTGCCAAGAGGTTGGGGAACCTGTGGGAAAAGGGGCCCTCGATACTCCTGCAAACGTGGAGTTGGTGAGTCACCATCAGGTCCACCCGGGTCCCTTCCATCGAGTACCAACAAGTCTTCCCTGGGATGTGCCAGTGCCTTGGATGTGCCAGTGCCTTTTCATCATTGGCAAAAGAACAGGGTCGTTCGCCGTTTGCTACTCGATGGTCCGCAGGCTGTACCCACGAAACAGGGTTTACCCGAGAGAGGTGTATCTGAGAAAGGTGTCCCCGGGTGATCAGGCAGATTTCAGGGGGGTCTCGCCAATTTTTTCAGCTAATTCGGGGATTCTCTCCACGATCCACTGCAGGCGAGTTTTCTGTTGGGATTCCGGTACCATGCCAGGAAGAAAAGCGAGCGCTGGGTCAGAAAGGTCACCCAGTCCCATCGACCAGTCCGGGAACAGGCGGCTATTTGTCAGGGCATCCCGGTGGACTTCAAACCGGTCGTGACGGGGATCCCTCGACAATCTTTCAAGCAGGTTGGCGACGGCCTCGGGAGGACCCTCGATCACCTGGAGAAATCTGCCCCGGTCATGGAGGAGCAAGCCGGTGATGTCGTCCGCATGATTGTACCCACGGGACTCCTGAAGGAGGTCGAGGAGTTCCCTTCTCTGGAAGGGGGCCGATGCAACGCTTGTGTAAATGAGTTGTCGGAACATTGTCTTGATGTTTCTGGAATCAGGATTCTGCACTGCCAACTCAATGACCTTTTGAAAGCGTCTTCTGAATATTTTAGCTTCCGTCCGATTTCCAGTAGGCACCCGATCAAGGTTTCAGCAAATGCAATCCCTTGCAGGTAGGTCGACGTCCGACGCTGGAAGACACCGTCTAAGGTACAGATTGATCACTGGATTTTGGCAGATCCATCGTAATTACCCTGTTTTGGGGGCAGTTGTTTGATTGAAACGGCCTTCAGGACACCTGTGACAGATTTAGGGGCTAAACCGGTTGGACGGGAGTCGCAGGAAGGCCAAAGTGGCCCCTGAACACTTTGGCCTCCAGTGCTTTTCCAAAATTGACATGCCCCGATTCGTGGTGGGGTGCAGCCAAGGTCATTTCCAGGACCGGATCGCGAACCAGTTCACCAGTCCCGCAAGATTTGGTCGGGACCCCGTTGGGTGACAGCAAAAATTTTCCAGGGTGGTCTTTTTAAAAATCCCTGTCTCCAACCCGGGTACATCGCGTTCTGTTAAAGAAGCGATCGCCTTGTTACTGATCTTTTCCGACTCCTCTTCTTGATAAGGAATCAACCATGAAAACTGTACTTGCCCTGATCATTCTTTCGTCGATGGCCTGCTCGAACTCACAGGCGCAAACTGAAACCTTGCGACCTTTCGAAAAGCAGGTGGACATCCTCGTGGAGGAACATGGATTTACGTACCAGAAGATCACGTTTCTGCAAAACTCTTATGTCTCCCTGTACGACCACCTGCATTACTTTGACGATGTTTCACTGGTCATGTACTTCCGCACCGAACAGGGGGGGCAGGTGGTCAGGTTTTCCCTCGAGGAGCAAATTCATAACCTGGTCAAGAACCATGGTTTTACCATGGAGGAACTCGGTTCCTATTCCCGACGGGAGGTCGTGATATTGAACCTATTTTACGTTTCCCTGTACGACCACCTGATTCCCAGCCGCTGCGGCGACGGAATTTATTTCGACGATGTTAGCCTGCACCCCGGTGCATGAAAGCTGATCAAGTCACCTGCTGGATCAATAAGGTGTTTCCAGGGCAGAAAGCAACCGACCGCTTCCTGGAATCGGTATGACTCCCTGGTTACCTGCCTTCCCAATTGGGAAACGAACCACTGACCTCCCCGTCAGGCACCGCTTGCTACCACCCGGCAAGCGGTGTTTCCCGTTTTCCGGCTCCACAAAGCCGGTTCTGCCAACGGCTTGGTTGCTGTGGAGAGGAACTTTCTGCCGGTGGGACGTTGATACAACCAAACGCTGCGCGGCACGGGGCAAGGTGAGGGGACGTGACTCGCGACCGCATCATTGGACTGAAGCTGTGCAGGTAACGCGTTTTGAGGAAGAAAAAGCTGAGGATTATCCAGGATCCCGGAAGCAGGCCACGGATCAGCTGGTCCGGTTGCCTTGTCGAGCAATGGCAAAATCCGTTCGGAAAAAAGCGGAGTCACGTCAGTCCCGCACGATGTCGCAATCGGGCAGGGCGGTTTCCAGCTTTTCGATTTGCTCACGGGTCAGCCCGGGACAGTTCTCGATAACCAGGTATCGAAGCGTTTTGAGACCGGCAACTGTTTTGAGGGCATCATCGGTTAAACCGAGACAGCCGCTGAGGGGCAATTCACCCAAGTTCTCCAAACCCGAAAGGAAACCCACACCGCGGTCGGTGATTTTTGTGCAGTTGTCGAGATACAATTTTTCCAGCCTGTTTCTGTCGATACTTTGGTGGCTTTTTTATTTGCGATTACCTTCTTGAAAAACGGCAATTACCGTTTTCAAACAATCGCACGGAACCCTCGATTCCGGTAACGCAGAGTGCGCTTCGAACAACAGAGTGCGCTTCGAACAACAGAGTGCGCTCCGATCAACTATTTGTTGGTAAAGAGAAAGTCGGGGCGACATGATTCGAACATGCGACCTCTTGCTCCCAAAGCAAGCGCTCTAGCCAGGCTGAGCTACGCCCCGAAACAGACGTTCACCAGGAACTGGCTCACCTGAATTCGGTAGTTTCAACAGGCAAAAGGGATCTGATGTATCCCTCGTTTCACGCCGGCCCATAAATGAACTTTGTGCGGGAAAACCGAGGCCTTCTGACTGCCCAAGCAAAATTCGACGCTCACCGCGGCCGAAAATCGCAAAGAGATAATTTAGTGGTCATTCAAATTTCCTGCAACGCGTCTGTCCCGGTTTCCCCGGAAATTCGCCTTGCGGAAACCCGTTCAGGCTGCACCCTTGTTGTTCTGGTCTTCTGAGTCGCCGAAGAACTGACGCAAACGTTCAAATTCTTCCAGGCTCGAATAGTGGACGGTTATTTTTCCCTTGACCTTGCTTGAGGGTTTTATTTCCACCCGTGTTCCCAGTGCGATTTGAAGTTCTTTCTCCAGGGATAGAATCTGGCCACTTTTGGTTCGCGCCCGGGATGAAGATTTGCCACCGACACTGTCTATCTGCTCAATCTTTTCACGGACCATTTGCTCGATCGCCCGAACGCTCAGTCCTTCACGCTGGATTCGATTGCAGAACTCGATCTGCAAATGCTCTTCGCCGAGAGGAAGCAGGGCGCGAGCATGGCCGTTCGAGATCAGTCCGACCTGCAGCGCTTTTTGAACGGCCGACGGTAATTCCAACAGTCGCAACAGGTTGGTGACCGTCGAACGGTCAATCTTCAGCCGGCCTGCGAGGTCCTCCTGCGAGCAGGCATGTTCGTCCAGGTAACGCCGAAAGGAAAGTGCTTTTTCAATTGGATTGAGGTCTTTTCTTTGCAGGTTTTCCACGATTGCCAGCTCAGCTACCAGGCGATCGTCCGCCTCGCGAACCTGGGCTCGAATTTTGGACCAGCCCGCGTGAACGGCGGCCCGTAGCCTTCGTTCACCACTGATCAACTGGTAGCGGTCCCCCGTTTTTCGAACCAGGATCGGCTGCAATTGGGCGTGGGTTTTCAGGCTTTCAGCCAGAGACTCGATTTCGGATTTGTTGAATTCACGGCGTGGCTGAAAAGGGTTGTCGTCGACATCGTAGACATTCAGTTCCATAACATCCGCAGGTTGCGTGGCTGTTTTTTTCCGGGTGGTGGCAGGAGGCATTTTGTTGGGCAAATCCTTGGCCCGAATATCCTTGGCGCCGACCTCCTCTTGGGCCGGGGGAGTGGGTTCCGGTTTTTCTGCCGGTTGCATGGCAACCGTTGCAGGGCGGGAGGAGTCAATGGGACCCCGTGGGGTCCTCGCTTCCTTGCGTTCCCGCTTGAAGGGGAGGATCTTGGGTTCGTCCGCATCCTCTGCTGTCGGTTTGGAAGACGCGGTGGAAGTGTCTTCCGTTGAGTTGGTTACCGGGCCGCCGTTTTCAAGGCTGATCCTGCCCGGATCGATCTCATCCTTTGATTGGTTTTCCCCGGATTGGTTTTCCCCGGTGGAGTCCTTTTGCCCACCAACACCCAGCAGGGCCTCCAGCCCGCGTCCCAGTCTTTTCTTTTTAGACATGTTCCAAAATCTCCATCCCTAATTCAATGTAGCCTCGCGTCCCCGGCGAACGGGGAGCGTATTCCAGTACGGGTTGACCGTGACTCGCCGATTCGGCGACCGAGATATCGCGGGGAATCACGGTGTCAAAAACGATGTCTCCAAAAAATTCGCGCACCTCTTCGTCCACTTCGCGGGTCAGCTGGTAGACGTGGTCATACATGGTCAGCAGGATGCCGCTGAATTCCAGTTCGGTCCTGGTGGGCGACTGCATGATGTCCCGGATGACTTCGATCATCTGGGTCAGTCCCTCCATGGCAAAATATTCACACTGGATCGGCATCAGGACCTCGGTGCTGGCGGCCAGTGCGGCGCGGGTCAGCTCCCCCAAAGAGGGGGGGCAATCGATGACGATGAATGCAAATTGACCGGCGGCATCCGAGATATGGTTTCGGAGGATCTCCTTGCTGGAAATAGATCCAGTGGCCAGTTTTTCTGTATCACGAAAATTTCGGCTGCCGGGAAGCAGTTTCAGGGTATCGATTCCGGTGGGCAGCCATTTGTCACGGCAGGGGGTCAGCAGCGTCAGGGGGTGGTTTGGGGCGGCTGTGTGTCCAAAGCCGGAGGTGGCGTTGCATTGGGGATCCAGATCAATCAGCAGAGTCCTTTTGCCGGCCATCGCCAGGGATGCGCTTAAATTGATTGCGGTGGTCGTCTTGCCGACGCCCCCTTTCTGATTCGCAATGCAGATAATTCTGGCCACCGGAAGCTGGTTTTTTATGGAAAGTGAAAAAACGGGTAGGTCTTTTACCAATTCCGGAAAAATGGCGAAATGCGAATTCCCTCTCAGGTTGGAAGGGAAGGGCACCCAGGCAGATCTGCCTGAAAGAGCCAGTGGGGCGCGGGTGGCGAGACCGGCCAGGGAGCAGCTGTTTCATGTGAAACGGGCCCCCAGAAAAAAAATCGCCTTTCCGGACATGTTTTCACGTGAAACGGAGCTGAAAAGTATGATATTTCTGCGAAATCCAGGCTGAAGAAGCACGATCAGCTCGGAAAGTAACCCAGGGGGACGTCAAAACAGGCGATTTGGAAAACAAACACGCCTTGGGACAGGAATGATTTGACCGCTCCCCAAAACAGTTACAATCGGGTCTGGATCCATCTTCCCCGTTCCTGCTGGTAGCCGCATGAAATCTGGCCTGACTCCGTTTGCCCTGATGTTCGTTTTCATTTTGCTGACCGGTCTGCATCCGATTGCAGCCTGCGTGGCAAGCGGGATTGATGAGGAACCGGAGGAATTCTCCGGTCCACAACCGGGGGAACCGTTGCCCGACTGCCGCCTGAAAGTCATCTTCGGTCCGGACCAGGGGAAAGAGGTTGGCTTGCTGGATAAGGTCGGGGAAAAGCCCAACCTGGTCATTTTTGTTCACGAAGTGACCCGACCCTCGGTCGGGCTGGTCCGCTTGGTAGCCAACTACGGCAGGAAACGGTAGGTCGACAGCTTTGCAACTCAGATCATCTTTTTGACCGCGGATCCCACCGAAACCGAGAACTGGATGAACCGCGCCAGACAGGCATTGCCGGCCGGGGTCAACGTTTCGATTTCTCCTGATGGTAAAGAGGGACCGGGAGCTTTCGGTCTGAACCGGAAAATGCAGATCACCGGGATCGTCTCCAAAAACAGGAAGGTCCTCGATAACTTTGCCATCATCCAACCCAGTCTCCAGGTAGATGCGCGTAAACTGTGCTCGGCAGTTGCCAGGTCGCTGGGAGACCCAAAAATGCCAACCAACCGGGAGTTGGGCATCGAGGGCCAATCCGGCCGGATGGCTGCCGGGAAATATGAAAAGTTGATGCGTCCCTTTATCCAGAAAACCAATACCGGGAAAATGGTCGAGACCCAGGCACGGGCAATTGAGGCCGCTGCCGCACGGGATGCTGCATTGCGCAAAAGAATTCACGAGGTCTCCAATCGAATCATCAAGGCGGGCAAACTTGGCAACTACGGTACCCCCGAAGCCCAGGCCTACCTGGAAAAGTGGTCGAAGGAGTTCGCGCCTGCCAGGAAGAACCCGGCCCGGGAACCCGCCCCGGCAGCAGGAAAAAAGCCGACAGTTGGTAATCAGGTCGAGAAGTGAGTTTCCCCCGGCTAACCGAAATGAGAATCATCGGAATACTGCTGGCCGTTTTTTTCAGCACCCATCCGCAATGGCTGCCATCAGCACCTGCCCAGGAGCCCTCCCCTACCCGGGCGGATCAAAAGCAAAGCGCGGCTTCCGGCAAGCAAACGGTCGCCTCGCCTCCCCGGGAGCCTTTGCAAAAGGTCGACTTTGCTACGGACATCATGCCGCTCTTTTCCAGGTTCGGATGCAATGCGGCCGAATGTCATGGCTCGGCCACCGGGCGCGGGGACTTCAAGCTCTCTCTGTTTGGCGGTGATCCTGATCTGGATTTCCGGGCGGTTGTGGAGCAGCTGGAAGGGCGGCGGGTCCACCTGGCCCGACCGGGTGAGAGCCTGATCCTGAAAAAAGCGACCGAAAGGCTGAGCCACGGAGGCGGGGAGCGGTTTGCCCCGCAGTCCCTGCCGGCCATGAAAATCCGTTCCTGGATCGAGCAGGGGGCCTCCGCGAAGCGGCTGCGTCGGGTCCGTTCGATCGCCGTCTCACGGAATGAATTCGTGGCGGGCGATTCCGATCGGTTCTTGCTGCGGGTGAAAGCTCACTCGGACATCGGTACGCGGGATGTGACTGCAGACGCTACCCTGGTTTCACCGCATCCTTCTTCGGTAAATATTGAACCGGATGGATGGGTGACCGTACTCAAGCCGGGAAAATTCTCCCTCTTGGTGAAGTACCTTCAATTCACCAAGACGGTGACAATCATCAAGCCTTTTGATTCGAGGGAACAGGATGCTAGCACTTCAAAGGGCTGGGGGAATGAACCTGCCGGACCGATCGACCAGGTGGTGGCCAGGTCCTACCAGCGATTGAATCTTCCACTGCCGCCTGCCGCAGACGAGTCGACACTGGTGCGGCGGCTCTACCTTGACCTGACCGGACAATTGCCCACGCCAGAGCAGCTCAGCAGTTACCTCCACTCACGTCAGCCGGACAAAAAGAAAAGACTGGTGTGGCGGTTGTTGAATTCGCCATCCCATGCAGATTTCTGGACTTTCTGGATTCGCAAAACCATACGCTTTCGGATACCGGGAGAGGATCGTGAGGCCGCCAGGGAACTGAATGGCTGGATTCGAAAACAGTTGATGGAAAAAAGCACCTGGTCCGAAATGGTGAGTGACCTTGTGATATCGACCGGGGAGACTCATACCCCGGGGCCTCCCGTTTTTCATCGCCTTTTTTCGGACGCCCGCGAGGAAGCCGAAGGGGTTGCCCGGTCGTTTTTGGGAATTCAGATCGGCTGCGCCAACTGTCACCGTCATCCGCTGGACCGGTGGACCCAGGAGGACTATCACGGATTGGCTGCGATTTTTGCCACGCTCAAACGGGGCAAAACGGTGACCGACTTTCCTCAAGGTACCGTCATCCAACCCCGTACCGGACGACCGGCGATTCCGAGGATTCCCGGAGAGCAGGACCTGGTGCGAAGACCGGGTCTGAGAACCCGATTTGCCGAATGGTTGATCGACCAGCCGCAGTTTGACCGATCGATCGTTAACCGGGTTTGGAAACACTTCCTCGGCCGGGGAGTGGTGGAGCCTGTAGATGATTTCCGTCCCGATAACCCGGCCATCGATGCGGAGCTCTTGCAGACCCTGGCGCGACTGTTCCGGGAAGGTGGTTCCCGCTTCGAACCGTTGATTGAGCAGATCGTGACCAGCAGGCTGTATGCCTCCCGGTCCCTGGCGTCTCCCCTGGCCAAACATGTCCCCAGCTACCAGGAGAAACCCCTTTCGCCGGAGGTCTATCATGATGTGTGCCAGCAACTGATCCTTGGTTCCACCAACCGCCGTGCGGTAAATCATCTCGATCCTGGGCGGATGGATGCGTCTCTTGGGTTACTGATTGGCTGTGACGGGAGGAAATGCGGTGGGGCCGAAATTCAAACCGTTGGCGGAATGCGGCAAAAAATCCATCTCATCAATGGTGAGTTTCTCAACCGCTGGATTCATCGAGCCGATAGCCGACCCTGGCAGCAATATGAGCGGCAGAAGGATCTCATGAAGGTTCTCAGTGGATTTTACCAGGAGGCTCTTGCCCGACCGATGAAACCGACCGAAGAGGCTTTTTGGCAGAAACGAATGGAAAGGACGGGTGCTTCGCCCGAAGCGCAGAAGGAGTTTCTCCAGGACGCGGTATGGTCTCTTGTGAACAGTCGTGAGTTTTCGAGCATCCAATGAATGAGGCAAACAGATGAATCGGCGCAGTTTTCTCAGGATTGGTGGATGCGCAGGGCTGCTGAATACATTGCCCTGGTTTCACGCGATGGGTGAGGCCCGGCTGCCGGCGACCGTTCAACCTGCCGGAGGCAAAAAATGCATCCTGGTCTGGCTGGATGGAGGTCCCAGTCACCTGGAGATGTTTGATCCCAAACCGGAGGCAGCCGAGGAAGTCCGTGGTCCGTTTTCCGCTATCCGAACGGCCATTCCGGGAATCCGGTTTTCAGAGATTCTCCCCCGGCTGGCGGCTCGGGCAAATCAGCTGTCACTGATTCGTTCGATGACCTCACCCCTGGGAGAGCATAACCTGGGAACCCATTACCTGTTGACCGGTTTCAAGCCGACGCCCGCAATTGATTACCCCGCGTTTGGGACCGTGGTCACTCACCTGCGAAACAACAAACAGAGCCTGCCGTCCAACGTGGCTGTCCCGGACCACAGGGTAGGGGGCAGCCAGTTTTCACCCGCCGGCTTCCTGGGTAGTCAGAATCGCCCCTTTGAGGTGGGAGGGGATCCTTCCGCAAAGGAATTTCGGGTACGTGACCTGGACTGGTTTCCCTCCCTGGACGAAAAGCGGATCAGGAGACGTGAGGAGTTGCTGGGTGGTATCGAAGACCTGGTGGAAAATAAAAGGGCTCGACCGGATGCCGAATTTGAACAGGCTTTTCGGCTCTTGACTTCGGGACCGGCCAAAGCCGCCTTTGATGTTCAGGCGGAACCGCAGGAGACCCGGCAGCGTTATGGTCTGAAGTCGATTGGCCAATGCTGCCTGATGGCCCGCCGCCTCGTCGAAAGGGGGGTGTCTTTTGTAACGGTCAATAATCGGGGGTGGGATACCCACGACCGAATGGTGACCCGGTTGAAGGACGGATACGATGGTGCCCGAGTTCCGGTGGGGCTGGTCCCTTCGCTGGACATGGCCCTTTCGGCGTTGCTGGATGATCTGGGCGACCGGGGGCTGTTGCAGGAGACGCTGGTGGTCGTGATGGGAGAATTCGGCAGGACACCCAAGTTGAACGTCAACGCTGGACGGGATCATTGGCCGAGGGTTTTCAGTGTTCTGCTGGCCGGTGGAGGAATTCGTCCCGGAGTCATTTACGGTTCCAGTGATCTCCAGGGAGAAAGTCCCAAAGAGAATCCGGTCACGCCATCCCAGCTGGTTGCCACGCTGTATCAGGCGCTGGGTGTTGATCCAAATGGAAAACTGCAGTCTCCCGACGGGCGTCCCATTCGCCTTGCCAACGGGGCGCTGCCGATTGAGGGGCTCTTTTGAAACCGGGGGGGAATTCCACTCAGGGAGAAGCGATGCGGAGATCCTTTCAAATTTTTGGCTGCTCAATTCTGCTGATCCTGGCCTGGAATCCTGTTTTCCCAGGCTGTTTGCTGCAGGAAGGTGTGAGCCAGGAACCGCAGGCCCGGGTGTCTTTGCGTGCGCCTGTCATTTCCCTGTCGATCGACAGGGGGGGGAGCGTCTTTGCCGGCACATCCAACCGGATCACTGTTTTTGATCGGGAGCTTGAGCATCTGCAGACGCTCCCTTCGGAGCTGGCGGTTGTTCATGATCTGCTGGTGGCTGACCAGGTGCTGATTGCTGCTGGAGGGAATCCCGCCGAACAGGGAATGCTCGAATGCTACTCGGTCGAGCATCCCTATTCCCTTCAACGGCGCAAAATCGGTCACCCGGACGTGATTCACTCCGTTTGCAAAAACCGGAACCGGCTACTGGCGGCTTCCAGTGATGGATCGGTCTCCCAATGGTCGCTCGCGTTTCAGCCGGGGCTGCGGTTTCAGGACCACTCCAAAAGGGTGTTGAAAGTGTTGCACCTTCCGGGCAGTGAACTGGTGTTGAGCGCGGGTATGGACAACACGATTCGCCTGTGGGATCCAGCCAGTGGAAAAACCTTGCGGACCCTGATGCATCACCAGGCGGATGTCCTCGACATGGCGTCCCGGGGGAACCTCCAGGGGCCGCCCATGATGGCATCCGTTTCTCGTGACCGGACGGTTCGGTTCTGGCAACCGACGCTCGGGAGAATGGTGCGTTTCAAAAGGCTGGAGCAGGTTCCTACCTCGATTCTGTGGCGGGCCGACAGCGGTGGGGTGATCTGTGGTACCTCCAGGGGGGATGTTGTGAGCATTGATGCAACCACCCTGGAATTGAGGCGGATCGCGAAAATCGGAGAGAGGGTTTATTCGCTTGCAGCGGCAGGTGACCGTTTGTATGTCGGTTCCAGCCGTTCTCTGGCCCTGTTTTCCCTCCAGGACGACAAGTGATTTTGACTGTAAGGTCCCGAGGAACCAGGGTCCCTTTCCGCTTCGGTGTTTCGGTGCCGGGAGTCGCTTCAGGGAAGTCGCCTGTGGACGAATTTCCGCAGTGCCCGGTCAAACTCGGGTGAGATAGGTTGATTGTGGCGGCCGCCCTGCTGAACGAGGAATCTTTTTTTCCCTGTCGGAGAGGCGCTTGAATCAAACAGTTTTTTTCCCTGCCAAAAAGGGACGACGGTATCGTCGGTGCCATGTGTCTGCAGCAGGGGCCCGCTGTATCGCCCGATCCATTGTGTGGAGGGGTAGCGATTCCGCATCATCCACCTTACCGGTACCCAGAAATACTTTTCGGCCGCCACATCGACCAGCGAGGAAAACGTATTCTGCAGCACCAGGCCACCAATTTCCTGAGTCGCCGCCAGGTAACAGGCAGGGCCGCCACCCAGGCTGCGACCGAAAATCGTGATGTTGGACGGACGGTACCCCTGGTCAACCAGGTAGTGATAGGCAGCAGTTGCATCCTCGAGGATTCCCGCCTGATGGGGAAAGCCTTCGCTGTTTCCATAGCCGCGGTAATCGAAGGCTACCACGGAAGCTTCGTAACGCTGGCCCAGCGAAACCACGAATGGTTTCAAGCCGCTGAGCGACTCTCCATTCCCATGGCAGTAAAGGATCACACTCTGCTCCCTGACAGGCCGTTCCGGGGGGCAGAAATGAACGAGGTGAATGCGGTTTCCATCCTGCGACCTAGTATGGCAATCGAACAGGTGGGTTCCTTTGTCGGCAGTCAGTTCGGCCGAATCCGGTTCACCGAACAGAAGAACCGGGTAGACAAGAAAGGGCTCGCCCAGAAAAAGCAGCAGCAGAATCAGCAGGTAAACCCCGCCTGCTGATCGCAGCAATCGCCAAAACCAGCGGCGGCCGCCCGCAGGGGCAGTGGGTGAATGGTTGCGGTCCCTGCCATCCAGGGATCCGCCCGACTTCTCACTCATCTCAGCAATCGTCTCAAAGGATGCGGGATACCTTGGCTCATCATCTCCAGTTTCCATGATCGCCCGGGGCCTGGTTCCTGGAGCCCTGCCCTGGTTTCAGGGATTGCACGGTTCCTGTCCCTCGATCGCACTTGGCGTCGATTGCATCAGCCAAGCAGGTCATCGAGGTTGCCCGGTTTTCGGGGCGTCTGGGATGCCATGTCGGCAAGGATGTTCTCCTTGGGAGCGGAACGCAAAATGCCTGTCGCCAGCTTCAGATCCTCCTGCGTGGTGATTTTAAGGTTGGTCTGAGGACAAGGGACGATATCCACAGCCTGTCCGTTTGCTTCGACCACCTGGGAGTCGTCGGTGGCATGCCCCTGGTAGCTGGAATAGGCGTCGATCAAAACCTGTTTGCGGAAAACCTGGGGCGTCTGGGCCTGCCAGAGACCTTTGCGCGAAACGGTCTCCGAGACCTGGTTGCTTTGCGCGTCCACTCTTTTGACCGTTCCCACGATGGGGGAGGCCAGAATCGCCGCACCGCCGGACTGGGCCTGGCTGAAGACGGCGTCGATCCAGCTGTCCTGCAGGCAGGGGCGGGCAGCGTCATGAATGGCCACGTAGTCACATTCGGGACTGATTTCCGTTAGGGCATTGCGTACCGAGTCCACCCGTTCCGCGCCTCCCCGGACCAGGCTGAATCCCATCACCGCGAGGTTGGCATTGAATTTCATCCGAAAGAATTCTTCGTCCTCCGGGGAAATCACCACGATCAACTGACCGACATCTTTACGATCCAGGAATTTCTGGGCTGAGTAGAGCCAGACGGCCTGGTTGTTCAGGTTGACAAACGGCTTTTTGAGATGCGTTTCATTTTTCCTGTTTGAAAAAC
>JAYZFP010000004.1:0-13514 GCA_036336715.1 Planctomycetota bacterium
AGGTTCCATGCCATTTGGAACATACCACGGCACATCGATTCCAATAAGTAACTATCCAAAACTTAATCCTCGTCTTATCCCCTAAAATTGCCAACAACATATCGAACCGACTTGCCTCATAAATTCAATTCGACATTCATGCATTGAATGAGCACCCAGTTCACGAGACAGGAGCCAAAGTTACCCTCCACTTTTCGCACAAGAACGCGATTTCCCCTGCTAGAGTCATCTCGACAATCCAACAAAGATGGACACAGGACTAAAGTCCTGTGTGTGATCATTTCCTCGGCAACTTGTGTTGGTTGTAAATTAGCTATTCATTGAGATAGCGTTGCATCGGACCGACAGAACATCAGAGATCCGACCAATTCTGCCTCGGATTTGACTCCGGTTGATTCTTAGCAATCAGAAAGAGAATAGTAGAAGAGAGCCGTTTGAGCCTTAAAAAACCGAGTACCCGAGGCGGGACTTGAACCCGCACGTCCCAAGGGACACAGGATTTTAAATCCTGAGCGTCTGCCAATTCCGCCACTCGGGCATGGACTCAACCTGGACCCCGGATCGTCCGGGGACTGGAGGAGACGAATGCGGCCCTTATTCTAGCGAAAACCGCTTGACTGAAAAGCGGAATCGACAAGCTGCAGATTTCCGGTCGGGTTGCTATCCGGCATTTCCGGCAGGCAACCTGCCGGGTGCGGATCCGCGGCGAGTCTGCCTCCTGCTGGAAGACCATCAGGCAATGGCCTGAACCGCCTCACGCAGGATGGCCATCGCCTGGTCGATTTCGTCGGCCGAAACAGTCAGCGGCGGAACGAAACGGACCACATTTCCGTCCAAACCACAATTCAGCAGGATCAGCCCGCGGCGCAAACACTCCTCCTGCAAACTTGGCACCCAGCCTGGTTGGTCCGTACAGAACTCGACGCCAAGCATCAGACCGGCCCCCCGAACGTCCGTTTTCATATCCAGGGGATCCACTATCTCCTCGAGCGTTTGGCGCAGGTGTCGCCCCTGTTCCGATGCATTCTCCACCAAACCCTCTTCCTGAATCACCTGCAGGGTCGCCCGGGCAGCAGCCATGGCGATGGCCGACCCACCACCGTAGGTCCCGCCATGTGTTCCTGGCTGCCACTTGGACATCATTTCCCCGGAACAGCCGATCCCGGAGATCGGCAACCCTGACCCCATCCCCTTGGCAATGGTCAGAATATCGGGCTCAACATTCATGGCCTGATGAACCCACATGCTGCCTGTCCTGCCAAAACCGGTCTGGATTTCGTCAAGGATCAAGAGAATACCGTTTTGATCACATATCTGACGCAAGCCTTGCAGAAAAGCCGCCGGGGCGGGCAAATATCCCCCTTCGCCCAGAATCGGTTCCAGGATGCAGGCAGCTGTTTCCTGGGGACGGGTTTGGCTCTTCAGCATCTCCTGCAATCGGTCGAGGCAAAACCGGGTCGCCTCTTCTTCCGTCCACCCCAGATGAAAGGCTGTTGGAAAGGGAGCGATGAAGACTCCCGACGGCAAGGGTTGATAGCCCGATCGAACCACGCCCTTGCTGGTGGTCAGTGCCATGGCCATGGAAGTTCGCCCGTGAAAACCACCAGAAAAAGCAATCAGGTTTGTTTTTCCAGTGGCTACCTTGGCCAGCTTGACGGCACCCTCGACGGCTTCCGAGCCACTATTGGAGAAAAAAAAGGAATCAATGCCCTCGGGGCAGACCTCCGCGAGTTCCCGCGCGTAGTCCATGGTCACGGCCGGAATCACACAATTCATCTGGCCGAAGATCAACGATTCCGCCTGTCGTTGAATGGCCTCGACGACTTTCGGATGGCAGTGCCCGGTGGATGTGACGGCAATACCGCTTGTGAAGTCGAGGTACCGGTTCCCCTGGTCATCAAAAACAAACGAGCCTTTTCCACGCACGATCGGTACCGGATGGATACGAGCCCAGGCATTGGACAGATGCGAATTCGAGCGATTCATGGATTTCCATTGCGAAAAACAAATGCGACCGCACGCCTGGCGATGCCTGTAGCGTGGCTGGCGGTTTAATTCATTGCATGTCAAACTGTCCGTTCAGACAAGTCCCCTGGCAAACAGACCGGCAAAAGATCATGCAGCAACGTCCCGAACTGAAAAAGGCAATTGGAGGATTCGGGTTCTTCACCCTGGCCCTTGGCTCGATGATCGGAGTGGGATGGATCACCGGCCTGAAAGGCATGTTTACCAACGCCGGACCGCTGGGAACCATCGTCGCCTTTTTGCTGGGAGGCGGATTGATGATGCTGATTGGCACCTGCTATGCCGACGCCATGAGACGGATTCCGGTCACCGGTGGCGAGGTCGCCTATGCCTACCGCGCTTTCGGCGCTTCAAAGTCCTTTATCGTCGGCTGGTGCCTTGCACTGGGTTACCTGTTCGTTTCTGCGTTCGAGGCGGTTTCCATCGGGATCGTGGTCTCCTATTTGGTCAACGTGGACTACTGGCCCTTGTATGAATTCAATGGTTCGACCGTTTACGGTTCCCACCTCCTTCTGGCTGCCTTGCTGACCGGATTGCTGGCCTGGATGAATCACCGGGGAGTCTCCCTTGCCAGTGGAACCCAGACATTGCTGACGCTGTTGCTGCTGGGAAGTGCGATTCTTTTCATTTCCGTCGGGTTTGCCAAGGGAAGTCCCACGCACCTCGAGCCCGGATTCGGCAACGGGGGGAAGGGGCTCTGGACAGGTATCCTGATGGTCTTTGTCACAACCCCGTTCTGGTTTGTGGGATTCGACACCATTCCCCAGGTCGCCGAAGAGAGAAAAGAAGACGTGTCCCCAGGCCTGCTCGGTCGCATGCTGATCCTGGCCATTCTCGGTTCCACCCTGTTTTATGTTTTCGTTTTCCTCAGCGCCGGCATGGCTGCCCCGTGGACCGACATCATCGATGACCCTTTGCCAACGGCCAGGGCCTTTGAAAAGGCCAGTAGCTCGTTACTCTGGGCGCGTCTGGTCCTGCTGGTCGGACTGGTCGGATTGTTGACCAGCTGGAACGGTTTTTTTCTTTCGGCAAGCCGGGTGATTTTTGCGCTGGGTCGGGCCCGGATCATCAATCCGGTCTTCGGAAGACCTCACCCCGTATACGGAACTCCCACCGCATCGATTCTGTTCTGTGGGCTGGTGACCTTTCTCGGGGCCTTGCTGGGCAAACAGGCTGTGCTGCTTCTGGTCAACGTCGGTTCTCTCTTTATCGCCGTGGCTTTCCTGGGTGTGGCCTTTTCATTGTTCCGGATCCGGGGAATCGATGACCGGCTGACGGGATTGCGAGGCAGGCTGGTTCCCGTGCTGGCGGGTTTCGGTGCAGGTTTGATCCTGCTGATGATGCTGTACCCGGGAAGCCCCGTCATGCTGGCCTGGCCTACGGAGTGGATCATCCTGGGATTTTTCGTGTTGGCCGGAATGGCGTTCTGGTTTTCTGGCACACAATCCCGCAATGCCATCACGGAAAAGGAACGCGAAGAATTGATGCTGGGATCATCGGCGCCCGCAGAAAAAACGGGGAACGTGAGTTAGGGCCAATTCCGCTTCGCGTGGATTCCGGCCCCGTAATCCAACCGGCAAGGATATCCGCGCTGCCACTGGATGCAGCATACAGGAAGAACCGACCGGCGAAGAAGGGTGTTTTTTTCGGATGGTCGGCGCCCAGGCAGGATCGTGTCCCTCCAGACAGAGATCCGTTCGGTGTTTTTCAAAACCAGCCCGAATACCCCACGCAGCGTTGCCGGGCACCGGCCACTGGCGGAGGAATCAGATGCCCGGCCAGAAAGTTCAATTGGAATGGCCCAGCCTGAGTGGTGCCCCGGAAAAACCGAATCAAGCCTTTCGCCTGCTGCTCAAGATCCCGGTTGGAGCGCGGTGCGATCCCTGACCGAACCGAGCAAGCGAAAGGGAGCCAGCAGGTTGTTTTTCCAGCTCGTTTTGCTCTGCGTCATCAAGCCGACAATCGCAGTCGCATCATCCCCTTTGAGGTTTTCGTCAGAGAGCTCGGACAATCGTTTACGGAGGTAGGGGATCACTTCCTCGGGACCCCCGGTTTCCCGCTCGTTGAGAATGTTCACCAACCCCTGGTGCCCCAGTTGTTTTCCATCCGCGCCGACCGATTCAATAAACGCATCTGAATAAAGCAGGAACATGTCACCTGTCCGGGTGTCAATTCTCCGGTTGGGATAGGCGACGCCCTCGTGAATTCCGAACGGAAGATTGTGAAGGGCGTTGGGTACCGGATCGATGTCTACCAGTTTCCAACGATTTTCCGAGCTTTGGTAATAAACCGGGTGCGGGTGCCCGGCGATATTGATGGTCAGTCGCCTCGAAGGACGAAAAAAGGTGACAATCACCGCCGTGGCGAACCCCATATTTTCGGCAACCGAGCTGAATTCCCGGTTCACCTTCTGGGCAAAACTCTCCTGGCTGATCCGGTTCACGTTGGCCCGCATCATGTCTCTCAACTTGATCGCCAACTCGGAGGCGTCTTTCCCATGGCCACTGACGTCGGCCAGGAGAAAACGGGAAATCCTGCCGGAAGCACAGGAGGTCAGGTAGTAGATATCGCCACCACCGGTCTCACTTCCCTCAAAGGGTTGACTGTAGACGTAAATCTCCAGGCCAGGTGTCTGGAAATTCTTTTCAATCTCCCGGTTGCCCCCCCAGATTTCCATGCATTGCATGCTTTCCATCGCAGATTCCCGTCACAACTGTTTTTCCGGACCGCTCGCCCACGGTCCAACTACAAAATCGAATCCGTACCGTCTGTTTATTCGAAGAAGACCGAAAGAAGTTTCAGTGGGAAGCATGCATTGGCAAAAAAAATCATCATTGCGGGTGGCGGCCTCTCCGGCCTGACGTGTGCCAACCGACTGCAGGCCAAGGGATACAAACCGGTTCTCCTCGAGGCTGCGGACGAGTTGGGCGGCAGGATTCGAACTGACAGGCACAAGGGTTTCCTGCTGGATCGGGGCTTCCAGGTGCTGCTGAATTCCTACCCGACTCCCCAACGCCTGCTCGATTTCAACTCGCTGAAACTGGGCAGCTTTGAACCGGGTGCCCTGATCCGAATGGGCCAACGGTTCCACCAACTGAGTGATCCCTGGCGTCGACCAGGGCACCTTTTTTCAACGGCCTTTTCCCGCGTCGCCACGTTTCCGGACAAGATCCGCATGTGGAAACTGCGGCGGGAAACCAGCCGATTGGCAGCAAACAGCGGCGAGTGGCTTCCTGAGAAAACAACCCTCCAGTACCTGCGGGAATTCGGTTTTTCAAATCGCCTGATCGATCGATTTTTTCGACCCTTTTTTGGAGGGGTCTTCCTCGAGGAAAGCCTCGCGACTTCCTGCCGAAAATTCACCTACCTGTTCCACCTGTTTTCTACGGGGCTGGCGTGTCTCCCCAACCAGGGGATGCAATCCATTATCCGACAACTGGCAGAACCTCTGCCCCATGACCAGATCCGCCTGGGCACGCGGATAGAGAACCTTTCTTCCAGTCACGTGCAACTTGAAAGTGGTGAAATTCTGCAAGCGGACGAAGTGGTTCTGGCAACTGACTTGCAGGCCGCTCAGCAGATTTCAGGCTCTCCGGCAGACGGTGGTTCCCATGGTGTGGGCTGTTTTTATTTCGCAGCCGACCGATCCCCACTGCGAGGCCGCTGGCTGGTTCTCAACGGTGACGAAGAGGGCCCTATCAACGGCTTGTGTGTTCCAAGCGATGCCAGCCCCGGCTACGCTCCAGTTGGCAAGTCGCTGGTATCGGTCACCGTGCTGGATACCCACGGCGACCCTCATGCCGAGGGACTGTTACAACAGGTTCGTGAACAACTGCGAGGCTGGTATGGAAGTCCGGTGGATGACTGGGAACACCTGAAGACCTATTCGATCCCCAACGCGTTACCCGTCCAGGAGAGGGAGCCAACTTTCGAGGCACCCGCCGGAGAGGCAGGGGCAGGGCAGGGCACACCGGAACAGAAGAGCCCCGTTCGCTGTGGAGACTACCTCCAGTTTGCCTCAATCGAGGGAGCAATGTCATCGGGTACCCGGGCCGCGGAACAGGTACTTGCCAGGCTCCGATAGGGCACCTTTTCCACGAGGGCCGATCCCTGTTTCCAACAAGAACCGGGTACAGCCTCCTTCATTCTCCCTGGACCTCGAATTCCTCTCCGTCGATGGTGACCACATCCCCGATGACCAGTTTTTTTCGCCTGCGGGTTTCCAGTTCATTATTCACATACACGACACCCCCCTGGATCAACTGCTTTGCCTGGCCCCCAGTCTGAACCCCGCAAATTTGCAAAAAATGATCCAGGCGGATCGTTGGTTCCCCGGTCGGTTCAGTCATGATTCTTCGCAGTGTTCATGTTGAAGGTGGTGTTAATTTTGAAAGTCGCAAAAAACAGGTCGTGTCAAAATCTTTGCCGGAGGGACACTTTCCAGGCACCCGACCAGTTATTCCCGGTCAGTCAGTTATCAACGTGCGGCCCCCTTCAGTGCCTTTCCGCTGCCTGGGATTCCTGCCAGCCAGGCTGGTCTGCAGCTACCTTTTCGATGGTTTCCAGCAATTCGGTCACCACCGCCCGGTCCGTTTCCGGACTGGCCACGGTGAACCGGAAATACTTTTCGCCGTTTAATTCAGTTTGTGTCAGATAAAAGTCTCCCTGGCGAATGATCTTTTCCCGCACGGTGAACGGATCGACAAGGTCGGGCCGGTATTGAAAACAGAGGATGTTAGACTGTGGCTGACAGGGACAGGAAAACCCCTTCCTGGACTGAATCAAGTCATGGAACTCGCGTGTCCGTTCGAAAAGCACGTCAACGAACTCGGCGATTCCTTTTTGTCCGCAGGCCAGCAGGCAGAGGTAGAACTTGAGCCCCATCGGCACCTTGGTACATTCAAGGGTCCGCAGGAAAAGGTTGGGTGACTCTTCGTCCCGACTTTGATTGAGGTAGGAAGCCTTTTGCTGAAAAATCCGGTCCAGTGAGGCTGCCTCACGGAACAGAACGGCAGTGCAAAGTGCGGAGGTCTGCAGCAACTTGTGCTGATCCCAGACCAGGGAATCGGCAAATTCAATCCCCCGCAGCAAACCCCGGTGTTTTTCGCTTACCAACGCACTGGCACCATGAGCACCATCCACGTGAAACCAGAGTTCCCGTTGACGTGCAAACTGACCAACAGAATACAGGTCATCATACAGACCCGTCGGGGTCGAGGCCGCATTGGCGGCAACCAGGACCGGTTTCCTGCCGGCAGAAACCGCCCTTTCGAAAGAATCCTCCAACTGGTCGACCCGAATCTGCCCCCATGCATTGGTGGGAACCGGAAAGATGGAAGACTCTCCATACCCGAGGATGCAAACGGCACGCTTGAGACAGTAGTGGCTGGTCTCGGGTAAAAGAAAAGCGAGCCTGGAATGGTTACCGTCTTCCCAACTGGCCGGATCCTTGACCCCTCGGGCAGCCAGCAAAGCGGTCAGGTTGGCAATTGAGCCCCCTGAAGTCAGGATTCCATCCGCTCCCTGCCAAGCAGGTTGTGGAAGACATTTCAGCAACCAGTCCAGGATAAACTTTTCCAGTGTTACCTGTCCCGGACCCATTTCGTAAACCGCCATCCCGTTATTGGTCATGCCGTTGACGAGATCTGCGAGGGCCGAAGCAAAATGGGGCCGAGCGACCTGGTGACCGATGAAACGGGGATCATTCAATCGAATCAGCGAGTCGAGGTACTTGTTCAGGAATGGCTCAATCAGTTCCACATCACCATGCGTTCCCGCTCGATCAAGATAGACCTGCAACCCGAGTGTCTCCCGGTACTGCGAAACCGTGTCCAGCCTGACCACCTCCCGCGCACTTTCGCGGGAACTTTCCAGAAAGTCCGACAGCAGCTTGCCGACCCGTTCGACATTCTCAACAAAGTCGTGGCTTGAGAAGCTCAACGGATGCCGCTGATTTTCAGAGCTGCGAGATTCAACACTCAACGAACAGTGACCCACCATGACGCCTCGATTGCGGACCGGTCGTTTCGATGCCAACCGGTTTGCCTGTTCCAATCTGGCCTGGAGAAAAGGCCGGCCTGTTCAGAAAGAACGCCGCTGACCCAGCAGATTGGAAACACCCAGCAGCATTATAACAGGCTTCCAGTTGGGTATCAGGGCGTTGGCAGCGGGATCGCGTCCGTATTCGGTCAATGCAAGTTGGCAAGCCAGACTGACAGATGTTTTTTGAGAGACTACGGGTTTCAGTTCCATCAGACCTGACTGCAATTCGATCACCCGGTTGACGACGTTGGATATTCGTTCCGGGCAAAGCGCCAACCCCGCCAGCTCGACCCAATTCGATAAACGAATGGAAAGTTTCCGGTGATGAAAATTCTCAGCAAGCTGGAAGAAATTCGCCAGGGCCTGACATTTCCGGGTTCCGGCGAGGAGAAGTAACCGGGAAGCGGTTCTCAAGGGATTGGAAGGACGGAAACCACCGTGCAACAAACGCTGATGAAGATCCAGCGAGGCTGAAACAACATCGCCGGCCGCCCCCTCACACAATGAAAGGATTCCGTTTTCCGGCGACCATTCTCTTGTCCCAAGGCGAGCCATTTCATCCTTAATGGATAAAAAACGCTCCCAGCTGGATTGGGGGATTCCGCCGCGATGGACCACACCGCCACCGCCATGGCGGAGGATCATGAACGTCAGCCAATCATCGGAAGGATTGGTCCATCTTCGGCCACCCAAATTCGATTTGAATTCGTCCAGCTCAGAAATGAACTCATCGGCTGACACCCCCTGCCTGACCAGCAAAACTGCCGAAACATGGAGCATCATGGATGGTATGCCGCCAAACCAGCCGACCCGTTCCCTGAGCCGCTGGGCGACCTCCCGAATCGCCTGAACCCTCGACTCGCCCCCAGGAGAGTTAACGACGGAGCCCCCAGGGGAATCCTCGACGGCGGCCACCGAGGCGTACTGCAGGACAGTAATATTCCAGCAAAACCAGCCTTTGGTCAGGCTCCTGTAAATCTGGTCATATTCTTCAATCAGCGCATCTTGAGTGGCCTGGGACAACACGGGATTCCCCCTGCTTTCAATTACCGAATGCTCTTGCCTGGATTTTCCAACTTGGCATCCACAGGAAACGACTTGCTTGCCGAATCTGATGCTTGCCGCAGCAAAATCCCCACCCCCCGGAATGCTGGAAAGCCGGTTTGCATGCAAGGAAAGCCGAAATCGGCCCTGCTGGACCATCCAAGCCGCTGCTCTTGACCCCCAGGGAGGGATTTTTGCTTTCTCCAGTACTTGATCTCTCTCCCCGGTAATTCGTTCGCACCGCCCGTTCCTTGGGAAAACCCAAAATTTTGACTGAAATCCCAAAAATCCCCGATCAGATCATGAAAAAAGTCCGTGAATGAACGATGCTGTTAGCAGTTAGAGTTTTATTTGCATCTTACCTGTTCTTTTTGCTCTCGAAATGAAACAACCAAGTTACCTCTCCTTCCTTCTCGCATCTTTCCTGCTTTCCGTTTTCTCCCTTCCTTGCCTGGTGGCAGTTTCGGCCGAGAATGACAAATCGCAGAGCGTCGAACTCGGTTCCGGCGACCTGCTGAAGGGCATTCCCGGCAACGGTCCCCTCAAGAGAGCCGAAATCGAAGGCTGGCTTGAAAACCCGGCCAACCACCAGCCGCTGCAGGTCACCCTGCCAGCCGGACTGAAGCGGTCGGCTGCCAACATTACGGGACTCAAGGAAAACCCCATGACTCGGGCCAAGATCGAATTGGGTCGGCAGCTTTACTTTGACACCCGTTTAAGCAAAGACAACACCGTCAGTTGTGCCAGCTGTCATGCTCCGGCGGAAGGCTTCGGTGCCCACACCCAGTTTGGGGTCGGAATCAAAAACCAGATGGGAGGTCGAAACTCCCCCGTAAGCTACAACCGAATTCTTTCCGGACCCCAGTTCTGGGACGGACGGGCCGGTTCCCTTGAAGAGCAGGCAGTCGGGCCGATTGCCAACCCGATTGAAATGGGCAATACCCACGAGGCGGTCGTTAAATTCCTGGCCGCAAACGAAGGCTACTCCATCCAGTTCAAATCCGTTTTCCCCGATGGCGTGACGATCGATAATGTAGGCCGTGCGATCGCGGCATTCGAACGGGCGATCGTTACCGGTCCCTCGCCCTACGATGCCTACGATGACCTGGCCCGTTTTGAGAAAGCTTATGCCGACGACCTGGAGTTTCTCGCAGAGGATGAGCCCGAACTTTATCAAAAATACCAGGCCCTCAAACGGGAAAGCAACGCCAACCCGATGACCCCCTCGGCGGTTCGCGGGTACAAACTTTTCTTCGACAAGAAAGTCAATTGCGCCCAGTGCCACAGCGGTGCCAACTTTACCGACGAAAAGTATCACAACCTGGGAATCGGAATGGATCAGAAGGAGCCGGATCTGGGCAGGTTCGTGGTGACCAAGGTGGAAACAGACAAGGGTGCCTTCAAGACCCCCACATTGAGGAACGTTCAGTTCTCAGCCCCTTTCATGCATGACGGTTCCCTCGAGACTCTCAGGGAGGTGGTTGAGTGGTACAACAAGGGCGGTCTCGCCAACGGTCACCTGAGCGAAAACGTCAAGAAGCTGAACCTTACTGACCAGCAGGTCGATGACCTGGTGGAGTTCATGAAGGCCTGTTCCGGTCGCTTCCCGGAAATTGAAACCGGGCGACTGCCCGAGTAAATCGGGGGCGACCTGCTGGCCCGAGATTCGACAAGCCGATCCGGTTTTTGTTATCCTGATCGTATGAAAAACCGCTTTTCCAATCGCCGGTTCAGCCTGCTCTGGATCACAGGAATCCTTCTTCCAATCTCCATGGGAGGGGCGCAGGAGGAAATCCTGTTTTCAAGGGACATCCAGCCCATCCTCAGTGAAAACTGTTACCCCTGCCACGGCCCGGACAGCCAGACGCGGGAGGCCGACCTTCGACTCGATATCGAGGACGCTTTCCAGGCGGAGACTTCCTCGGGAAAGCTGGTCACTGCCGGCACCCACTCCACCAGCGATCTGTTCCTGCGAATCACCAGCAGTGACCCGGACCTGCTGATGCCTCCCCCCGAATCCAAGCTCCAGCTGACACAGGTTCAAAAGGAAAAAATCAGGGCCTGGATTGATTCGGGCGCTCGCTGGGACAAGCTCTGGTCCCTGGTTCCAGCGAAAAAAACAGCTTTGCCGAAAATCAGCCTGGGCAACTGGCCCCGCAATGCCATCGATTCATTTGTGGCTCGGGAGCTGGAAAAACAGGGCCTGGAACCGGCCCCAGCGGCTTCCCGGGAAAAGCTTCTTCGTCGGGTAACCCTCGACCTGACGGGCATCCCGCCCCGGGCTGACCAGATCGAAGCCTTTCTTTCGGACACCTCCCCGGGTGCTTTCGAAAAAGTGGTGGACCGCCTCCTGGCCTCGCCCCTTTACGGGGAACGGATGGCCTGGCCCTGGCTGGACGCGGCACGGTACGCCGACAGCAATGGATTCCAGGGAGATGGTGAGCGAACCATGTGGCCGTGGCGGGACTGGGTCATCGACACGATCAACGACAACCTGCCCTTTGACCAGTTCACCATCAAGCAGATCGCCGGTGACCTCCTTCCCACAGCCACGCCAGAAGACCGACTGGCAACCGCTTTTTGCCGAAATCACATGATCAACGGTGAGGGCGGACGGATTGCCGAAGAAAACAGGGTCGAGTACATCTTTGACCAGATTGAGACGGTGGGTACGGTTTGGCTGGGGATGACATTCAACTGTTGCCGCTGCCACGATCACAAGTTTGATCCCCTGCTGCAAAAAGACTATTACGCGCTGTTTGCGATTTTCAACCGGACGCCCGTCAATGGCGGGGGAGGCAACCCGGCCACGCCTCCCAATATGAAAGCCCCCAGTTTTCTTCAGCAACGGAAGCTCGCGAGCCTCGAACCCGGACTTGCCGAACTGAGAAAAAAGGTTGCCGACAATGAATCCCTGATTTTCAAACGTCCCCAGGGGCTCAAACCATCGGAATCGGAACGCGCCAAGTCATTCAATGATGAGCTCAAAAAGTCGATTGATTTGAACCCGGGATCCCGAAACGGCAGGCAACTTTCCATCCTGGAAACGGAATTCCAGCAGAAAAACAGCCAGTACGCGGCAACACTGAAATCGCTTCGGAAATGGAGCGATCAGTACAACGCCGTAAGGAACGGATTCGCTACGGTGATGATCATGTCAGACACCACAGAGAGGAAAACCCATCGACTGGAGCGTGGCCTGTACAACCAGCCCCGCGAAGAAATCCCGGCCAGCCTGCCGACCATGTTTGGTGTTCGCAGGGACGCCCCCCCCAATCGGCTGGACCTTGCCAACTGGTTGACACAACCGTCCAATCCGTTGACGGCCCGGGTCACCGTCAACCGGGCCTGGCAGCTTTTCTTTGGCACCGGGCTGGTCAAGACACCAGAAGATTTCGGGTCCCAGGGGTCCCAACCTTCACACCCGGAGCTCCTGGACTGGCTGGCTGTGGACTTTGTCGAATCCGGCTGGGATCTCAAAAGGCTGCATCGCCTGATCGTCCTCAGCGCTACCTATCAACAATCGGCGCGCGTCAACCCCAGGGCCAGGACAGTCGATCCGGAAAACCGTTTGCTCAGCTACAGTCCCCGGTTCCGAATGCCAGCCTGGATGCTCCGTGACCAGGCGTTATCATTGAGCGGGCTGATGACTCACCGGACCGGTGGCCCCTCTGTCAAGCCGTACCAGCCGGGAGGCATCTGGGCGGATGCCACCTTTGGCAAAAAACGATACTCGCAGGACCACGGTGTCAATCTCTATCGCCGCAGCCTTTATACTTTCTGGCGGCGGATCATTGGCCCCACAATGTTTTTCGATACGGCCAAACGCCAAACCTGCGAAGTCAAGGTTTCCCGAACCAACTCTCCACTTCACGCGCTGGTAACGCTCAACGACCCGACCTTTGTGGAGGCCGCCCGGGTCCTGGCTGATCGCCTGCTGCTTGAAGAATCCACCCCTACAGTGCAAATAGCAAAAGCTTTTCTCCTATTCACGTCACGAAAGCCGCGGCAGCAGGAACTGGGGATCCTGCTGAACCGTTACCAGCGTTACCTGGAACATTTTCGCAAAGACGCCGCAGGTGTTGAGAGCTTGCTGTCCACTGGCGAATACCCGGCCCGCTCCCCCCAACGTCATCAACTGGCAGCTTTGACCATGATCTGCAGCACACTGATGAACCTGGATGAAGCGCTCACCAGGTAGAGCAACCCGACCACTTTCTGAAGAACCGGTTTCTGCCGGAATTCCGGGCAAACTTAACCCGCAAGAAAACAAAACGGCCCACGGTCTTGCCGTGGGCCGTCCAGCCAATCGCTCTCCTGAGCTGTATTCGTGAATGAAAGTCCTGTCAAAACAGGAACGGGTGGAAGGCGAACACCGGTCCCGAAAAGGCCCCGGAGAGGTA
>JAYZFP010000005.1:0-15494 GCA_036336715.1 Planctomycetota bacterium
CCCCAGGAAATCACCAATGGCATTCACTGAAAACCGGTCCCTTTCCCAGTAAAAGTCGTGATGATGTGCGATGGTGGGGATTCCGGTTTCAGCTATAAAATTTGTCAGAGCCAACCCGAGGGGGACGTTCATCGGAATACAGAGCGCGTTCTGAACACAGAGAATGTCGATCTCAAATTTTTCCACAAACCGATAGAGCGCGTCCCGCAGGTAACTGCTAAGCGAAAAAATCATGTCCGTGGTCAATGACTCGCGCCGGGTTTTCCCGAAAATCCTCCGGTTGATGTACTGGATATCGGGATGCTGGAAAAAAGCGTGGGGAACACACTCACATTTCGTGGGCTCACGGTCCAGTTGACCGGCAAACCAGAAGTTGGAATGCCCCTGTTCGCGAAAGACATTGGCCCACTTGGTACTCTCGAGCGAAACCCCATCCGTACCGGCAAATCGTGTTCCCACAAAGCCGATATGATGACCTTGTCGTTCTTTTAGTCCCACTTTTTGTCCCTCGAAAAAACTAAATCACACCCGTGACCTGGCTCAAATCAGTCAAAACCAGGTCCACCGAATCGCCATTTACCCGCTCAGGCTCTTTACCCAGGCGAAGGCTCCTTTGGTCGCCTGCAAATAATCCCGTTCGAAATCCCACCCGCTTTGCTGGCAGAATATCCTTTTCCATATCGTTTCCGATATAAAGGACTTCCGCCGATGCTAGCCCAAGTTTCTCGATGGATTTCAGCGCGGTTTTATAAAGAAACTTACCCGGCTTTGCACGCCCAGTTCGATAGGAAAAGTGCATCAGCTCCTCTTCAAAACCGGCCTCGATCATGGTTTTTCCCAACAGGGACTCAAAAATCAGGGGGGTGTAGAACTGGGCGTTGCTGATCACTCCCATGAGTTTTTCTTTTTCCCTCAGCCAGTCAAGCAACCGTATCAGCCCTGGCATCGGGTAAACCGAATTCATCGCCAGTTCAAATCTGACTGCCAGCTCCCGGATTTTGCGGACCGGCATGTCCGGGGTCTCCTTACCGGTCCCGGAAAGGTTCTTTCGAATCAGGCTTTTCCAGACGTCGCAGATATCCACCTCTGGAAAAGGAAAACCGGCGGCTAGCATCTCCTGGTGAACTCCCTCAATTTCAAACCTCAGGCCGCTGATTGCGGTTTCAAGATTCATTCCACATTGAGCCAGCAACTCATCCAATCGTCCGTCCTGCTGACGATTTTGATTCCAGCGACTTGTGTCCGTACCCACATCACCGGAAGAACTGATGATCATGGTTCCATAAACATCAAACAAAACCGCGCGGACCCCCTCAATTTGCTCCAGGCGGGGAGAAATCCCGGTGGCGATCGGCTCCAGCTTCGAAAACCGACCCGTGAAAACAGTACGAAACTCCTCACCGGGATTCGGTGAATCTTGCGGTTCCGCCGTTTCCAGCCGAATGGGACAAAAATCTTCTACCTGCAAAAAACACTCCAGAACCTTGTTCACCTGCCGATTTTCACTCAGCATCGTGATTGGACTGCCCAAAAGAGAACGGTAAATTTTTTCCAATTGCTGACCGATCCTGCGAATCGAATACTGTTCTTTCACGACTCCCTTGTTGGCGACAATCCCGCTCTCCGATCCCACCGTTTTTTCATCGAGCCACGAAGTCAACAACGGATTCAGGGATCGAATTTGGTCCTTGATTCGTGGATCGGTGAAAACCCGACGCAGCACAAATCTCTGGTGCGCTAAGGGCAATTTTCCAAAGTCGACCCACCCCCGGTCAACAATCCGTTCGAACATTTGTTCGAACTCCGTTCCCTTGCAGTCGACCCCAAAATTTCGACAGGCGGTCTCCAGCCAGTAGATCATCTGGTCCCTGTAATCTGTCGAATTCAAAAGGGAAAAAGGTACGCGGATTTCCCGGTACAGGCGATCCAGCTCCATTCCCCGTTTTTTGAAATCAGCCGTAATACCGGGAAGGTCCCGTCCCAGGAGTGGCTTTCCGCTGGCAAAGGATTCAATGAAAACCAGTCCAAAACCCTCCGCCACACTGGTGGTTACCAACTGGTCTGCCGCTGCCAAATTCTCTTCAAAACTCAGGTCGGTCTGTTCCCCAATCCCAAACAGAACCGGCAACCTGAGACGTTTCGCCAGGTCCACCCAGCTTTGGTAATTCGGTTTTTCAGCCGGACTCCTGGGAGGCAGGGTCAAGGCAAGGTGCGTTGGCTTTTGGGACAACTGTCCCAAAAGCATGGCTTCGCCAAGGTTCTTTCGCCGGATTCCGCGCACCGGATAGAGCAGCAACCTGGATTCGGGATCAATCCGGTGACGTTCGGCAAACTTCAGCCTGGAATCCCCCGGAACAGAGAACGTCCCGTGAGAGATCGCATTCGGCAGCAGATGAATCGACTCAGAAGGAATCGAAGTTTTTGCAAGAATCTCCCGGTCCCTCTGATTGATGGTCGCGTAATGAACCTGTTCCGCGACCGGAAAAAGATCCGCCAGCCGCTGGCCCTGTTCTTCCAGCGTTTTCACCTGGTAGCGGTAATTATCACTTCGAGAATCCTCTGCAAAATCGTGGATCTGAAGTAACGTTCGAAAGCCTTTCGCAGCCAGACCGGAAACCAGGGAACAGGTCGTGCGATTTTTCCCCAGCGAATGATTGTGGAAATGAAGAATGGTTTCTTCCGCAGCGAAGCCAATCTTTTCAAGCCTCCCCGCAAGAAGGGATACCACCTCCGAATCCCTTGAAAAATCCGTTCTTTCTGAATCGTATTCCAGTAACGGTTCGGCCAGCCATTGAATCTCAATTTTCCCGAGGGAGTCCGCCCAATCCTTGCATATTCCGTCTCGCCGTCCCCCATGAAACACAGCCACCCGGTAACCCCGTCCGCCAGGCAATCCATCAAGAGCCTCCAGGTGACTCCGAATGACCTGCGTCACTCCTCCCGGGCAAAGGTGATGATGAAAAATGGCAAGATTCATAGACCTCAAAACCGTCTACTCTTAAAAGATACGCGTATTCGACCAAAAGCAACCTGCAACGCCAAAATGGCTCGAAGGTCAGTTCCCCTCGGCATCGTAACAACTTCAACCGGTTGTTGAAATTGCCCCTGCCGGGAGTGAAATGACACGTAACCGAACAGAAATCGACGGCACCGGGGCATTCCACGATCTGCAAACGGCAATCTCCTCAGTCCCGACAAACCGATTGCTCTCAAGCATTTCAACCGCCGCAGAGGTCGCAGGCAGTTGCCGTTTCCAATGTTGTTATATCGCCCTGGAGACAATTCGTTGAGACGCCACCAAGGCCATGGATGCCGACTCTATCGAACCGCTCCCACCTGCATGAGGATCCCGAATCTTGAGAGTTCACAACCACCAATCAATTTGGCAATCCTGAAAATTCTCAAACATCAGGTTTCGCAGTCACCCCTCTTCGGCCTTCCTTCTCATTCATCTTGAAAATCGGCGGCAGGTTATTCCATCGATCTTTACTGGCCAATGGCCCGTGGATTGGAAAAAAACCGATCCCGCTCACGGGGATTAAGACGCCTCCGACAAACAAGGTCCCGGTGAATTGCTGTGAAGACCAAAAGACGAGTCAAATACTCAAACCACCCCCACAAGGCAGTTGTTCAGGGATTCTCCCGTCGCAAGGCCATTTCCACCCCGGAACGGAACCATTCAAACCAAGGCCCCATCCCATTCAACGCCACCGTACGGATCGTTCCAACGCACTTACCTCCGTGAATCTTCACTCCCTGATCCTGCTTGCCGCCGTTCTTTCAGAACCCGGTCGAACAGGTCGCATGCCTCCCGACGCAAACCCGAGCCAACTATGATCTCCTTGTCCATTACCAGGTGCTGGTCCTCGGAAAGGGTGTACTCGGGCCAGGAAAAAAGGCCCTTTCTGTTGGGGTTCCCGGTTTTTGCAAACTGGACCCAGTAATCCA
This sequence comes from Planctomycetota bacterium, assembly GCA_036336715.1. Lineage (GTDB taxonomy): Bacteria > Planctomycetota > Planctomycetia > Pirellulales > Pirellulaceae > JABAAE01. The sequence continues at coordinate 3,949 of JAYZFP010000005.1, forward strand.
TGAACGTATCGGAAAGCGAAACGTCCTCCGGCTTGGGATTTTCAAGATTCCCGAACACGTAACCGATTTCGGCAGCGTGAGCTGCTCCCATCCATCCCCAGACCGGCTTGGTAAAGTGGTACATGTAAATCGGTGTTTTCTTTTGCTGCATGGCTCTTGCGAACGACCTCGATGGCTGCACAAACCAGGTATCGGTAATCATTTGCACGCCAATTGGGTAAATTTTTTCTTTTTTTTCCCGGGCATAATAATCTGCCACTTTTTCGCCGGACTCGCCGTAACTCTCTTTCATGGCCGCACGATATTTCTCGAGGGTTCCTCCGAAGGGTTTTGCCGGAGTGAACATGGTGCCTTCATCACGATTGGTCCCTACCATCGCGGGAACGGCGTGCTGGTCGCCATCAGCAAAAATCTTCCAGGGATCTTTCGGGAAAACCCAACCATCGGTAACGACCGACTTTTTCCGGACGTTATCCAGGATGGTTTTCGCTGGCAACCCTCGAAGTTTGGCGAGAACGTTTTTGGCATCCTTGCCAACCAGTTTTTCCGCCACCCGGACACCGTTTGACTCTTCCGACGGCCCATTCTCATTCGCTTTTTTCAAATTCCGAAAAATCACCGGGTCGAGCCAGGGACTTTGCAAGATCGCTTTGTGAAACAGTCCCCTGGCCAGCGGAGATGCGGTCAAAAGGTAAACGCTGGTGCCACCTGCCGACTCACCAAAAATCGTAACGTTGCCAGGGTCTCCGCCAAAACTGGCGATGTTTTCCTGAACCCACTTGAGTGCCGCAATTTGATCCAGGATGCCATAGTTGCCGGAAACTCCCTTTGGTGACTCCGCCGACAGTGCGGGGTGGGCCATGAACCCCAAAGCCCCCAGGCGGTAGTTGATGGTGACCAGCACGACTCCCTTTTTCGCCAACCGGGTGCCGTTGTAACCCTCCTCATGACCGGATCCCGAACTCAACCCACCACCATGAATCCAGACCATGACGGGACGTCTGGTTTTTGTCCTGTCCCGATTGACCCAAACGTTGAGGTAAAGGCAATCTTCAGATTGCCCGGGTCGGTTGTTGTTCTGGAGTGACCTCGCGCCGAACGAGTCGCACTGGCGAACCTCTTTCCAGCCTTTCACCGGTTGGGGGGGCCGCCACCTCAGCTCCCCAACGGGAGGGGCCGCATAGGGGATCCCCTTGAACACCTCGATTGACTTGTCACGCGATTCGGTGCCTCGGATTGGGCCGGATGAGATTTTGATTGGCTCCCCGGCCGCCAGAATTTCCTGAACCGCAACAGATCCAACCGTAACAAACAGAAAACACAGAAAAAGCAATGCGCAATTTTTCATTTTCATTCGCCAAAAAATAATCTGGAAATTTCCAAAAACCTTTTCCGCAGCCAAGACTGTTCGACTTCGTTAATGAAATCCCATTTGCAGCGTAACCATGGCCCTATCGGCATAAACATGATCAGTCTAGACGTCATCTGGTACAACAGGAGGGTGCCGTTTCAATTTGGTAACAAAGAATGGCCAAACCGTATTTCTGTGCTTACCGCTTAACTGGGCTTGAGGAGAATCCCGCCGAAGCCTCATCTTGAGAATTCTGCCTCAACCGATGAGGGCTCGCCAATTACTCATGCACCCGGACAATTTGCCCTTCATCTTGTGGTCTATCGATGCAATATCCTGTAGAGAGGATCTGGCCCTGCTACTCTCGAATAACACCCCTCGAAAACTTCTGAATCCGGGGCACGGTCTCAAGGAGCGGATTCGGTGCTTGCCACCTCTTATTTTTCGGTACCTTCCCACAGGGCTCCGATCTTCTGCTCCCAAAGTTTCCGGTTAAACCCCGGGATGGCAGACCGGATGAACTGGTCTGCCCGTTTCTCAAGCGTTTTCCACTGGGCCTCCAGCTCTTTCCTTCTTTCCCTTGATGCCTGTGTGACCCGGGGCAAACCACTTTCAGTTTGATTGATCAGGAACAGGTATTCAGCGGTGAACCTGTTGGGGAAATTTTCCACATCGTCATAGGCCTTGGATTTCCGCTGGACCATTTCTTCATCCCAAGTCTTCAATTTTTTCGCCAGCTCCTCGCCCTGCAGGCGAACGGTCTTGAGCTTTTCAGTCTTTGGCAGCATTTTCAGCAGGCGATTCAATTGGCCCTGGTATTTGAAAAGCCGATTGGTTTTTCGGTGCATCGTGGCCAGGTTCGCCTCCATTTCCGACATCACCTGGTGAAACTCGAGATAATCCTGGCTGGAAACCTTGTACAGAGGATTGGCCCTGATTTCAAAGTCTGCATCCAACTGCTTTTTATCCAGGGTCAAGCGGACCCGGTATTTTCCGGGGGCCGCCTTGTGCCCCCGGTAGCTCCCTTCTATGTAAGCGGTTGGAATTCCTGGCATCCCGGCATAGCGCATGTTCCAGACAAACCGGTTCATCCCCTTGTCCCGTGAAAGCACCGGGGCAGGGGAGGGCCCGCCCGCATAACGCTGGAATTGCTCGTCTTTTTTGGAGCTGAAACGATTGACCCTTTTACCGGCCTGGTCAAAAATTTCCAGCTCGATCTGCTGTTCTTTTTCCAACTTGGGGAGATTGTAGTAGATCACGATACCGTTCGCCGGATTGACGCCCCGGAGTGCCGACTGCCCTGTAAACCCGGAATCATTCGAATTGAGCGGGCTGCCATGATTGGAAAGGTGAGCAGATTCGGGCTGAAACAGAAAAAATTCCTTTTCGCGGGAAGGGAATTGTCGAACCAGGCCCAGGTCATCGAGTATCCAGAACGAACGCCCGGAAGTGGCAACGATCAGATCGTCATGACGAATCACCAGGTCCAGGATTGGCGTGACCGGCAAATTCAATTGAAAGGAATGCCAGGATTGCCCGCCATCGCCGGAAATGTACAAACCGGTTTCCGTTCCGGCAAACAGCAAACCGGGTTGTTTTTCGTCCTCACGGACAACACGGGTGTAGGCTCCCTGCGGAATTCCGGAGTGGATTGCCTTCCAGGTTTCACCGTAATCTGTGGTCTTGTAGAGCCCCGGCATCTTGTCATCGAATTTGTAACGGGTCGTGGCAATGTAAGCCGTTCCCCGGTCATGTGGCGAGATTTCAATGGAGTTCACCAGGCACTCATCCAGGTCGACAGGTGTCACGTTCTTCCAGGTCTTGCAACCATCCCTCGTCAGGTAAACCATACCGTCATCACTTCCTGTCCAAATCACTCCCTTTTCGTGGGGTGACTCGGCGACGTAGCTGATCGTGCCATAGTTTTCCGCGCCAACTGCCTCAACCGTGTAGGGACCGCCGCCCTTGCCCTGCTTGTTGTCCTGGTCGCGGGTCAGATCGGGCGAGACCTCCTGCCATGTTTTTCCCAGGTCGCGTGTCCGAAGCAACATCTGGGCAGCATGATAATAGGTCCCCTTTTCGTGCCGTGACCAGATGATCGGTGCATTCCAGTTGAAAAGGTATTTCATGTCCCTCGCGGCCCGCCCCAGGTACTGGATCGGGGCCGCCATGATATTGGTGCTCGCGACTGCCTCCGTGTCCAGAACCTCGATCGTACCGAGGTAACTGCCCCCCAGGACGATCCGCGGATCATCAGGGTCAAAGGCCAGAAAAGCACTTTCTCCCCCCGCCGAAGCCGTCCAGCTCTTTTCGCCGATTCCACCGCTGCCAAGTTCGCAGCTGGCAATCCGAATCGACGAATTATCCTGCTGACCTGCATAAATCCGGTAGGGAAAATGATTGTCGACATTCAGTCGGTAGAGTTGCGCCGTTGGCATATTGCTTTGACGCGACCAGCTTTTCCCCTGGTTGAAAGTGATCGCAACGCCCCCATCATTGGAGATAACCATATTTCGGGAATCCTCTGGGTTGATCCACAAATCATGGTAGTCCCCATGGGTGCCCGACAGGGTTTCCCAGGTTTTTCCACCGTCGATTGAACGCAATGCGGGAGCACTGAGAACATAAACCGTGTGTTCATCATTGGGGTCCACGAAAACCTCGGTGTAATACCAGGCCCTCTGAATCAGACGGTGGTCTCCCGAAACCCGGGTCCATTTTTTGCCACCATTGGAGGACACGAACAGTCCCCCTTTTTCCTTGTCACTGTCACTTTCCACGAGTGCGAAAACCTTTTCAGGGTTGGACCGGGAAACGGCAATTGCCATTTTCCCTTTTTCCTCCGGCAGTCCCTCATGGATTTTTTTCCAACTCTGACCGGCATCGGTTGATTTGTAGACTCCACTTCCCTTTCCGCCACTGACGACAATCCAGGGTTTGCGCTGGTGCTCCCACATGGTCGCGTAGAGAACATCCGGGTTGCTGAAATCCATCGACAACTCCGAACAGCCGGTCAGGGGATTGACGAAATGAATTCGTTTCCAGCTTTTTCCACCATTGGTGGAGTGGTAGATTCCGCGATCCTGGGAAGCCGCGTGCAATGCTCCCTGTGCGGCTACGTAAACCACATCCGGGTTTTTCGGATGAATGACAATGCGGGAAATGTGCTGCGTCTCCGCCAATCCCAGGTGTTTCCAGGTCTTCCCCCCATCGGTGGATTTGTAAACTCCATCACCGTGCGATGTCATCACACCACGCGGTGCGTGTTCCCCCATGCCAACATAAACCACATTGGGGTCACTTTCCGAAACCGCAATCGCGCCGACGGAACCGGTTTTGAAAAACCCGTCTGAGACATTTTCCCAATGGTGGCCGGCATCCTCGGTCTTCCAGACCCCACCACCGGTGGTCCCCATCAGGTAAGCCTGCGGGTTGCCCGGAATCCCCGAAGCACAGACCGAACGTCCGCCACGGAATGGACCGATGCAACGCCATTTGACCGGTTGATAGACACGGTCCAGTGGCGTCGGCTCTTCCTGGGCTGTCAGCCAGATGGGAGCGGATTGTAACGAAACAAAAAGATGAACTGCCAACATTTGGGCAGTCAAGCATCGTGTGAAGATACGCATGAACCGTTGCGTCCAAACTTGGGAACAGGAACCAAATTGCAAAAAGATGGCACGGTCATCAACTTGCAATCTATTGCTGTATGGTAATTCAACCCTGCCGGGACGCCAGCCAATTCGAAGTTGCCAAATTCGGGAAAGGCCGTTTCACCCGTCTCGCAGAATTTCCAATGGCTGATTCTCCCGCGACCGTTCCCGGGCACAGGCAGTCGCCTGCTTTTCAAGGACTTCAAAAACCGATGCTCTCTTTCTGAAACAGTTACCTTCCCGGTCTTTTTCAGCCAATCTCTCCCCGGCCATCAAAGGAAACCCGTTTCCAAACAAACCGGCACGCAGGGGTTGGGCATCCCCCAACAACGGGTTCAAAGCAGCCAGCGGTCATCGCCGCCATTCGTCCCCGAAAAGCATTTCGCGGTCAATCGGAGCGTCTGAACAACGCCGCAAAGGGGTACAAAAGCTGGCGAAAAAAACCGGAAGGAACCTTTGAATCTCCCGAGATCCCATAGGAATCCGGCCATCGGTCACCCGGCATGTAGTAGGTGCCGAACAACCAGTCCCAGAACGGTACGTGTACGGCAAAATTTTTGTCGATGGCCTCTTTTTCAGCGCTGTGATGCCAATGATGATACCGGGGGGTCACCAACAGCCACCGGACCCAAGAGAAATCCCACCGAACGTTGGCATGAATCAGCGTGGCCTGGATGGTGACCATCACCGCGTATGCAATCATCGCGGTATCCGAAAAACCGAGAACGAAAATCGGAACATAACTCAACCCCCGTGTCACCACGACGTCGATCAGGTGCAAACGGGCACCTGCCAGCCAATCCATTTTCTCCGCGGAGTGGTGAATGGCATGGAACTTCCACAGTGCCGGTACCGTGTGAAAAAGCCGGTGAACCCAGTATTGCGTCAAGTCAGCACAAAACAGCACGCCTGCGACCTGAACAGCCAAAGGCAATTCGGAAACCCACTGTTGAACGCCGGAGTTGACCGCCCAACGGAAAAGAACGGTTGCCGGAAAGAGAGTCAACAGTGTCGTGATCTGCACCAACATCGAGTTGACAAAAAAGTAGGTCAAATCCGCTTTCCAGCCAAAACGGAAGGTTGGCTGATCCGGACGCAAGGCGAACAATCGTTCCAGCGGTACGCAGACAGCCGAAAAAAGCAGGAGGTTCAGCAGAAACCAGTCCATCCCAAGAAGGGGACCCTGTTTCACCTCGTCAATCGGAATCCGCGATCCACCCAACACAGCGGAAATCAACACCAGGAAAATCGCGGATAAACCAAAGGCCTTGTTTTGCCGCAGCAGGATTGAAATCGTTCCGAAAAAGAAACCTCCCACCAGAACAAGATGCAGTGTCGCCCGAACGTAGGGCAGGGGGTACACGTTCCGCAGTTCCGGCATGGTCAAAAGGGAAGGAAAATGAAAACACAGAACTGCCCCAAAACCAAGCATGCTCAGTCCAAGTCCCAGCACACCACTGATCCAACCATGCCCGAACAGGGTTGGCTCGGTTGTTTTCAGGGAGAGGTGGGCTCCCTGGACTGTTTTTGCCAGTTCTTCTTTTTTTGACTTGTTCAAGGTTCCATCCCCTCGACGATTTTAAGCTGGAAAGATTCCTCGTCACTTCTGGGCTTGAGTCCGGTCAAGCTTGAAATTATCCATTCCAGCCGTGGAAAAAAACCGATTTTCGAAAGCAGCGGATTGCACCATCCCAGCGTAATGCAGTAGTCCGTTGTATGCGGAGCGGCATGATGCCTTTCATGGTCGGGGCGACTCAAAATCAACCTCCATTTCTGCAACCAGCCAATGAACCGGGGCGGCTTGGACATATGGGCCCATTGATGGATCTGATTGGTAGGCAATGCTGCCCCGCACAGTACCAGGAGATAAACACTGACAACCTGTCCCGTGACTGTCTCCAACGGAATCCAGGACATACCTGCCAAAAAGGGAATGACCGGGATCGCCGTATCCCCATTGATGTCAACAAAATCGCGTCGCAGGATGTCGTGCGGGTTGGCGTGATGCACTCGAAATGGCCGAAGAAAACGTCTCCCCAAAACTGGCATGTCTTGGTCAAACCAGGTGTCAGCAAACCAGTGCACAATCCCCGAAAAGAAATCGGCTGTCAGCATTCCGGCAATGGCCACTGGCAGAACCCACCCTGCGGCAATCGGAAAATGAAACCCCAAACGTATCAACTGGAACAAAAACAGCCCCGCGCCGGTCAACAGGCAGGCCCATTCGAAACCCCGAATCAGGATGCCAAAATCATCGTGCTTTGGGACGTCGGTTTCTTGGATTGGACTCGGCATCCATTAAGCCATTCAATGGTTCGTTTCATTACCATTTATCCTAGCCGGATTCTGACCGATTCGACATAGAAGATCCCACAAGGAGGCTTCCGCCGGGGAACCGACTGGCAGAATATCATCAGGAATGAAACAACCCGGGTATCCGGCGGTAGGGAGTGTCGAAAATGGGTGGCGTGCGGGGTTTTTCCCGATGGACGCATGGAGGATCATCGGCGAAAAAAAGAACACCCATCGCGGAATGGGGACTATGAGGACCTCAGCCAACTGGTGATGATAATGTTTTGAAAGCGTCCAGCGACCCGACCGATCCACCTGTTATCATGGCCGGCCAACTGATTTGGACCCCCTCCATGAACATAGAATCCCGACAAAATGACCCGGAAGATGACAGCGACTTGCCTTACTACGATGGTGGGGAGACCGGTTGCGGGGAACTTCTTTTGGACCTGTTGCTGTACATGAAAAAACAACCTGACGGATCCATGGTCCGGGTTCGTGCTCTCGACCCGGGGGCACCCCTGGAAATCCCGGCCTGGTGCCGGCTGACGGGCCACGAACTGGTAGCCAGCGATCATCCCCTCTATAAAATTCGCCGACCGATTCAAACCAACTGAGGAAATTCATAATGAACGACACATTTTGCGTTACCATCAATTCATGCCGTGACAATGGAGACAAGGCTACCGTCGGATTTGTGGTTGCCACCGCAGCTCTCGGATCCGGCAAGGACACGATGGTTTTTCTCAGTACCGATGGTGTCTGGTCTGCGGTCAGGGAAGAAGCTGCCAAAGTTGTGGAAGGTGGACCGTTTAAACCATTGACCGAATTGATCGAAACATTCATCGAAGCAGGAGGACGTGTCGTGGCCTGTGCCCCCTGCTGCAAAAAAAGGGCAATTGAACAGGAGCAATTGTTCGACCAGGTGGAAATTGCAGGCGGCGCAGTCCTGGTCGAATGGCTCAGCAACGGTTCGCCCAATGTCAGTTTTTGAAATGAAACCCTCGCATGCCTGAAAGGATTCCCTCGCCGGACTTTCCTGGAAGCTTATGAATCAAAATGCTGAGACTCCCGCTGCCGACCACCTGCTGGATGGTGGAAACATGGATTGCGGTTCCGGACTGATCCTTCTCATCCGTCAAAACATGCTCCAGGTTCCACCAGGTGGAATACTTGAAATCCGCAGCACCGAGCCGAGCGTGGAAACCGAACTGCCCCCCTGGTGCCGTATGGTCGGACACACCCACCTCTCGACCGCCCAGCAACAGGGTCAATGGCGGCATTTTATTCGGCGGGGAGAATCCACCGAAAAGGAAGAGAAAGGTCTCCAAGCCGACAAAGCCAAAGCAGCCGAATACAAGTGGAGTGTCCGAGCCAGGCGAACCAGCGAAACCACCCTTTATTCACGGAACTTCTCCTGGAAATCCGACCACTGTGTCAACTTCGACCGCAAGGGAAAAACGCCAACGTCCCTGGAGCAGTTTTACGGATCGTTGCTTGCCGATCTGGTCAACGCTTTCGCGAACCATTGCAGCCAAGCAGGGATTGAACTGGACGACCTGGAGGCCACCTTGAATGCCACGCTGAACAATCCCATTGCAGCGGCCGGTGTGGAGCCGGGGGATCCGACCGTACACAGCATCCAGCTGACCCTTTTTTGCAGTTCACCCGCCCCTGAAGACATCATCCGTTCTGCGTGGGATGCTTCGACACGCAGCGCCCCGGTTTTGCAAACGGTAACCAAGGCCTGCCCGATCAATCTGAAACTCGTTCTCCTCTGAAACTGCCATGTCCAACAGCTGCTTTCCCGTTACCCAGGTCGGTTCCTGGCCCCGGTCTCCGGAACTTTTGGCCGCACTTCGTGAAAAGCGAAACGGCCGAATGACACCCACCGAATTTCACCGGTTTGCAGACGAAGAAATCAAACGCTGCGTCCGGTTGCAGCACCAGGCGGGCGTTGACATGGTAGTGGACGGCGAACTCCGCCGTGACAATTTCTATTCCTTCGTAACTGACAAACTGGATGGAACCCGCTTGATGTCCCTGGCAGAAATGCTGGACACAGTGGAAGACAAGGCTGCCTTTGAGGAAATGCTCCAGACACTCGATGCGCCCGCGTTTTCCATCCGCAATCCAACCTGCGTTGGCAAACTGCGTCGTCGGGAACCGCTGGCCCTGGATGAATTGAAATACCTGCGCACCCTCACCGATCGACCGGTCAAGGTCACCTTGCCGGGCCCCTACCTGTTAACCCGTGCCATGTGGGTTACCGCCTATACCGGTGAAGCTTATGGGGACAAGCCTGTCATGGCGGACGATCTTGTCAGCATTCTGCGGGAAGAACTGGAAGACCTTGCAGAGGACGGTGCGGATTTCGTCCAATTCGATGAGCCGGTTTTGACTGAAGTGGTTCACAGTGGTGAGGACAAAAAGAGAACTTTCATGTGAGCGACGCTGGCTACCCGCCGGGATGCGGGTGTCGAGCTTGCTTATGCGGCTGATTTGATGAACCGGGTGGTCGACGGTTTTCAGGATCGCGTCCGGCTGGGCATCCATGTCTGCCGGGGAAACTGGTCAAAAAAGGAAGACGTCCTGATCAGTGGTGATTACGGTCCGCTGGTAGATTGCTTTTCAAAAATGAATATCCGTCAACTGGTCCTCGAATACGCCACTCCACGAGCCGGCGATCTCGAAATTGTGGGAAAGGCACTTCCGGACCGGGAAATTGGCCTCGGTGTCTGCAATCCAAGGACCGGCGCGGCCGAACCGGTTGACGACATTGTTTCCCGGGGGCGGAAAGCCCTCGAATTCTGGAGTCCTGAAAAGATCTACCTCAATCCTGACTGTGGTTTTGGCTGCTTTGCCAATCGGTGTGTCAACGAAGAACAGGTTGCCTTTGAAAAACTTCGGGCGATGGTCACCGCAGCGAATCAGCTCCGGGCCGAAACCCATGCCTGATTGATCCTGCCAAAATCGGGCCGATTCCATCAACCGCTCCCGGTGCGGGAATGACCAACAGCCTGCAAACCTCAAACAGACACTGTTTCCGTGAAAAAAGTCTCTTGATTGAAAACACCCCATCCCGGTTCCAGGCACTCATCCGCATGCACTCATCCAAGGGCACTGTAAAAATTGACAGTCCACCAGTCCCGGCTCATAATCGAATTTCTTTTCCGTCGTCATGCGAAACGTCAAAAAGCATCCGGCCCCGGCAGGTGCAAACGTTGATTGGAACATTCGTTCCTTCACCTTGGAGGATGACTGCAACGGAACCCGTTTTCCATTGGTTTTTCCCCAGGCAAACAAGGTGGCCTGACCCGTTCAATAAAAACACACCCGTGGGTATCCAAATGAAAATTCACCAGCTGATCCTGTCCCTGTTCCTGGCTGGAGCCTTTCTTTCTTCCCTGCCAGCTTCCTTCGCCACGGCACAGGAAAACCCGATCCGGATCCCGCGAAATCCTTCCATTGCGCCAGCTGGAAACCTGATTGCATTTGCCTGGCAAAATGACATCTGGACGGCCAAAATCGGTGGCGGCACAGCCAATCGGGTGACCCTGCATGCCGCCACTGACGACACACCCATTTTTAGCGCAGATGGTCAACATCTTTATTTCTCAAGCAATCGGAGTGGCCAAACCCAGGTTCATGTGATCCCGGTCGGAGGCGGCGAGGCAAAACAGATTACTTTTGATTCCAACCGGAAAACGCTCCACGGTGTCACGGGGGACGGACGGTTCCTTCTGGTCAGCCAATCTACCGATCGGGGATGGCACTACTCCGAGTACAGCCGAGCCTTTTTGCTGGACACAGAGGGGAAACAGCCTAAAAAAATGCTGTTTGACGTCGGAATCCGTGACGCTGCCATCAGCCCGGACGGTTCCAAGGTTCTGTTTGTGCGGGGGCGATCGAACTGGTTCCGGAAAGGGTACCAGGGATCCCAGGCCGCCCAACTCTGGCTGGCCGACCTGTCCACCCAACCCGTTGCCCTGACCCGCCTGTCCCGCGACCGCAAAGATTTTCAAAACGTTGCCCACATGGATCCCATGTGGGCCCCGGATGGAAAAAGCTATTACTTCACAAGCGACCCGGATGGCGTTTTCAACATTTACCAGCAAAAACTCGGCTCGGCAGACGTTCGCAAGGTAACCGACGTGGCCAAAGATGGTGTAGACGATGGAGTCGCGGGTGGTTGCCGTTGCACCAACCGCCCCACCCCCCCGCGTCGGGGGCGCTGCGGAAATTTTTAC
>JAYZFP010000006.1:0-52680 GCA_036336715.1 Planctomycetota bacterium
AAAAAAAGAGCTGGCTAAAGTGAGGCTCTGGCGCATCCAAACGTTGGATGAGCAAAATGACCAGGGGCAAGGCAAACATTTCACCAATTAATTTCGCCAGAGGCCTCACGGGCCAGCTTTTTGGAACGTTTTGTTTAAAAGCAACCAGCGTGCCATAAACCTAAAGGACCAGGCAAAAAAACCACAAACCATTACCGCAAAGGGATTTACATCCAATACGGGGCGTTCCAGGATGACCTTGCCAACTTGGATTGAATGTTGCATTCTCATACACTCCGCTACGCAACCCGATTGTTTTGAAACAGAAAATTAATGAATAACCCCGTCCAGATTGGCTCGGCCACCTGCGGAAAAGGACAACCTTTATTCCTGATAGCCGGCCCCTGCGTATTGGAAAGCGTCGATCTCGCCCTGCAAATCGGTGAATCCGTCCTCAAATCGTGCCAACGCTTGGGGATGGGCTACCTGTTCAAGGCTTCCTTCGACAAGGCGAATCGGACAAGCGGCACTTCTTTTCGGGGCGTTGGCCTGGATCGGGGCCTTGAGATGCTCGACCGGATCAAGTCGAAACTCGGGGTCCCGGTAACCACCGATATCCATGAACCCCAGCAGGCCCAACCGGTCAGCGAGGTCTGCGATGTACTGCAAATTCCGGCCTTTTTGGCCCGCCAAACGGATTTGATCGTGGCTGCTGCAGGCACTGGAAAAACCGTGAATGTCAAAAAAGGTCAATTCATGGCACCCGCGGACATGAAAAATGTGGTTAAAAAATTGGCTGAAAACGGAACTGACAACGTACTACTTTGTGAGCGCGGGACTTTTTTCGGGTACGGCAACCTTGTCAATGACATGCGTGGCATACCGCAAATGCAGGCATTGGGGACACCGGTCGTCTTCGATGCCACGCACAGCGTTCAACAACCGGGTGGATTGGGAGATGCCACCGGTGGGAATCGTAGCATGGTGGAACCGTTGGCGAGAGCCGCCGTGGCCATCGGTGCGGACGCGGTTTTCATGGAAACCCATCCAGATCCCGAACAGTCACCCAGTGATGGCCCCAACATGCTTCCCCTGGCTGGCATGGGGCACGCTCTTGAAAAACTGGTTCAACTTCGCCAAGTCTGCCTGGGCTGGCAAAACTGAATTGTAAAGAAAAAACGTTGTCTGATCGAAATCCCGCTTCCGCTCTGCTTCTGTTCGTGCTGGTCGTTTTCACATTGGCCCCCGGCTGCAGCCCCCGCAGGAAATCGGGTGCTTCATCGAGTTCTGTTGGGGTCAAAAGGGCGCTCCAGGAAAACAGCAACTATATCAAATCAGCATTTGATTACACGCTTTCGATTGAGCGTTACGAAGAAGACGGTTTCAAGCAACGGATGATTGAAAACCTGAACAACTGGTGCCGAGAATACACGGATCCTCCCCAGTGGACCCCGGACCCGATGTCTGCGGAAATCGGAGATGCCTATCGGCAGCTGAAGACCGTGGCGGGTCTGGCCAATCTCGAATTCCACCTGTCCGATGCCGATTACCTGCAACAGGCCATCTGGGCAAAGGCCATTGTGGACAGGATCACCCGCTACCCCTCAAAAGCAGCCTTTCCCTACCTGGTCGATTCGGCCTGCAACGGACTTTCCCGCGAAGACAACATCGCCATCCGAAATTCAGACAACCAGTTACTCGCGGCGCTGCGTTCCCATTACCCCAACCTGAGCGAGGAGGAATCCAGGCAACTCTGTGACACCTGTGTTGTTTTTGATTGGCTCGTCCGCAACATCCAACTGGACGAGATGGCACTGACCTACGAAAAAGATGTCGCTTTGCAGGTAGCCCGGGAATTCGTAGATGTCCCCACCGGTGATCCCGCTGCTGACGGAGTGGATGGCCCTGGATACACCAAGTCGCCCGGAGAAGTGCTTCTGACTGGCAAGGGAGACGTTTGGGAAAAATCACGAACCTTGATCCTGCTGCTCCGCCAGCTCAAGATCGATGCCGTCCACCTGGTCGCCCAGGATCGTAACGCCCCGAACCGCGAGGTCCCGTGGACAGTGGGTGTCCTGATTGGAAAACAGGTGTTCCTGTTCGACCTGCAGATGGGACTACCGATTCCATCGAGGGATTACCGCAGGATCGCGACCTACCAGGACGTCCTCGACGATCCGGTAATCCTGACCCAACTCAAGTACAAGCTGTCTGAATCGACCGATGCCGATTCCGACTACCGGGTTGCCCCTTCCCAACTGGAAAAAGTCACCGTTCTGCTGGATGCTTCCCAGCAGGCATTATCGCGAAGAATGCAGCTCCTGCAGCCAAGGCTATTGGGAGATTACAAGGCAATCATTTCCTGGCCACCGACTCCGACCCGGGAAAAACTGGAAGGCATGAATTTCCATGCGTTCCGCCTGGCAACCTTCCCCTTTGATCATGCCCGATACCGACTCGCTGCTGATGCAGGGGTTGCCAGAGGCAAAGCCATGCCCCTGAAACGGGAATACCAGGCCTACCGTTACATGACCTTCAAGATCCCCATCAAGCAGGTGGTCCGCAAGGACCAGATCAACAGCCAGGCACAGAGCATCCAGTCGGGTCGGCAGGTCGAGTCCATCCAGGTCAACATGTACCAGCTTTCCGAGGCCAGGCACCGTTATATCCTGGGGGTCTTCGATCCAGATCGAAAGAACGGGCTGGCAACCCTGGGAGCCCGCAAGCTGCAGGAGGATATCAGCCAGGGCCGAAACACCAAGGACGCAGCCCAGATGTTTGTCAAACTCTGTATCGACGATGATGGTGTTGATGAAATCATGGGTGACAAGGACTGGCTGGCCATCACGGGTCTGTCCGCCGATTCCAACAGTGGACTGTCATCCGATGTCCTGCTCGATTTCAAGATCACCATCCAGCGATGCATTGTTCTGATGCGTGCCGACTCGAGCATCTGGCTGGCGCTAACCAATTTTGAGACGGGTGACTTCGGAAATTCGAGAAACTGGTTCAACCAGATCTTACGTTACGACAAGGAAAGCAAGTGGAGTGACCTGGCCAACTACAACAAGGCCCGGGTTGAGGAAGTGCTGCGTGAATTTGAAACGGCGATCGAGATGTACCGAAAAACAAGATCCGGGCAGAAATTCGGCAACATCATTCGGGCCCGACTGATTCAGCGATGGAATCTGGGTGACGAATCTGCTACCCAGCCGGAATAATTGCCGGTGACTCCCATGTTGCGTTATCGGCGGAGCCACGATTTCGGGCAATTGGCCCGCAGAGGCCCCGTCGGAATTCAAATCCGGCCTCTTACGGCGTAGAATGGTAGAGTGACCATTCCCGCCCTCTTCACCTCCTCGGTGTCCTACCATGACCAGACACAATCGAAAATGCAGGGATACAATCTTCGCCGGAATGCCCTGCCTGCTTGGCTTACTTCTCATGAATTCGGCAGCCCCGCACGCGGCCGCAGCAGATGACCTGGTCATTACCAGTCGGACCCATACCGATTCCGGATCGGTTGAGAAAACGGAAAAATGGAAAACGGCCAAAAGTGCGGTGATCGTCTGCGACATGTGGGATGCCCACCATTGCCTGAACGCAGTAAAAAGGGTCAACGAGATGGCCCCCCGCATGAACCAGCTGCTGAAGAAGATGCGAGAGGGAGGAGCCACCATCATTCATGCCCCGAGCAGCTGCGTTGATTTCTACCGGGATCACCCGGCCCGCAGGAATGCAATCGGTGTCCCCCGCAGCCAGAACCTTCCTACCGGTATTGGCCAGTGGTGCGACCACATCCCGGCGGAAAAGGACTATCCTCTTGATCAGACCGATGGTGGCGAAGACGATGCTCCCGATGAACACAAGAAGTGGGCCGCCGAACTGACCGCCCGCGGGAGAAATCCAAGGGCTCCGTGGAAACGGCAGGTTGCCACCCTGGAAATCGCGGACGCCGATTTCATTACCGACAATGGCGAGGAAGTCTGGAGCATCCTCGAAGCTCGCCAAATCAGCAATGTGCTGATGGTGGGTGTGCATACCAACATGTGTGTCCTCGGCCGTCCCTTCGGACTGCGTCAACTTTCCAGCAATGGAAAGAATGTGATCCTGGTGCGGGACCTGACAGATACCATGTACAACCCGGCCCGCTGGCCCTTCGTCGATCATTACCAGGGCAACCGACTGATTCAACGGCATATCGAGAAGTACGTTTGTGGTACCACGACCTCCGACCAGGTCCTGGGGGGACAGCCCTTTCGATTCAGCAAGGATCAGCCCCGGAAATGCGTCGTGCTTTGCGCTGAATGGCTGTACGGAACCGACAAGACCCTGAAAAAATTTGCTGACAAAATCCTCAGCGACCAGCTCGGCTTTCAGACAAAAATCCTCATCGCAGCCAAGGGGCAACCCGGCCCTGAAAAAATGCAGCAAGCCCTCTCGGATGCCGACCTGGTGGTCCTCAGCATGCGTCGACGGGCACTCCCTGCCAGCGATTTGAAGGCTTTCCGGAAATACCTGGAACGGGGCAAACCACTGGTGGCGATCCGCACCTCCAGCCACGCATTTGATACCCGTGGCAACCATCCGCAGGGACATGCGGAATGGCAGGATTTTGATACCGAGGTACTTGGAGGCGATTACACAGGGCACCACCCCAACGGGATAACCAGCAGGATTACAACCGTCGGAGAACATCCGATTCTGACTGGCGTTTCCATTCGGGAATCCGCCGGTTCGTTATACCGTTCGAGTCCGCTCGGTTCCCGATCCCAACCGCTCCTGATGGGCGAGATCGGGGGCAAGCCGGGGGAACCGGTCGCCTGGACCAACCAGTTCGGCAAGTCCCGGGTGTTTTACACATCTCTCGGCAGTCAATCCGATTTTGACCGGCCAGGTTTCCTGAGACTGCTGGAAAACGGCTGCCGCTGGGCAAGCGGCATGAAAATCGGATCCGAACCCAATCGAAAAAAATGACCCGTCCTTCCAAACTCAATCCGCTGCCCGGGGGGCTCCAGGCATTCAGACAGGTTCAACTCTCATGAATGGTCCAACACGATACGACACCGTTTTTTTCCTGGCCTGCCAATTCGCTGTTCTCTTGCTGAGCCTGCGTTCAACGGCAGAAGACAGGATCCAGTTCAATCGGGATATACGGCCGATCCTCTCAGATCGCTGCTTTCAATGTCACGGACCGGACGAGAAAAAACGTGAAGCCGATCTGCGACTGGACCTGGAAGCTGAAGCCAAAAGGGACCTCGGCGGATACCGGGCCATTTCAACGAATTCCCCCGGCGACAGTCAATTGCTTGAGCGGATTTTTTCAACTGATCCGGATGAAAAAATGCCTCCACCGCATTCCGCCAAATCCCTCTCAGCCCCTGAAAAAAAACTGCTCAAGCAGTGGATTGAACAGGGCGCCCCCTTTGAAAAACACTGGGCCTTCCAAAGACCACGCAAACCGAAACTGCCTTCCCGCGAAAGCAGCTGGGTCCGTAACGAAATCGATCACTTTATACTCGAACGGCTGAATCGGCACGGTTTTTCGCCCTCCCCGCAAGCCGATCGCAGAACGCTTCTGCGAAGGCTCTACCTGGACCTGGTTGGCCTTTTGCCCACGCCCGAAGCGGTGGAGTCGTTTGTTTCCGATCTTTCGGAGGATGCCTACGAGAAACGGGTCGACGCGTTGCTGGCGTCCCGGCATTTTGGAGAACGCATGGGACGGCACTGGCTCGACCTGGCTCGCTATGCCGATTCGAACGGTTATGCCAACGACGGCCTGAGATCGGTCTGGCCTTACCGCGATTGGGTGATTTCGGCAATTAACGAAGACATGCCCTTTGATCGGTTCACCATCGAACAGCTGGCAGGTGACCTGCTCCCAGCAGCCACGGAATCCCAGCGGATCGCGACCGGCTTCCACCGGAACACCCCGCACCAGACCGAGGGCGGCTCGGATCCCGAACAGTACCGGGTGGAGCGGACCAAGAACCGGACCGACACCACTGGCGCAGTCTGGCTTGGATTGACTGTTGGCTGCGCGCAATGTCATTCGCACAAGTTTGACCCGATTTCGCACGACGAGTATTACCAGCTGTACGCCTTTTTCAACAACGCGGATGAACCGACCCTTTCGCTTGCTCCATCGAGCACGGCACAACGGGAAATCGACTCCACCCAAACAGAATTGGAGTCCATCCGTCAAAAACTTGCCGAGACAAGAAAACAGGAAAAACAGGCCCCCGCCGATGGCATACCTCCGACCTGGAAGCGGATCAAATTCTCGTCCAGCATCAGTCGGCAAGGGGCCACGCTGAACCAGGGGCCGGACCAGGTCCTGCTGGCGAGTGGAAAGAACCCACACCGGGATACTTACCAACTGGAATTCGAGAGTGACCAGGCTGTGCAAGCCCTAAGGCTGGAGACATTCACCGACCCCTCGCTACCCCAAATGGGGCCCGGTCGCGCCGGAAACGGCAATTTCGTGCTGGCCGAAATAGAGATTTTCAACCGGAATCAGAAAATCGGCATTACCGCCGCTAGTGCGGATCATGCCCAAAAAGGCTACCCGGTTGAAGACGCCTTTGATGGCGAGGGCAAAACAGGCTGGGCAATCAACGTCCAGGGCGGAAAGTTGAACGTCAACCGGACTGCCTTCTTCGCGTTTGAAAAACCGCTGCAGGGAAAAGTCACGATCCTGATGAAAACCTACGAACAGGGAAATGGTTACAACATCGGAAAATTCCGGGTGTCCAGCAGCGCCAGTCCGCCTCCGGCACTGAATTCAAAAGTCAAGCAACTGGAAACCCGCCTCCAGAACCTGCAGAGCGACCTCAAGCGACTGCAGAAAAAGGTGGTCAGGTCGCTGGGGATGAGTGAACGTACCCAACCCCGCGAGACCTTCGTGCAAATCCGGGGGGACTTTCTCGACCGCGGCCCTCGGGTAAAACCGGCCACGCTTTCCGTCCTGCACCCGCTTTCCCCGGACACCCAATCCAACGAACGGCAACCGAACCGTCTTGACCTGGCTCGCTGGATTGTCTCACGGGACAACCCTCTCACTCCTCGTGTCATTGCCAATCGTATCTGGCAGAGAATGTTCAATGTGGGACTGGTCGAGACCGAGAATGATTTTGGCTACCAGGGCTCGCTGCCAACCCACCCGGAACTCCTAGACTTCCTGGCCATCGACTTGGTCAAACATGGCTGGAAAATGAAACGGATGTACAAATTGATCGCCATGAGTGCCACCTATCGTCAATCCTCAAAGTTTCGGCCCCGCCTGGCTGCCCAGGATCCCCGGAACCACTGGCTGGGTCGACAGAACCGCTACCGGGTGGAGGGCGAGATCGTGCGCGACCTGGCACTGACGGCAAGTGGACTGCTGAGCCGGAAGATGGGAGGACCTTCGGTCTTTCCTCCCATTCCTCCTAACGTGATTGGAACCAGTTCGGCCAACCATCGCTGGCCCGAGAGCCAGGGCGAAGACCGTTATCGCCGGGGCATTTACACAGCGATTTACCGCGCCAATGTCTACCCGATGCTCTCCGTTTTTGACGGCCCCGACCGGGACAACGCCTGCACCCGCCGAACCCGTTCCAATACACCGCTCCAGGCACTGACAATCGCCAATGATGCCAGCTTCATGGAGATGGCCCGCGCCTTCGGCAACCGAATTGCGAAGAACCCGCAAGCAGAGAACACCGACGCAGGGATCGAGTTGGCCTGCCGGATCGCTTTGTCCCGGCCACCAGCCCCTGCAGAGAAAAACCGGCTGCGGGCCTATCACGACCGAATGCTGCAGTACTACCTGGCAAACCCGTCGGAAACAGAAAAAATGGCAGGCGGACAGGCCCCTCGCAGAGCAGCCTGGATCGCCCTGGCACGAGTCCTGCTCAACCTGGATGAATTTATTACCCGTGAATAATCCCTTGCAGAAACAGCCCCCCCACCCACAAGCACTCCTGCAGCAGACGCGACGCCACTTTTTTGGCCGCTCGGCGACCGGTATCGGTTCTCTTGCCTTGGCCAACCTGTTGCAAAAGGAGAACCCCGTCAATGCCGGGGATCCGGGGGACCCGTTTGCGGCCCGCGCCACACAGTACCTGCCAAAAGCCAAACGGATCATCTACCTGTTCATGGCGGGTGGCCCCAGCCAGCTGGAACTTTTTGATTACAAACCAACCCTGAAAAAATTCCATGGCAAACCCCCGTCGGCTGAAATGCTGACAGGAAAGCGTTTCGCCTTTCTCAAGGGAAATGAAAAGCTGCTCGGCCCCACACGCGATTTCCACAGGGTCGGCCAATGCGGCCGGCTGGTTTCCGACCTGCTGCCAAACCACGCACGGATCGTCGACGAACTCTGTTTTATCAAGACCATGAAAACGGATGTTTTCAATCACGGTCCTGCAAAAATCTTCATGAACACCGGCTCCGGCCAGACGGGACGGCCCAGCATGGGTTCCTGGCTCAGTTACGGGATCGGCTCCGAATCAGATAGCCTGCCCGGGTTTGTTGTGCTGCAAAGTGGACCGCGTGGACCACGCAACGGTGCCCAACTCTGGTCCAGTGGATTCCTGCCATCCACCTACCAGGGGGTTCCCTTCCGCAAGGGTTCGACGCCCATCCTGAATCTCGGCACCCCGGAAGGTGTCGGAGGATTGAGCGGGCAGGAGAAATTCGTGGAAGCTGTCGGTGACCTGAACCGCATGAAATACGAATCGGTCGGAGACCCGGAAATCAACACCCGGATTGCCGCCTATGAGATGGCATACCGCATGCAAGCCAGCGCACCGGAACTGATGGACCTCTCGGATGAGTCTGCCGAAACCCTGAAACTGTATGGAGTCCAGCCGGGACAGACATCCTACGCAGCCAATTGCCTGCTGGCCCGCAGACTAATCGAACGGGATGTCCGGTTCGTACAACTCTATCACACGAACTGGGACCACCATGGTGGTGGTGGCGAGAACCTGAAAACCGATCTTCCCAAACGAACGCTTGAAATCGACCAGGCGACCACCGCGCTGATCCTCGACCTCAAGCGGCGGGGTCTGCTGGAGGACACACTGGTCATCTGGGGTGGGGAGTTCGGTCGCACACCGATGGGTGAAATTCGGGCCAGCGTAGGCCGGGATCATCACATCGAATCCTTTACCATCTGGCTGGCGGGCGCGGGCATTCGCCCCGGGATGCAACATGGCGAAACCGATGAGCTTGGATTTGGGGCAGCTGAAAATCCGGTCCACGTCCATGATCTGCATGCCACGATCCTGCACCTGATGGGCATTAACCACCAGAAGCTGACCTACCGGTTCATGGGCAGGGATTTCCGCCTGACCGACGTTCACGGAAAAGTCATTCAGGAAATCCTGGCATAGCCCGGGGATCAGCGGATTTGTTCCCGGATCATCCTGGCGATTGCCTCAGCGATGGGCAGGGATTGTGAATGCCTGAAGTTCGGGTTTTTCCCATACCACCAGTCGGTGTACCGGCCCAGGCGATTTTCCTTGACCACATCCCACACGGGACAGATCCTGATATCGGGATGCGCTTTGAGCACCTCGGCAGCCCAGGCATTCTGCAACTTCATCCGTCCGGGCAGCATCGTTTCGGGGCTGGCTTCCTCAAATTCAAAATCGAACCGTTTTTTTTCCGGAATCATCCCCCCTGCAGGGAGTTGGGGATCATTGAAACCAAAGGGGACGGGAGTCGAATCGACCCAAATCAGCTGGGCCCCGGTCTTTTTCAATTGCCGCACGCATTCCTTCAGGTTTTTCTGGAACTCATCCTTCGACAGCTGACTGTCAAAATGACCGAAGTTGAACGCAATCAGATCCCACCGGTAATCATCGCTGGAATAAAGGTTCAACCACCGGTGCAACTTTGCGTGGCTTGCAGTTCCGCGGCAATTCGCATTCGGATGAAAGACATCCACTTCTCCGGAAAGCGCCTTTTTCAAACCTGAAAGGTAATTGAAGGAAACCGCATCTCCTATCACGAGACATCTTGGCAACCTTGAATCCGGGCCCCGTCTCTGATCGGCCAGCCGCACAAACTCAATCCGCTTTGCCTCCACAACATCCCCAACCAGCTTTCCGTTGATAAAAACCTCGGTCTGTCCCGGCTTCAGGTCGGTGATACTGAAACCTTCGACGCGGAGCACGCTCAGGTCCGGACGCAGGAGAACTTTTTTCCCCTCAAGGGTGGTTTGAAAAAGTCCAGCGCCGCCGGCCAGTTTCAGGGGGCCGGTCATGACTGGAAATTCCGCATCTCCCCAGCCCGCTTTCCCCGGGGTTGCCCTCAGGGAAAAGTTTGACAGAGGGACAGGTGATTGCGAAACAGCCTGTTTTCTGGCCGCATCATTTTCAAAACTGTTGCGGAAGTACAGCCGAGCAGGCAGCGGAAACACTGTTTTCAGGTTGTTTTTTGATTTTCCATCGGGAGCCGATGCAGGAATGACGACCGAAGCCGTTTTTTTCTCCCAGTCCACCTCCGGACGGACCAGGCGTGCGGCCACAACCGTCAGGCTGCTCAGCTTGACCCGGTAATCCCGTTCAGGGCCTTGAATCAGGAACGAGTACTTTTTCCGCTCCTTGACGATGCCATCAACGAAAAAACCTTCTTCATCCGTATCTAAATTCTGGGCAGGCGCAGACCGGACCGGAATTCCGGGGAGAAAGAGGACAGCCATCAGGATCACACGAATCAAGCTCATCGAACCGTGAACAGGCCCAGGAGGAAAGGATTCAGAAAAGGAAACAGCCGCCTTGTCAGGCGGGGACGAAACCGCAACAAATAGAGAGCGGGTCGCCCAAGTCCATTCTCGCCAGCAGCGGGACATTGCATGAACCTTGAACTTGATTATGTCGTAAACAAAAAACAGGGCGGGCCCGTTTTATTGAAATAAAAGGAATAATCGATGCAAAAGCAGGTCTTGATCGAACGCCTGGTAAACCTCATGGACCCGGCGGCCAATTCAGTATTCAACATGACCGTGGATGAGGCGATCGAGCGTGTCGGTAGCGGTGACGCCGAAAGAGTCAGGGAAATCGACGGACAGTATGCCCTGGTTCACAAGCGGGGGACCGTGGTTCGACTGGCCCGCTCCATCGGTCGCCCGATGCGTTATTTCCTTGCCAAAAAATCGGACGGGCCGATCCTGATCATCGCTGAGCGCATCTCCGAGATCAGGGAATTTCTCGAAAAAGAGGGGATTGCAGACCAGTTCCACCCCTCTTACACACGGATGGTACCGGCCCATTACATCACCGAACTGGCGCTGGTAGGCTGTCCCGACCCCAACCCGATCTACACCCGTTACCTCCAGTCCCAAAGGGATACCCTGCCGGCAAACCTGGATTCCATCGGCCGGGCCTACATGGGCAGCCTGGCCAACGAAATCGAATCCTGGCTGGACTCCATAGATGACCGGCAGCCCATTGGTGTCCTGTTTTCAGGTGGAATTGACAGTGGTGCCGTACTCGTTCTGACCAACCATCTTTTGGCCAAACGGGGACAATCGTCTGCCCGTCTGAAGGCGTTTACCCTGGCGGTGGATGGCGGTGGCTCCGACATCGAACAGGCATCGAGTTTCCTCAAATCGCTGGACCTGGACATGTTGCTGGAAACAGTCGAGGTTTCCTCCGAGGACCTTTGCTACCGAAAAGCAATCGACTCGATCGAGGACTACAAGCCGTTGGATGTCCAATCGGCCACCATGGCCCTCGCCACACTCGAAGGAATCCGAAACCGCTACCCCGACTGGAAGTACCTGCTGGATGGAGACGGGGGAGATGAAAACCTGAGGGATTACCCGATTGAAGAAAATACGGAACTGACAATTCGCAGTGTGCTGAACAACCCATTCTTTTATCACGAGGGCTGGGGTGTCGACAAAATCAAACACTCATTGACCTACTCGGGGGGACAGAGCCGTGGGCATGTTCGCACCTACGCTACCGCAGCCCAACTGGGCTTTAGCGGCTTCAGTCCGTTTGCGACTCCCAATGTGATCTCGGTCGCCGAGGGAATTCCCTTTATCGAACTGACCGAGTGGAGTCACGAAAAACTGTATTCCCTCAAAGGGCAGGTCACCCAGCGGGGCGTGGAGGCAATCACCGGTCTCACCATGCCCATTCACCAGAAAAACAGGTTTCAGCGGGGTGCCGTTGCGGAAGCAAAATTTGATTCCGTGTTTCCAACATCCGACATGGCCTACCGGAATGCTTTCCTGGAACGCTACGAGAACTGAGCCTGATCTTGTGATCCGAAAAGGGATCGTCCTCCAACAGCCTCCTTACCCTTCCCGGAAACCCATTGGCTGAAGAATTCCCCAGGTACAATTCGCAGGAGATCCTGGAAGCCCGGGGCCCAAAGAACCGGGTGGATCCACAACGGCCCTATGCCTGCCTCGTCGAACAGGAACGGGCTGCCGACGGAAGAATCCGAAATGTGGGCACTGTATTCCTCACCAACCGGGAGTGTCCCTTTCGCTGCCTGATGTGCGATTTGTGGAAGAACACGACCGACGTTTCCATCACGGCCGATCAACTGGAGTTACAGATCGATTTTGCCGTCGAAAAGCTGGGGACGCTGCTGCAGCCTGGAGAGAAAATCCACCATCTCAAGCTCTACAACAGCGGCAATTTCTTTGACCGCCAGGCGATTCCCGGGGAATCTTTTGAACGGCTGACGCGTTTTGTCAACGACCCGCCCGGTGACATTTTCCAACTGGAGAACCTCGTTATCGAAAACCACCCCAGGCTGGTTGGTGCTGAATGCATTGAATTTGCCAGATCCATCGCACCCCGCCTCGAGGTTGCCATGGGACTGGAAACAATCCATCCAGCCATCCTGCAACGATTAAACAAGCGAATGACGCTCGATGATTTCCGCTCAGCGACCCGAACCCTGCGGGAAAACAGCATTGCGGTACGGGCCTTCATCCTGCTGAAACCACCTTTCCTGGACGAGCCCCAGGGAATTCACTGGGCGTTGAAGTCACTGGAATGGGCCTTCCAGATCGGCGTCCAGTGCTGCGCGGTCATTCCCACCCGGCGTGGAAACGGGGCGATCGACCAACTGGCGGAGGAGGGATGGTTTTCTGAACCACAGCTACGATCGTTGGAGCAGGTGATGGATCTCGGGCTAAGGCATTCCGAACCGGGTGGCCGATTGTTCGTGGACCTGTGGGACGCCGAACGGTTTGAAGCCTGTGATCATTGCCGGCGGGATCGTGTCCAGCGGATGGAGCGGATGAACCGAATGCAAGCGCATGTTCCTCACATTTCCTGTGAGAAGTGTACCGACAACGATCCCCGGTCTGAGCATGACTGAGCACTTGTCCTTCAACAGATCGTCCCCGGGTTCAGCCTCGAGTGAATTTGACGTGGCAGTCATCGGCTCAGGCCTTCCTGGCGCCATTTTAGCCCTGACACTGGCCAGGCTGCGGCTGAAAGTCGTCGTCCTCGAACCCAAAAGCCATCCCCGTTTTACAATTGGGGAGTCGTCAACACCAACCACGGACGCCTACCTTGCGCAGATCGCAAAAGAATTTGACATCCCGGAACTCCTTCCCCTCTCCCGTTACTCGTCAACCCGCACCAGTTACCCGGAATTGACCATCGGACTCAAACGGGGATTCAGCTACTTCTGGCATGAGCGTGGCAAGCAATTCGCAGCGGGCCAAAACCATGAAAAAGAACTCCTGGTTGCCGCCAGCTCCTCGGATCAGCTGTCCGACTCCAACTGGCTGCGGCAGGAAATTGATACCCTGGTGGTTTCCTGGTTCAGCCGCTACGGAATCTCCTACCTCGACAGAACCAGGATCCATTCCATTGAGTGGGATTCGGGTAACTGGAGGTTTTTGCTGCATCGTGAAGGAGAGCCATCGCGAATCCGGTGCAGGTATTTTGTGGATGCATCGGGTTCGGCGGGCCTCGGGCTGCAAACGCGGGGAGTTCCGAGCACCACCGACCAGCTGCAAACCAACACCTCGGCACTGTTTTCCCATTTCCAGGGGGTCAAGAGATGGTCACAGCTCGACTCGCTGGACGACAGGGAACATCCTTTTGTCTGCGACAATGCTGCGGTCCACCAATTGATGAACGGTGGCTGGATGTGGCAATTGCGATTTGACAACGGGGTAACCAGTTGCGGAATTGTGCAGAACCAGATGCCCGGACTGCAACAGGACCCTGCGGACCTTGAGCAAAGATCCCCCCGGGAGCTGCTTGGTCATTTCTTTCGAAAAACAGGAAATTACCCGGATCTCGCGCGACAATTCGCCGAGGCAAGATCGATCATCGAACAGGAAGGCGCTCTCTATCGCAGACGTCTCCAACACCTTTACCAGCAGGGTGCGGGACGACGCTGGTCCGCGCTCCCCAACACCATCGGATTCGTGGACCCACTTCATTCCAAGGGACTGGCACACGCCTTGAGTGGAGTCTACCGCATGGCTCGCAGGTTCCGGTCCTGCCTGATGTTCGAAGGACCTCCTGGTCCCGGGGAGCGGAACGGCGGTCCCCATCTCGATGCCGATGCGCTCGATGCGAAAATGGAAATCCTCTCCCGGGAATTCCACCAGGAAGTCCTCTTTCTCGACCGACTGATTGGTCTCTGTTACCTTTCCCTGGATGACTTTGATTCTTTCCGCTTGGCAGCCAGCTGGTACTTTGCGGCTGCGACCTGTTTTGAAAAAGCGCGGCAGGCAGACGCTGACTACGACACCCGGTTCCTGCTGGCCGGGGACACGGAATTTTGCCAGCGTCTGGAACAACATTTCTCGTGGCTCCAGCAATCCTTCAGCACAGGAGAACTTTCCAGGGACCAACTGCTTTCCAGAACAACCCAGCAACTCGAGCAGTATGATCTGGTTGGACTTTTTGCCCCACCGGTACACAACATGTACTCCCGGACCGCCGCACCCCAGGAGTCCGAACCCTGAAGATTCAAATCACGTTCCCCAAATGGCTCCGATTCGACTAGAATGAACACTGTGCTTTTCACCCAATTTTGGCCAAGTCCCTTGAATAACAGAACCATCCCATTCCGATTCTCCCAGGCAGGTTTTGTCACCAGCTTCAGCCTGTTCCTGGTTTTTTTTGTGACATTGCCTGGCACCGTAACGGCACAACTTCAATACCCGATCGATGTCGCTGTTGCCGGTGATGATGTCTTTGTGGTCGACAGGATGCTCCCCGGCGTTTTCAAAATCGATCAGCAGGGAAAATTGTCCGAGGTTTTCCGGGCGTCCAAAAAATTCCGTACGCCCCTGAATGCGGCGCGATGCGTGGTGGCGGCTCCCGACGGTTCAGTGATTGTCGGCGACAGTTCCACCCGTCAGCTCTTCCGGATGGAGGAAAAACCGGTACCGATCCTGACGAACCGGATTGGGATCGGTGTTCCCTACGCCATGGTATTTAACAAAAAGGGAGACCTTTTCGTCGCTGACCTTGAGCCGCCGGGTCGAATCTTCAGGATCCCGGCCGGAAAAACAGAACCGGAGCAGTTTGCGACCCAACCGGGCGTAAGGGGTCTGGCGATCGACGGACAGGGGAATTTGATTGCGGTCACCGGGCTTGCCGAGGCCCTCTTGAAGTATTCCCCTGACGGTAAGAGAACGGTTTTACTCGGGGACAGGCCCTTCAAGTTCCCCAACTCGGTTGTGGTCAGGGAAAACGACATATTTGTCAGTGACAGCTACAAAAAATGCATCTGGCGAGTGGATGCCTCAGGTAAGGCATCAGAATTCTGCAGTTCCGGCATTTCCTACCCGGGCGGTATGGCCGTGGCCGGCGACCGTCTGATCGTGACCGACGCCAAGGCCAAAAAGATCTTTTCCATAGGTCCGGATGGAAAGGCAACCGAATTGGCCATCAAATAAGAGTTCCCCTTCAATTCCGGAGAATTGCCAGAATTCGGCTGGCGGCCGTCCCGCAGTCCAGGATTCCGTGGGGCAATGTGACCGAAAAGCCCCGGAGTTCGCGTGCCGAACGGTTGGGGCTGCTGACGAAAGGAACCGTTGAACGGGCCCCGACCGGTCATTGACCAACCGGGGATCCAGCGGTAACAATAACCAGTACGGCAAGAGGGTTCTGCAAAGGACGGACGCCGGGAACAGCTCCAACCAGGCTGTTCCACACAGACCGAACCATTGAGTCTGTGGTTAAGTGGGCTCCGTGAGGCGGAGCCGTGAACCGGGTCAGGCCTTAACCGGAGCAGCCCTAAGCGGGGTACGCTTGTGCGGAGTCCTCTTAACCACAGCCCATCGAAAAATGGCCGATCAAAAAATGGCCGATCAAAACATGGCCGATCAAAACATGGCCAGTTTCAAATTCGACCATTCAGCCAGACCAAACCCGTCCCGTTGAAAACATCCTTCTTTCCAGCCATTTCTCATCCGGTTTCCTGACTCCGATTTGCTGACAGCACCCCTGAACCTCATTTTCTGAACCCCCGTTTTCGCCGATCCTTTCATGAGTTCTTCACCAGAACCTCCCTCCCCAGACGGCAACCTTTCGGGCTCAGCATACCAGGTCGTCGCCCGGCGATATCGTCCCCAATCCTTTGAAAGCCTGGTCGGACAATCCCAGGTTTCTACGGCCCTTGCCAATGCGATCCGGACAGATCGGGTGGGGCACGCGTATCTCTTTACCGGGGCTCGCGGTGTCGGTAAGACTTCTTCGGCACGCATCTTTGCAAAATGTCTGAATTGCGAAGAGGGCCCCACAGAGTCCCCCTGCGGCAAGTGCGAGGTCTGCGCCGCGGTCAACGATGGCCAGGACGTTGATGTGCTCGAAATTGATGGCGCGAGCAATCGGGGCATCGACGAAATCCGTGAGTTACGGGCCAACATCAATGTCCGCCCCAGTCGCTCACGACACAAGGTCTACATCATCGATGAAGTCCACATGCTGACCACGCAGGCCTTCAATGCCCTGTTGAAAACCCTGGAAGAGCCCCCCACGCACGTCAAATTCATTTTCTGCACCACCGACCCGGAAAAGATCCCGATCACGGTTCTTTCCCGCTGCCAACGATTCGACTTTGCGCCGGTGGAAGCGGATTCCATCGCCAATCGACTGAGTGAAATCTGCAAAAACGAAGGCTTTGATGCAGACGAGGACGCCCTGGCACTGCTGGCCCGGAGGGCAAACGGGTCGATGAGGGACAGTCAATCGCTTCTCGAGCAACTCCTGAGTTTCTGCGATCAGAAAATCACGCTGCAGGATGTCAACCAGATGCTTGGCACAGCCGATCTCGGCAGCGTCCAGTCGATTGTCGAGGAAGTGGTGAACCGGGATTCGCAGGCAGCCCTTGGCCACCTGGATCGGGCGATCGGCAAGGGTGTGGATCCTTCTCAACTTGGATCTCAGCTGGTTGGATTTTTTCGAGACCTGCTGGTCGTCAACCAGGGCTGCACAAAGGACCTGTTGCTGACGGCCAACCCGTCCGATTTTGAGGAAATACGCCAGCTTGCCGACCGACTGGGCAGTGAGACGGCCATGGCCTGTCTCCAGGTATTTGATGACTGCCTGACGAGGATGCGAAGCAGTTCCCATGCCCGAACACTCGTTGAAATGGCGATCATCCGTTCCAGCAATCTTGAGAATCTGGATGCCGTTTCCAGCTTGATTCAACAGGCAAAATCAGGTCTCGAGCTCGTAATACGGGGCGACCAGACTCCCGCTGCAGCGACTGCGGGTTCCGGCACGCCAGCCAGGGCAATCACGGACGATGATTCCACCGACCGGGCCCCGGTGCCAGACAATCCGCCCGCCAAAAATGTCTCGCCAGAAGCGACGGTTCCCCCCCAGAATCCGCCAAAAAAAAAACAGCCGGCTGACGAGGTAACTCCTGCGGAACCGGAAAGCCCAAGACATGTCAGCAGTCAGAACATTGAGCAGATCTGGAGGGAAACCCTCGAAAACGTCGAGGATATCGTTGCCGATTACGCCAGCCAGTTTGAAAGCGTAGCAATTTCTGCGCCAAAATGTCTAGTCGTTACCCTGGATTCTTTCTATAAAGAGAAGTGCGAAGCTCCTTCGGTCAAAATCAAATTCGAGGAGACCTTTGCCCGGCTGACCCGTCAACGATTCCGAATCGATTTTGTGGCCAGCAACGGGAAACCGGTAACCGAGAAAAAGTCGATGATTTCCAAGCGACAAAAGATGAAGGAGCTGGAAAATCACCCCATGGTCAGAAAAGCCATTGAGACTTTTGACGGCGAGATCGTGGACGTACGCTCGGCAAATCAGTAACCCGGCAGAACCGGTAACACGACAGAGACGGTAATACGTCAGAAACAATGCAGAACAGGATGCGTTTCAGGAACTTGAATGTTTAAGCAGCTATCGAACATGATGTCCATGATGGGCGGCCTCCGTGACCTCGGTCCGAAAATGGAGGAAATGAACGAAAAATTGAAATCACAGCGGGTCGTCGGCTCGACGGGCGGGGGAATGGTTGAAGTCGAAGCCAACGGAAACGGCGAGGTTCTCGAGGTCCGTATAGACGATGCCGTGCTGAAGGATCGCGAGATGTTACTGGATCTCCTTCCCGCAGCAATCAACCAGGCCAACAGCAAGGCTGCCAAACTGAAGATGGAAACCACCTCGGAAGTGATGAACCTTCCGGGACTTGACCAGGCGATGGCGCAGTTCACGGGCGAATCCAAGTCCTAGCGGAACGAGCAAAAGGATCTGCCGTGGCTCAACTTTCCTCAACCGTTGTTCACCTGATCGACCAGTTCGCAAAACTGCCGGGTATCGGCAGGAAATCCGCGGAAAGGCTGGCTTATCATGTGCTGAGAATCAATAAAAACGAAGCCCTGGAACTGGCCGACTCGATTCGCAGCGTTCGGGAAAATGTCTGCTATTGCAAATCCTGTTTCAACCTGGCGGAATCGGAAACATGTGACATCTGCGGTGACCCGAAACGGGATCATTCGACGCTGTGCATCGTGGAACAACCCAGGGATTTGATGGCACTGGAACAGGCCGGTGTGTTCAGGGGGGTTTATCACGTGCTCCTCGGCCGAATCGCCCCGCTTGAGGGCGTCGGACCGGAATCGTTGACGATCCGGCAATTGTCGGAACGGGTGCACCAGGGAAATTTCAGTGAGATCATCATGGCGACCAATCCAACCGTGGAAGGAGACGGAACCGCCCTGCATATCACCAATGAGTTTTCCAACCTGGATATCAAGATTACCCGTCTGGCACGAGGTATCACCACAGGCAGTATTCTCGAGTTCACCAACAAGGAAATCATCGCGGATGCCCTCGTGGATCGACAGGAATTCTGACCGCAAACCTTCACCCGACAGAAAAAACGCAATCAACCCGAAACGCCCCTTTCACAAACCGCAAACGAATTGAAATCCTGGACGGAATAACCCCATGAGAATGCAACCTGGACAGATCCTGACGCAGAAACAGACGCAGATTCTGTCTCCGCGCATGATTCAATCCATGGAAATTCTCCAGCTTCCGCTGGTCGCATTACAGGAAAGGATCGATCAGGAACTGGTTGAAAACCCGGTCCTGGAGGTCAATGAAAAGGATCCGGAAACGCCTGACGAGCAGTTGGACCGGGAAAATTCGGATGCTCCCACGCTGGAAGAACGCGAATTGGTAGTGGATACCTCGGGTGACGATAACCAGGAGGACTTTGAACGAATGAACGAAATCGGCAACGAGTTGCTTGTCGATTCCTACGAAGATTATTCACGGCCGTCCTCCAACCGCATTCAGGAGCTGACCGACCGTCACCATGACCAGATCGCCAATATCGTCGACAACAGCCAGGCATTTCACCAACACCTGCTGTTGCAAATTGCAGAAATGGAACTCGACAGGCCAATGGAAACCGCCTGTGAGAGGATCATCTCCTCACTGGATGCCGACGATGGTGGTTACCTGAAAACCAGCCTGATCGACCTGCTGCCCCCCACTGCGACCGAGGCAGACCTGGAAATTGCCAAAAAAGCGTTGCAGATCGTTCAACATCTTGATCCGGTGGGCATCGCGGCCCGGGACCTTCGTGAGTGCCTGCTTTTGCAGATTTCCGACGAGCACCCTTTTGCGGAGGAAATGCGTCTACTGGTCGGAAATCACCTCGAAGACTTGCGTGATAACCGACTGCCATTGATCGAAAAAAAGACCGGCCTGTCCATCGACGACATCCAACTCATCCTGGAAGACATCCAGGAACTCAATCCCAAGCCGGCCGCGTCTTTTGCAAGCCGTTCCGCCCCGACGGTCACACCTGAACTGGAAGTCCTGAGGACGGACGAGGGAGACTACCGGATCAAGATGGACGAGGGACCCGGGCGGGGCCTGTTCATCAGCCGCTATTACAGTGAGCGATTGGCCAACGGTACGGCGACGGCCGAAGAGAAGGAATTCATCAAGAGGAAACTGAATGCAGCACAATGGCTGATAGAGTCCATCGAACAGCGAAGGAGCACCCTGACCAAAGTTGCCCAGGCGATTGTCGATCACCAGAAGGATTTCCTCGAAAACGGGCCGGAACATATCCACCCGCTGAAAATGCAGCAGATCGCAGAAAAGGTTGGCGTCCACGTGACCACCGTAAGCCGGGCCGTGGACGACAAATGGATTGAAACCCCCAGAGGAATTTTCCCCCTGAAAAAGTTTTTTGTAGGCGGCACGACAAACGCCAGTGGCGAGGATGTCGCATGGGACAAGATCCGAATCCGCCTTCAGGAACTGATCGACGAAGAAGACAAATCAAAACCCTACAGTGACGATGAAATCGTCAAGCGTCTGAATGCCAAAGGCCTCAAGGTCGCCCGACGCACCGTTACCAAGTATCGGAAAAAAATGGGCATCCCCAGCAGCCGCCAACGGAGGCAATGGTCCTGACGGTTTACCAGGCACCATGAGAAACGGCCGGGCCGCCCGGGTCACACGTGTCCCTGCAGTTTGCCGGAATGGACCGATTTCTGCCGACGTGATGGGCGGATTTTTCAAAAAAACCGAACCGCCCATCTTCGACTCATTCTCTTTGGCAATTTCCGGTCAACGATCAGACCGAATCGGAATCGGTCATGATATTCTTGCGTTCCCCCTCCACCGCCTGGGTGGGTGCAGTGGGCTGGAGGCCGGTCATCTGACAGAAATGCTGCTCGACCCGATCGATAAAAACGGATGGATTTTCCTCAAAGGCAAAGTGCTGGGCGTCAGGTATCATGTCCATCGAACAGCCGGGAACCAGCTCACCAATCCGCTCGCACATCGGAAGGAAGGGCGAGTGTTCACCGTAAAGACAGACGATCTGGCGATCGATTTCCCCGATTCGTTCCTCGGTCAAACCGGCGACCTGGGCGACATCCCCGCCGCAACTGGTACCGTGCAGACGGACCAGTCGATCGAGGGAAGCTTCACCCGCCTTCTCGATAAACAGGTCCCTGCGGGCCCCTGTCAGACTGGCCGCCTGTTCCAGCATCTCCTTCAGGTCCCAGAGATTCCCATCGATAAACATGCCTGCTGAGCGGGCGTTGGTCTTGTAAGCGGAAAACCCCTTCCATTTCCTGGGGTCGGCCTGCAATCTTCTCAGGGCCGGCACAAAGGGATCCGAAAGAATGGCCCCCTGCACCAACTGCGGGTATTTGCTGGCGGCATGCAAAGTGACGACGGCACCAAAACTGTGTCCCAGCAGCCGTACCTCTGTGACCCCCAGCTGATCGCAAATCCCTGCAAGATCGTCAGCCATGTCCGAAGAGGTGTATCCGTTCTCCGGAGTATCGCTGTAGCCATGTCCCCGCATGTCGAAGGCGGTCACGCGGAATTGCCGGGCCAGTTTCTGAACGAGCCCACTCAACATCCAGACAGCCAGGTTCCCCGTGATGCCATGGACCAGCATCAGGTCCGGTCCTGTTCCTAGTTGTTGATAGTAAAACTTGATGTCGCGTGCTGTAACGTGCGGCATGAAATGTGTGGGGCTGGGTAGGCATGAACTGGAAGGAAGCGAATCCGGAATCGGTCTTCCGGCAAAAGGCACCTGTGAGCCCGGATAATAGACCGTTTTTCGGATTTTCGGCGTCAATGACAGAACGCCTTGCACTGCATTGTCGGCAGGGTAAGGCTTTCAGTTTAATTCCGTTTCCAATTTAGTCAAAGCTTGGAGGGTGACCGGGTAACACCATGCCGGTAGCGGCGTTGAAGGGCCCCCTTTTCCACAGATGAGCGTCTCTCAGGCAATCATGGCATGCAAGGAGAATTCTCAGACAGGCCGCACCACAATCCCGGCCTTTTGCGGTCTCGCAGCCGTTCAGGCTGCCTTCCGGTTTCGGCATGGGAACAAGGTTCACGGGGCAGTGTGATCAGCCCAGGTGCTGCTTGATAAAATCCACGAATTGGCCAAGAGAGATATCACGCTGATTCTGTCGACCCAGCTCAGCCATGAAATCCTGAAATGGAAAACTGGTTTCGTATTTCCTTTCGATCATTTCATTGAGCATCACCAGATCGATGGATTCCAGGTTCAGATCGGCAAACAGCATCGTCTGCCGGCCCAGCACTTCCGGAACATTCCCTTCCTTGAGGTCGGTGACGATTGCAATCAGATTTGCCAAGGTTGGGCATTCTACTGGTGCAACGGGGGAACCATTGAGCGGTTGTCCGTTATGCCCTTCCCGGCTGGCTTTTTCGTGTTCACCGGAAACGGCACTCCATTCGGCAATGACTTCAAGTTCCTGTTCCTCGAAAAGTTGCCTGCATCCCCGTCGCTGAATCTTGCCACTGGATGTACGGGGAATTTCTCCACACTTGACCAGCACGATGGCGTGAGGTGAAAGCTCGTGTTCATGCAACAGGGCCGTTCGGATGTCCGCAAACAGCTGCTCGAGATCCAATTTCCGGGGACGCACGACTCCCTGGACCACCACCAGTTTTTCCTCACCGTCGACCTGGACAGCGAAGGCAGCTCCATGATCCCGACGCAGGGACTTGTGGCAGCTTTCCACGGTCCGCTCAATGTCCTGGGGATAGTGATTTCTTCCCCGGATGATAATCAGGTCCTTGATCCGTCCTGTGACGAACAACTCCCGCTTCTGCACGAACCCAAGGTCGCCTGTTCGCAGGAAAGGCCCCTCGGCCGAATCGGAAATATAAGCGTTGAATGTTGCATTGGAATCGACCGAATTATTCCAATAGCCCTGTGCTACCCCGGGACCCCTGACCCAGATTTCTCCCACTTCATCTTCGTTACAGACCTGGTGACTGACCGGATCAACGATGGCAACTTCCTGCTCGTCCACCGAATGCCCGCAGCCAACAATGGCCCGAGCCTGGGGGGCTGACTCAGGCACCTCGACCACCCTGTTCTGATCCAGTTTCGCGGCGTCAAAATAGCGAATGTCGGGTTGGGCATCCTTTTCTCCGCCGCTGACAATCAGCGTTGCTTCCGCCAGGCCGCAACAGGGGTAAAAAGCTTCCGGGCGGAAACCACAGGCAGCGAATTTTTCGCTGAAACGCCGCATGGTATCCACACGAATCGGCTCGGCACCGTTGCAGGCAAGTGTCCAGCAACTGAGGTCAAGCTGGCTCATCTCCTCCTCGGAGATTTTCTGCACGCAGAGCTCGTAAGCGAAGCTGGGGCCACTGGTCGCGTAAGCCCGGTACCTGGAGATGGCCTTCAACCAATGGAAGGGCCGTTTGACAAAGGACAGGGGAGACATCAACACGGTACGTCGACCGCTTTGCAACGCCTGCAGCACCAGCCCAATCAGTCCCATATCGTGGTACATCGGCAACCAGGAAACGGCTACCGCATCCGGTTCATCGAATTTCCGAATGTGTTCAAAATTGAACATCAGGTTGGCATGCGTCAGCATCACTCCCTTGGGGACGCCGGTAGAACCCGATGTATATTGAAGAAAAGCCAGGGTGTCTGGCGTGATCTCGACAGGCCGAAACTCGTCAGCCAGCGAAAGTGGAATATCGGTGGTCTCCACCACCTGGGCGGCCTCGAGCAGGGAAGCAAACCTTCGATGTTCCTCGGGTCCGGTCAGGATGGCATCCGCTTCGGAATCGGAGAGAATTGCCTGCAGGCGGGTGACTGTTCGTTGAATTCGCATCGGGTCCGGCGGATAGACCGGAACGGCAATCACACCCGCATAAAAACAGCCAACCAGAGCGGCTATGTATTCGATACTCGGTTCGTAAACCAATGCTGCCCGGTCACCCGGTTCAAGAATCGTCTGCAGATGGGCTGCTACGGAACGCGCTTTTCGATCCAGGTCGCCATAGCTGATATTGAGCTCGTCCGAGTCGCCATCCAGGAGAAAAGTATAGGCCGTATCGTCGGGAATGGTTTTCGCAAGATCGGCCAGAGCGTGGACCAGGCTCCTTGATTCCAGTTTTTTGGATGCTGGCTTTTGAGAAGCGGCGTAGGAGACGGTAGGAGTTGAATAAAAACGATCGTACGGTTCGCGTTCCACGCGTGCTGTACCTTGATCATCTGTCATAGGGCTGCTCGCAAGTCAATTACCAAACAGTGAAATCCAAAGCAGTCCATGCACGCTGTCTTCGCCGGTCCTTGTTGCGGCGTGAGCGGAAGTGTCACCTTTCAAAGCAATCCCATATTATATTTAAACCGATGGCCCAAACCAGCATTGTCGCGGAGAATCCTGAACATTCAGGAAAAAGCATGTTTCGACAGGAAAAAAGGGATTCGGATCCCTAATCGAAAAACCTTATCCCTTCGACACAAATCCAAACGGAACGGTAGAGCCGCTACCCATCTCCAGATTTACTGCGGGCGGATTCCGCATTCTGCCGGCCGGGCATCCCGGTCTTTTGCACTTGACGCACCCCCCCGGAGAAATCGCAAGTGTGACGATTTTCCGGGGTTTCAACGGCAGGCACCAACCATACCCCCTCACAAACGCGCAAAGTGAATGCACAAAAAAGCTCCGGACCAGGCCATTTCATCCTGATTCCAGCTCACCGCAGCAACGCCCCGCCGCCAACGTGCCCCTACAAGGTCAACGGGCGCTTGAAGGTCAACTATGGGCCCCGCATGAAAAATGACCCAATCAGCAAATTTTTCCGAAGCAGCAAAGGTCTCTGGTGCGCATTGCCTGGCGAGGTTCGTTTTGTCTAGCGAATGGAATAGAGCGCCTCAAAGGTCCGCAGGTAGATGCTGCCATTGGAGATGGCGGGCGAGGCAGACATCGGTTCCCCAAGATCGTTTTGGGAAATGATTTCAAATTCCTTGCCAGCTTTTACCACCGTGACGATTCCCTTTCGGGCGGTCAGGAAAATTTTCCCGTCGGCGTACACGGGTGACGCCCGATGCCGGTCCCGAGTCGTTCTGTTTTCGTAATATTTTTCACCCGACCTGGCATCCACGCAAACCAGGTTTCCATTTTCCCGGTTCAGGTACACCAGGCCCTCATGGTAAAGCGGACTGGGAACATCAGGCGTGCCCCGTTCATGCCGCCAGAGAAAAGCGGATTCCTGGCGACTCACGTCGCCGCGGGCATTCGGTTTGAGACTGAAAACCGGTCCGTTTTTGGCCGACGGCACCACGATCATCCCGGCTACCGCCAGTGGTGAAGATACAAAACGGAGGGTCGGGTGATAACGATCTCCTTTTGGATTCAGGCAACAGCGCCAAATCTCACCACCATCCTGGAGACGATGGGCGATCACGTAATCTCCACCGTGCGTCACAAGGTACTCCATCCGCTCATCCCGGTAAATCATCGGCGACGCGTAAGAGTGTTCATTTTCGCTGGTCGCACCGGTGACCCGATCCTGCTTCCAGATCTCCTTTCCTGTCTTTGCATCCAGGCAGGCCACCAACGCCTCCTGGGTCTCGGATTTGCCCTCACCATGAATCAGCTGAAAATAAAGGCGTCCCTTGTCCAGTACAGGCGTAGCCGTCATGCCAAAGGCGATCCGAAATCGGCCATAACGATCCGGCAAACTCAATTCCCAGACTTTTTTTCCATCCACGGTAAAACAAGCAACATCACCATTGGCCATGGTTGCCCAGACATGCTTTCCATCGGTACAGGGGGAAGGGGATGCCGAGTTTCCCTCATCACCGCGTACGTCCCTGTTTCCTTCGCCAATCTTCTGGCTCCACAACTTCTTGCCAGCTGTAGAAACCGCCATCAACAGGAGATCATTACCATCCACACTGGTCACAAAAACCCGGTCATCCCAGACAACCGGAGTCGCCCCCCCCGGTCCGGGCAGCGGGATTCTCCATTGGACATTGGATTGTCGGCTCCAACTGGAGGGAATTTTCTTTTCATCGGAAACGCCATTTCCGTTGACACCGCGCCACTGCGGCCAGTTATCGGCGTTTGCGGTTGATTCAAAAAGGGTGCCACATTGCAGGCAAACGCAAAAAGTGAAAACCCAGAAAGTGGAGACCCGTTGCGGGAATATCGGAAACACGGATTTCATGACAGGAGATTCCAGAGGGAGTGTATCAACAGCCTCAACTTAGTTCATTCCGATAGGGGATTCAATCGTCTCGGAACCGCCGGTTTCGTTGCCCTGCTTCCGGAGCCCGGATCACCGAACAGACGGAAGGGATTCCAGAAACCGTATGACATGTTGGCAGGCTGCTTTCCACTGGAAGTCAACCAGAACCGCGTGGGCAGAATTGGACAGCAAAACATGTTTTTTTTTCGCTGCGGGAATCGCACTGAAAAACCCCCCGGCGGCTTCATTATCGACAACCTTGTCCTGCGAGGCCGTGATCACCAGGACGGGCAGTTTCAGATCCTGTGCACGGTTCCGGTTCATCTCAATCAATTCAAAAGTCTGGTCGATAACCTTGACGGGTGTGAACGGGGTACGAAGTTCTGATTCCTCCACTTTCGGGTCCAGCACATCCGCACCAAAAGGTGACTCGACAGTGTCGGTGAAAACGAGAATTTTCCCAAGCAACTCATTCCAGAAACGTACCGGAAACAGGGGACTTCTGCTGCTGGCCACATCAATGGCCGGGGCCACCAGCACCAACCCCGCTACACGCCCGGGATTTTTCAGCGTGTACTGAATGGCAATGGCCCCACCCAGCGAGTGTCCCAGGAGGACCACTCGCTGATGACTCTTCAGCAGGGTGACCACCTCCCGATCCACGCTGGCCAGCCAATCGGCGACATCGGCCTTTTGGTAGGCTTCCACCGACTCGCCGAAACCGGCCAGCCGCATGCAACGGCAATGGACGCCCTGTAGGGCCAGGAAAGGGGCCGCTTTTTGAAACGCGTGCGGGGACTCGTTGATCCCATGAATCATCAGCAAGGCAGTCCCGGGGTCGCCGGCTACCGTGTAGGCCTCGCACCCTTGCCGGACTCCCTCCCTGTTTCGCTGAATCTCCGACTCCCAACGGACCATGTTGGAACCAACCTTCAGGGAGTAGCCGAA
This sequence comes from Planctomycetota bacterium, assembly GCA_036336715.1. Lineage (GTDB taxonomy): Bacteria > Planctomycetota > Planctomycetia > Pirellulales > Pirellulaceae > JABAAE01. The sequence continues at coordinate 27,402 of JAYZFP010000006.1, forward strand.
ATCAAGAACCAGGCACAGGGCCACGATCAACAGGAACACCTGCACTATTTTCCATAACCAGAAAAACCTCTTTCGCGGTTTGCCAGTCTTCATGCAACCTCTCCAAGTTCTTTTCAGATGATTCAACTCCTGTATTTCCACAGTATCAATAGAGCCTGTCGCCTGATCCCCATTTCGCTGTCCAGTGTAATACTTCTGTAAAACCGGAGCCGTTTTCCGTAATCCCTTTTCCGGGTCGGCTTTTCCGATCCGGGGCACCCTCCTTGCCAACGGGTGAACACCCCCTGGGGCGCTTGTATGGGAAGGAAACAACTTTGCAGGTTCCGCGGATGGTCCCTACGGGATCCAACCGAAAAGGGAGCCTGAAGAACGCGGACCGGACTCCGGGACAACAGGCAGGGCCGTCCGTTTTTTGTAATGATCGCCGTTTGACAGTCTTTGGGACTCTGTTAAAAATAAGGTGACTTGGGTGAACAATATGCGATCGACCTGCTCTTACGGCAGGTCGTCTTTATTTTCCCATTCAAGGTTGAACTTCCTGGAATCACTCCTGAATGAGAAACCAGCTCGGAGCATGGCCCCAAGAAGGACAGGGAATGAACAAAACTGCACTGTAAGGTGCGGGCAACAATGAAAGTGGGCCACCGAAGTTCATCGGTACCCGATGATTCAGCCTGCCGCAGGATTGGCAGAATCACAGGATTGGCAGAATCACAGGATTGGCAGAATCACAGGGAAAGGCGGCATCCCAGCGTGAGCCATCATCCCCAAAACCGCCGGTGATTTTTTCCAGGTGCAGGTCATTCAATAGTTGGAGAATTGAAAATGTCAGAACGTGTCCCGATGACCCAGGAATCGTATGACAAACTTGCGGCCGAGATCGACCATATGGAAAACGTCGAACTAACCGCAATTACGGAAAAAGTTGCGGAAGCCAGAGAAGAGGGCGATCTGAAGGAAAACGCGGAATACCATGGACAACGGGAATTGCAGGGAATGCTGCAGGCCCGCATCAACCAGAAAAAGGAAACCCTGGCCAATGCCGTCATCATTGACCCCAGTAAAATAAACAGGGACGAAGTCGGATTCGGCGCAACGGTCAAAGTCGTTGATACAGACATCGACATGGAAGAGGAAATCACACTGGTAGGCAAAGGTGAAGAAGACTACGACCAGGGAAAGTACCTTTTGACCAGCCCGATTGGAAAAGGACTGGTCGGTAAAAAGGTGGGCGATGAGGTGGAGATTCCGATTCCCAAGGGAACTTTGAATTTCAAAATCCTCGAGATCAAATACGATCTCTGAACGCCGGGTATTTCCGAGAGAATCCCCAAACGAATTGAATGCCACTACGACGTTCTTGTCTCGCCGCGTACTCGTGCCAGTGACCGTCTTTCAAGCGGCTGTCACCAGCGGTGTGGAAAACCCGGCTTTCCTCTTTTTTTCGATTTGTGACCGGCAAGGGATGGACTAGAATGTCGGCCATTCAGAATGCGGACCAATCAACCAAAAATGAACAGGCACAACTTTTTCCTGATCCGTTTCCCGGTGAACGCCATTCTTTTCCTTGCAAGCCTGATCGTTCCTGCTGCCTGGCCGGAGATGCTTTTAGTGCACGGGAACGGTTCGCTTTCAGCACAGGAAATCCAGGTTGGCGACCGTGTTGAGTTCGAGCGATTCGGCAAAAAGCTGGTGGGCGTAGTCAAGGAGGAACGGGCCGGCGGAAGGATCTTTTCCGTCGAGTTTCAGAACGGTCCCCGCAAGGATCGATTGACACTTCCCGCCTCACGTATCACCAGACTCGGTGGCTCGACGCCACCACCGAAGGCTGGCGGTGATGGCTCGACGCCACCACCGAAGGCTGGCGGCGATGGCTTGCCACCCACCCAAGCTCCAGGTTCCATGACCCGCCCAGCGGGCTCCATGCGACTCTGGACAGACAAAAGCGGAAAATTCAAAATCCGGGCCAAGTTCACCGAAAGGGTGGACAATTTGATCCGACTGGAAAAGGAAGATGGCAGACTGATCACCGTCCCCATCGAAAAACTCAGTGAATTCGATCAAAAGTACCTTGAGAATGCTCGCCCGACGGAAGAGGGAAAAAAAGAAGAGAACCATTCCGATGGCCCGGACATGAAAAAGCCGGGGACAGGAACATCCGGAACGAACGAGAGCGAAAACGGCTCGTCAGTCCCCATGAACACGGTGACCCCTGATCTTTCTGCAGGCCGGAAGCTGATTCTGATTTCCAGCGGGCAATGGGATGTGCAGCCCGACCCTGAAATTACCGCGGATGCCTCCCCACAACCGGTGGAACATGGACCGGGTGGATTTGAGAAACCCTTTTTCGATAAATTCGGGAACTTCGTTACCAGTCCAAACGAGGAAATTGCGGCGGTGTCGATTACCAATGCTTTTGGTGGCGACAGGACCGGGATCCAGTTTTTTGACCTGCAGGCAGGAAAACAGCTTTCTTCTGTAGGCATCCCCGTCAAGGAGGCTTCCCTGGCGGGAGTCGTGATGAAGCCACCGACTTTTGCCACCAGGAGGAAAGAGTGGTTCAAGGACAAGGGAAGAATCGACTTCTGGGATGGTAGTGACGGACTCAAACATTTAATTGGCTGGGAAGGCAATTACAAGAGTGCCAAACTTTTGAACGATGAACAGCTGCTGACAATCGATCAAAAAGGACAAGCGGTTGTCTGGGATTGGCGTTCAGCCAAAGCCCTGTTTACTTTCACTGCCCAGCCGCATGCCCTACCGGCCCTCAGTGCCAATGGCAAGCAAATGGCGGTAGCCGTCAACACCGGCATCATGATTATCGGGTTTGCCTCGGGCAAACCGCTTGGAACACTCGCCACCAGGAAGCGAGTGACCGTGATGGCCTTCAGTCGCAATGGCTCCCGACTCGCGACGATCCAGAATGGCAACCTTGCAATCTGGGACCTGGTCGCGGGGAAATTGATTGACGAATTCGCAATCAGCGGCATTTCCCCTTTCAATCCATCGATGAATTGGGCCGACGGTGAGCACATCCTCATCAACGGGACCGTTCTGGTCAATTACCGACTGCGAGTGCCTGTCTGGACCTACAGAGCCGTCCACGGTTTGATGCGGCTTTCCGGTGGCAGGAATGGTCGGTTTTGGTACTCCGTCAAGGGAAAAGAAGGTCGTGGTACCCTGATTCCCCTGAAGCTCCCCCAGCAGGAGGTCCTGGACGTCGTTTCCAACTATGACCCGGAAGACTTCCTCTTCATCCAACCGGGAATGAAAGTCGCCATCCGTATGGACCTCCCGTTTCCCCAAGGGGATCAGCAGAAAATCTATGACAGCATTGCAAACAAACTGGAAGAAAACGGGTGTATTGTGGACCCTGATTCCCCCACCGTGCTGAAGTGCTTTACCGAAAAGGGAAAAACCCAGTCGCGGGACTATGAAAACCGGCCTGGGTTCGGAAGACCTTTCCGTGGCGGCGGGAAAGAGAAAGTGACCTTCACTCCCACCATCTCCTACATCCAAATGGCCAAAGGAACCAACGTGCTCTGGAAAAAGGCTGTTTCATCCGGCCCCGGGTTCATGATGTTCCTGGAAGAGGGGCAGACCGCCCAGCAGGCAGCCAACAAACAATCCAAGCCATCTCCACAATTTTTCATCGCTGCCCAGTTGCCCAGGTATTTTGCCCGACTTCCATAGGGAAAGAAGGCACTGGGTGAAAGCGAATTAACAGAAAACGGACTTCGCTGACCGGCCAAAAAAAGAAACCCAGCAAAAACAGCCACCTCACGAAAGGCGATGGGATGCGACTGAAGAGCAGGAATCTTTGGCGGATGGCAACCAACCGGGAATGAATCCATGGCCAATCTTGACACCTGCTGGCAGCCAAGGCTGCCTGAAAACCTGGACCGCCCCATCGGCTGCATCGGATCGGGCTTCATCATGGCCGACTGCCACCTGGTCGCCTATCGGCAGGCTGGTTTCAACCCCATCGCCATCGCATCCCGAACTCCCGACAATGCCCGGTCAGTTGCCCAGCGTCACGCCATTGAAAAGTGCTACGACAACTACTCACAATTACTGGACGATCCGGCAGTCGAGGTAATCGACGTGGCTGTCCCACCGGACAGGCAGCTCGAGGTCATCCGGGAGGCCGTTACCCGGGAACATATCCGCGGCATCCTGGCACAAAAACCACTGGGCATCGACTATCGCCAGGCGGTCCAAATCCATGAACTGTGCGAGCAGTCTGGAAAAACGCTTGTTGTCAATCAGAACATGAGATACGACCAGTCCATCCGGGCCTGCCGTTCCCTGATCAAGGAAAACGTGCTCGGTGAAATTGTCCTGGCGACCATCGACATGCGTGCCATTCCCCACTGGATGCCCTGGCAGGAAAGGCAGGGATGGGTGACTCATCGCATCATGTCGATTCACCACCTGGATACATTCCGATTCTGGCTCGGTGACCCGGCTCGAATTTACGCCAGCTTCCGGGAGGATCCACGAACAGCAAAAAATTTCAATCACCAGGATGGCATCTGTCTTTATATCCTCGAATACGACGAAGGTGCCCGCGCTTCGGCATGGGACGATGTCTGGGCTGGACCGGCCAACGAGGGAGCGGCTGCTGACATCGGGATTCGATGGCGTGTCGAGGGGACAGACGGAATGGCGCGGGGAACCATTGGTTGGCCAGAATACCCGGCACCTACTCCCAGCACCCTCGAATACACAACCATCCAATCGGGCAACTGGGAGCGAGGAAACTGGGACAAGGTCTGGTTTCCTGACGCCTTTGCCGGTCCCATGGCGGAACTTCTCTGCTCCCTGGAAACGGGGCACCCAGCGAACCTCGACAGCAAGGACAACCTGAAGACCATGGCCCTTGTGGAAGCAGGCTATCTTTCGGCCCGGGAAAAAAGAGCCGTGGAGATATCGGAGATCCTGAACGAAGGCCCGTAGCGGCCTAGCGAATTTCCAGAATCCGGATGTTGCGAAATGAAACCCGATCGCCATGGTTCTGCAGTCCGACCAGTCCTCGTGCCCGCCTTAAACCGGGAACTTTTTCACCCGCTTTCAGGGCCAGGGCCTTTAAATCGGCATCGACCACCTGCTGCCCGTTAAGCCAAACCTGACAAGACTTTCCAACGCAACGAATTTTCAGGCTCTGCCACTTGCCCGCTTGACGGGTTACCCGCCGGGAGGGGGCCATCACAGCGTAGATGGAGCCGCTGTATTGATCGGGTTGAAGATTTTTCCACTTTTTACCTTCATCATCCAGCAACTGGATTTCCATTCCCGATACCCAGGGATCACCGGTTTTGGGTGCCCGAATGAAAACACCACTGTTGGCGTTAGGAGGCAGGTTGAATTCCAGGCTTAACTCAAAGTCCCCGTACTCTTTTTTTATATGAATCCAGGATGCCCCAGCGGCCCCTGTGCAGCAAAGAACTCCTCCCTCGGCTACCCAATTGGCCGAGGCCGCGCCTCCGTACCCGGTCCACCCCTGGAGGTTCTTTCCGTTGAACAGGGAAACTGGAACCGTTCCTGTTTGCGCTACCGAGTGCGATGCGACAAACAGAATGGAAACCATTACCAGGTTGCTTTTCATCAAGGTTCTCCTGTTTCTCCCGGGAATGTTCGTTCTCCCGGTAATGCTGAATGATGGGTCCCAATGGCAAAACCTGCTGGCCGACGAAGTCCGGGTCTGAAATACGAAAACACCATCTGGCCATCCGGCAGCCTTCAATTAGCTTATACATATTCCCTTGGTTTTACCGGATCGATTGAATGCCGTACCAGCTGCCCCGCCTGAACACCTTGCCGATTTTCTGCCTGCTTGCTTTTTCCCCTGGGGTGCTTGCCCACGATGGGGAAGAAAAAAAACAACTGCAGCACTCCGACTATGGGAAGTGGAAAACCATCGTTACGCCGGCAATCTCCGGGGATGGAAAATGGGCATTTTACACCGCCAAACCAGGCAAAGGAGATGCCGTTCTGCATGTGCGCCAGACAGGATCCGCGAAGGAATACGTGGTGCCGAGGGGGAAAGATGCAAAATTTGGTCACGAGAATCACTACATTTTCTACATCGTCTCGCCCGATCCGGAGCTGATCAAAAAACTGAAAAAGGAAAAAAAACCGGATCTCGAAATCCCCACCTCCCGGCTCGAGATCCTGCACCTTGAATCGGGGAGAAAAAAAACGGTGGCCGATGTCACCAGCTTTTCCCTGCCGGAAAAAAACTCGTCCTGGCTGGCTTACAAGCTCAATGATTCCAAATCAAAAACAGAATCCAAAACAGCAGACGCGAAATATTCCGAGTCCTACCAGATTACATCCAACGGGCTCTCGCGTTCGAAACGAAATTCCACTCCGCCGAAGATCAAAAAAAACGCACAGGCAGTTTCTCCCGAATTGAAGCAGGCGTCCCCGGCGGAAAAAACGGAGAAGAAAAAGGTACCCGGGACCACCCTCGTGTTGATGGAAATCAAAAGCGGAAATGAATTCCGATTCGCCAACGTTCTCGATTTCCGTTTCAGCCGGCAGGGAGAGTTGCTGGCATTCAACACGTCGGGGAGAACCCCGGAAGAGGATGGCATCCGCCTTTTTGACCTCCGATCCAGACGCCTGGCAACCCTCCTTTCGGGAAGGGGGAACTACAGGACGCCTGTGATCGACAAATCGGCGACACAAATCGCTTTCCTGACGGATCGGGATGATTACTCGCATCCAAAGCCGGCCTGGTCAGTCTATTACTGGAAGGCCAAACAGAAAACGGCGGCCAGGATCGTGGACCCATCCAATCCGGGGATTCCCAAAGGTTGGTGGGTCGCAGCCAACGTCGCTCCCAGGTTCCGGGAAAACGGCAGAACCCTGCTTCTGCAAACCGCACCGATTCCCGAGGATCGCAACTCACCTGAGAAAAAAGAAGCCGGGGCTCCCAAGCAGGCCCGCCTCGACATCTGGCATTGGCAGGACCCCTTCCTTCAGCCTCAACAATTGCTGCTTGCCGAAAGGGAACGCAACCGAAGCTACCTGGCCGCCTACGATCTGAAAATCCGGAAACTGAAACAGCTCGCGACGACCGAAATACCCAATGTAACCGTCGACCCCCGGTCGGACTCCAACTACGCCACTGGGACGGCACCGGACGCTTACAACAAAATGAGGTCCTGGGATTATCCCGGTTTCAGCGATTTTTACCTGCTCAACATCACAACAGGGGAGGCAAAAAAAATCGCGACACGCTCACGTGGAACTCCCTCCCTCTCCCCGGCTGGAAAATACGTGACCTGGTGGGACGGCGACCGGAAAAAATGGTTTTGCCGAACCGCGGGCAACGGATCACAAAACCTTCCCCCGCCGAGGGATCTCGGCAAGGGTATCCCCTTCCCTCTTTTCAATGAACTGCACGACACTCCGACCGCCCCGGGTGCCTATGGGATTGCAGGCTGGACCCGTGACGACCGTTCGCTCCTGATCCATGACCGCTGGGACATCTGGCAGGTGGACCCGACTGGAAAAAGCAGGCCGGTCAACCTGACCAACGGGTATGGCCGCAAAAACCAGGTCCGACTCCGCTGGGTCCGGCTGGACAGTGAATCAAGGTTCATTGATGAATCCCGCCCCCTGGTCCTTTCCGGGCTGGACCATCGCACAAAGGCCAGTGGATATTTTTCGCTGTCAATCGGAAAGGAAAACCTTCTGGCCCGCAAAATATGGCTGGACGAAAATCTCGGCGGATTGAGAAAGGCGGAACAGAGTGACACCGTACTGTTGACGCGATCGACCTTTCGACAGGCCCCCGACCTGTGGGCGACGAACCTCGAATTCAAATCGATTCGGCGCGTCAGTAAAATCAATCCGCAGCAACACGAGTACTCCTGGGGCTCCGCTGAACTGGTTCGCTGGAAGGCCTCGGACGGTCAGCCCCTGGACGGGATCCTTTACAAACCGGACGATTTCGATCCCGGAAAAAAATACCCGATGATCGTCTATTTTTACGAACGGTACTCGGATCGTCTGCATACTTATTATCCGCCTGCGGCAGGACGTTCGACGATCAATTTCAGTTTTTATGTCAGCCGGGGTTACGTGGTTTTCATTCCGGACATCCCCTACAGGATTGGAGAGCCTGGTCCCAGTGCCGAAAATGCAATTCTGCCAGGCGTCGAGACGCTGATTGGCAAAGGGTTCATTGACCGCAGTCGGATCGGCATGCAGGGACACAGCTGGGGTGGCTACCAGACGGCTTACCTGGTCACCCGGACCAACCTCTTCGCCTGTGCAGAATCGGGGGCCCCGGTCAGCAACATGACCAGCGCTTACGGTGGTATTCGCTGGGGCAGCGGGATGAGCCGGATGTTCCAGTACGAAAAAACCCAGAGCCGGATTGGTGACACACTCTGGAACGCGCGCGAAAAGTACCTTGCCAACTCACCGCTGTTTTACGCGGACAAGATCAACACCCCCCTTTTGATCCTCCACAATGATAAGGACACGGCGGTACCCTGGTACCAGGGAATCGAGTTGTTTGTCGCCCTGCGGAGACTGGAAAAGCCAGCCTGGATGCTCAACTACAACGGTGATCCGCATTGGGTGATGGGCGAAGAAAACCGACTGGATTTCGCACGGCGAATGCAGCAGTTTTTCGACCATTACCTCAAAGGGGAACCGATGCCCGTCTGGATGGCCAAGGGAATTCCGGCAGTGGACAAGGGAAAAAAATTCGGATTCGAGCCGTTCGAGAAAAATTGACAGCCGGGCTGTCCCAGGTTCACCAGGCAAAAAACTGGATACGCCTCAGGTGATCCGGGAGCAGGAGCCAGTCAAATTCCCCGCCTGCCCCACCGGGTCGACAATTGACGAAACGGATTGGAACTTCTCTAATTCAGGTCTTTCAGTTTCAAAATCGGTTCGCGAAATGCTGGCAGCACGTGTCATTCCCTGTCTCGACGTTGAATCGGGTCGAGTCGTCAAAGGAACCAATTTTGTCGATTTGCGCGATGCGGGGGATCCTGTCGAAGTTGCAGCCGGCTACGAGGAGCAGGGAGCCGATGAACTGGTTTTCCTAGATATCACGGCAAGTCACGAGAATCGGTCGATTATGCTGGATGTGGTCCGCAAGACGGCGGAAAAAGTATTCATGCCACTGACCGTTGGGGGTGGGATTCGAACTCTGGATGATATCCGGGAGCTGTTGCGGGCAGGATGTGACAAAGTATCGATCAACTCCACCGCCTGCAAAAATCCGGAATTCGTCCGGGAAGCAGCACTGCGATTCGGCAGTCAGTGCATCGTTGTCAATATTGACCCCAAACGGGTGCAGCGGGGGGGAAAGACCCATTTCGAGGTTCACATCAATGGGGGACGCGTGCCAACCGGCCTTCAAGCGGTCGAATGGGCCCAAAAAGTCGAAGATCTTGGCGCTGGTGAAATCGTGCTGACCAGTATGGACTGCGACGGCACCAAGGATGGATACGACCTGGAAATCACCTCGGCGGTCGCTACGGCGGTCGGGATTCCGGTCGTCGCCAGTGGTGGGGCCGGAAAACCGGAACATTTGGCCGAGGCAATTTTAATTGGAAAGGCAAATGCGGCGTTGGCAGCAAGCATTTTTCACTTCGGCGAGTATACAATAGAAGAAACCAAGCTGCTGATGGCCCGACAGGGGATTCCTGTCCGACTGTAAATCACCAAAATAGACGCATAACCAACTGATCGCTAAAAGCTGGAGCTTTTGAAGATGGCTCATTCCGCCAAGAAAGACAAACCCGCAGCCAATAACGGAGCGGCTCCCGATGCGGATGCCATGAAAAACCGCTTTCTCAAAAAGCGGGAAGCCCGGGAGGTCGACAAATATTTTCGCGCCCTGGTCAAGCTGGAAGGAAGCGACCTGCACATGAAGGTCGGCAATCCTCCCATCATCCGCGTCCATGGCACGCTGAAACCGATGAACCGTCCTCCTATCGATGCCGAGGAAATGGTGAATCTGCTCTTCCCGATGATGAACGAGCGAAGCCGAAAGATTTTTGATGAAGAGGGGGGATGCGACTTTGCCTACATTGTGGATGTGGACGGGGTCGATTGGCGATTCCGCGTCAACATGCTGCAACAACTGGGCAAGATCGGACTGGTGGCACGACGCGTCAACAACTTCATTCCGAACTTCGAGGGCCTGTTCCTGCCGCCAAGTATGGAAAAGCTGTGCCATTTTGACCAGGGAATGATCCTGCTGGCAGGTGTTACCGGTTCCGGAAAAAGTACAACCATTGCCTCGATGCTCAATTACATCAACCGGATTTACAGCAAACACATCCTGACACTGGAAGATCCAATCGAATTCGTCTTCACTGAGGAGAAATGCCTTATCAATCAACGCGAGGTCGGGATGGACGTCGTGGATTTTGGTGTCGGCATGAAACACGCCGTCCGGGAGGATCCCGACATCATTCTCGTTGGTGAGCTGCGTGACGAAGAAACCTTCATGACGGCGATCCACGCCGCGGAAACCGGTCACCTGGTCTTTGGTACCATCCACGCTTCCAGTGCCCCTACGACCATCGGTCGTATTCTCGACCTCTTCCCGGAAGAGATGCATGGCGCCATTCGGAGTGCCATTGCGTTCAACATGAAGGGGATCATCGCCCAGAAACTTCTTCCATCCATCAAGGACGGAGTGGGCCGGGTTCCCACCTGTGAAATCATGACATTCAACCCGACTATCCGAAAACTGGTGCTGGAAGGGCAGGATGAAAAACTCCCCGACGCCATTCGGATTGGTGCCGAAGAGGGGATGCAGGATTTCACCATGAGCCTCAACCAGCTGGTGGACGACAAACTGATCGACCGGCCAACCGCGTTCCAGGTGGCCCCCAACAAAGATGCACTGAAAATGGCTCTCAAGGGTATCAACGTCTCGCAACCTGGAATTCTTTGATGCCGCGAATCCAACTATCCCATTTTTACACCCAGCTATCCGTTATTGTGGCACTGGTCCTCTGCCAGGGAGACCACCTGCTGGCCCAGGAATGGCCGGACTACACGGATCACGTCAATCCGGACGGCGGATTTCACCGGGGCCCCGGATTCTACCTTTGCTGGTGGAAAATCCTGATCTGCCTGCCCGTTTTCCTTTTCTGGGTCAAGGCGGCGGACTGGGTCAACGTCGACCTGCACCGCACTGGCGACCAGACAAAACTTGATTTGGACAGCTGGAATCCAGCCATCTGTTTTTCCTTTTTTGCGGGATTCATCGTCCTGCTTTGCATTCCACTCTTCTGGATTGGCTACCCGCTCTACCTGGTTGGTGGCATGCTGCCCTACTTACTCTACCTCGGACAACGAAACAAAAAGGTATCCAAATCTGAGCGGGTCCTGCTTCCGATTCATGCCAAAAAAACCAGCGAAGTTGCCCCCCTGGTATTGAAGCAGGACGAAGGTGTTCAGATCGAATTGACTCCTGGAGGCGATAGCCCGCAAAGGAGCCAGGCCAACCTGATCGCCGCGCGGCAAAATCCTTTTTTTGTCCAGATCAAGGAATTTATCAACGACATCATTTCCAAACGTGCTGATCGGGTGCAACTGGAATACAGCCAGCAGGCCGTGGGCGTCCGTTACGAGGTAGATGGCCTCTGGCTGAACATGCCCCAGAGGGACCGCCAGTCCGGTGACGCGATACTGCACGGTCTCAAGCAGCTGGCCAACCTGGACCCGAATGACCGCAGGAACCGCCAGGGGGGTTCTCTTGCGGCGGCCAATGCACTCAAAAAGGTAAAACTGGAATTAACCAGTTCCGGCACCCCCACCGGTGAACGGGTCATGCTCAAGATTATCGAGCAAAAGAAAAAGAAGACGATGGGCATTCTGGAACTGGGAATGCTGCCAGACATGCTGGAACGCCTGCGTCCCATTATCAATCACCCCGGGTTTGTCCTGGTCAGTTCCATGCCAGGTGACGGGGTGAGTTCCGGTTGGATGGGTGTTCTCGATGCTGCAGACAGGGTCACCCGCGACTTTGTCGGTGTCTGTGATCGGAACTACCAGGACAAGATTATCGAAAATATTGAATTCAGGGAGTTCGACAAGACAGCCGGCCAGACACCGCTTGAGGAACTAAAAAACCTGGCTCTTAAATTGCCCCAGGCCTTTGTGGTCCCCGATCCCTGCGATGGCACAACCATCGATTACATGTGTGAACAGATCGAAAAGGAGGAAATGTTCTGCGTTTCCCAAATGGCTGCCAAGAGTGCCGTCGAGGCGGTCGTTCGTTACCTGATGCTGAATCCCGATCGAAGCCGGTTTGCCAAACACCTCAAGGGAGTCGTCTACCACCGGCTTTTCCGCCGACTTTGTGATCGGTGCAAGCAGCCCTACCAACCCCCTGCCCAGCAGCAGCAGCAACTGGGTTTGACCCCGGATCCAAAAACCGTCTTCTACCAGCAATACCAACCTCCGTCTCCGGAGGAACTTGTCGATGACAAAGGCCGGACGATCGAACCACCTCCCCCCTGCAGTACCTGCGGTGGAATTGGCTACTTTGGTCGAATTGCGGTTTTCGAACTGCTGGAAGTCAACGACCCTTTCCGACAGGCCATTGTCAACAAACCCAACCTGAATGACCTGACTGCGGTTGCCCGTCAGACGGGTCATCAGACCCTCCAGCAGGAAGCGATCAAACTGCTGGTGGCTGGTGTCACATCCGTCCAGGAAATCCAACGCGTTCTCAAGAAGTAGTTTGCCCCCTGCTCCATGTCCAATCCATCTACAAAAATCGACCTTCCGCCCATCAAGTTTTTCGCCGATGGTGAAAACGATGAAATGAAAAAGGCGAACCTGGACACAGTCCTGCCCTCCCCTGGCTACCCGGACACGGCCCTGGTAATTGCGGATGCAATGACCAAACGGGCCGACCTGATTGTCCTTGACTATTCGGCGCAGGCGGTAAAAGTCCGTTTCCAGATAGATGGTCTCTGGCATGAACTCCCTGCACGGGACAGGGCCAGTGGCGATTACATGCTGGCTTCGCTGAAAAAGCTGGCCAACCTGAACTACATGGAACGAAGAGCCCGCCAGGAGGGAGAATTCGCCGCCGAGCTGTTAACCCAGAAAACCAAGTTCAATTTTGTCAGCCAGGGCGTTCCCACCGGAGAGCGGGTGGTGATCCATGTCAATCGAAAAAAGCCCTCGACAGAATCGCTTGAAGACCTGGGTATGCGGCAGAAAATGATCGAGCAGATCAAGGAGCACCAGGTAAAAACCAAGGGCCTGATCCTGGTCAGCACCCTTCCAGGAGACGGACAAACGACTTTCTGGCGGGCAATGCTGGATTCTTTTGACAGGTTCATGCGTGACTTCTATTCGGTTGAGGAGGTTTCGCGTTGCGAAAAAGAAGTTATCAACATCAACCCGGTCACCTACGACGAATCCAAGGGGCAGACCCCCAAGGATGTCGTACCCGACTTGCTGTTGCGTGAACCGGACGTTCTGGTGTTTCCGGAAATTGCCTCCGGTGAAATGCTGGACTACTATTGCGACCTGGCGAACGAAGAAGAAAAACTGGTAATGACCCGCATCGAGGCCAAAAGCTCCATCGAAGCGATTTTACGGGTCATGGCACTCAAACCGACCCTTTCCAAATTCGCAGCATCCCTCCACTGCGTGACCTACCAGCGAACCATTCGCAAACTGTGTGTCAATTGCCGCCAGCCTTTCCCTCCTCCCCCCCAGTTGTTGCAGCAACTGGGCTTGCCGCCTGGCCGCGTGCAAACGCTCTACAACCATACACAACCCCCTCCCCCGGAACAGTGTGTGGATGCCAACGGCAACCCGATCATGATCCAGATCTGCCCGACCTGTTCCGGTCTCGGTTTCATGGAACGCTGTGGGGTCTTTGAGTACCTGAACGTCACCGATCGATTTCGGGACGCAATTACCAGAACCTCCGACATGCAAACTCTTCTGAATGTGGCTGTTGCCGAGGGACACCTGACCCTTCGGGAAGAAGGTGTTGTACTGGTCGCCAAGGGAGAAACATCCGTCCAGGAACTTCAAAGAGTTCTGCAGAAATAGGCAAAACAAGACGAAATAGAAACGACAAGATGTTAGAGCTGACTTTCCTTTTGATATTCCTGGCGGTAGGCGCCGGATGCTGGTTTGCAGGTTTGTGGAACAACCTGATCACGCTGGTATCGCTGATTTTTGCCGGGATGATTGCCACAACTTTGTTCGAACCGCTCGCTGACCAGCTCGAGCCGCAGGTAGGGCTGAAATACCAGATTGATTTCATCTGCCTGTGGGGAATTTTTTTCGTTTCCTTTGGTGTGCTGCGATTGATCACCGAACTTTTGTCCAGTTTTCGCGTAAAGTTCAATAACATTGTGGAAACGGTTGGACGCAGTCTGCTGTCCTTCTGGATTGCCTGGTGCTTTCTCTGTTTTTCCCTGTTTTCGCTGCATGTCGCTCCCATTGAACCTGCCGGATTCGGTGGCTTTCAAAGGACTCCCACGCAGAACAATTTCATGGGAATCGGACCGGACAGGATGTGGTTGGCATTCGTGCAGAGTCGCTCGTTTGGTGCCTTTGCGGAATACAAGGACGTGGGAATGCTTCCAGAATACAAGGAACGGCTTCACCCGGACGACCAGAACACACAGTCGCGAATCTTTGATTCAACCAGCGAATTTATCCTCAAGTACCGTTACCGAAGGCAGATGTTGTCTGAATCCGGTTCCGCGGACAGCGAATCTACCGACGGCAGTGATGAAAACTGAGTAGCGAAAACAACTGAACAGGGACTGAACCCGAAATGGCTGGCGAGATCACCGACAAATCAAGTTTCAGAGATTCCGAAGAAGACGATTACCGTTCAATCGACTCCATGGCCGTGATCGCTCTTTTGGGAGGCATCCTCAGTTCCCTGGCCTGCCTGTTCTCGCCAATCTTCCTCTTGCCCGGTATTCTCGGAGTCATTTTCGGCGCCAGCGCTTTACTGCGAATCAAACGGTCGGGCGGGATTCTCTCCGGAGAATGGTTGGCAACGCTGGGCATCGGTCTGTCGATCCTCTTCGGTACTTTTTACCTGGTACACATCATGAGCCGCGATGCCCGGATGAAAAGATCCGGACGGGAATTTGCCGAGCAATGGCTCGACATGCTGAAAACCGGTCGTCACAACGAAGCGCACCAGTTGACGATCGGCTTTTTCAACCGGGTCCTGCCGGGCACCGACCTGGAAAAGCATTACAGTCCCAATCGGTCCATGATGCCCAACGGTCCCCAGGAAATCATGGAAGCCTCCCAGGACCTCGCCGGGACCCCCTACCAGCAGAAAAAGGATTTTTTCACGCACCCAACCGTCAAGCTGATTGTCGATCATGCGAAAGACGGTGAAATCCGATTTGTAAGGGACCTGGAATCCATCCGTGATGGCAAAATGATTGACATGGTGGTCCAGGAATTCGAGCTGCAATACGAGGAGAACTCCCAACCGGTCAATCATCTTTTCATGGTGACCATGAAACGGGAAGATTACCCTGGTAACTATGGAGCCCAATGGGCCGTCGACCTGATCGACAACCAGCGGATTAAAATGGATCGGACAGCAGATCGAAATCCCAATTAAAAGCTGCCGGATGCCGCAAATCATCATCTCGATCGACGGATTGTGTGCGAGGTTCACCGGTGCCTATGGAAGCAGCTGGGTGCCCACGCCCACACTGGACTCACTCGCGGCCCGCTCCATCCTCTTTGACAACTTTTTTGTGGAAAGCGTTGATCCAGTCGCAAACTTCCGTTCGCTGCTGGAGGGGCGACATGCCCTCCTGTGCCAAAAGGGTTCCCCCGGACCAGACGGAAGCGGATGGCAGACCGCACACAGAGATGGCGTCCTCGTGACCGACGACCTGACGCTTGCCGGTTCACTCTCCGGGAGCTTTCGGAAAATCATCGTTTCCGAGCCTTCAGCTGATCAGGCACCCGCGGAACAAACGGCATTTGACGGTCTCTTCCAGACGGCCATCAACGCCATCCAGTCCCCGGAATCCGCAGGCGGATCCCCAGTCTGGATTCACTCCAAAGGCATGTATTCGGAGTGGGACGCTCCCCCGGAGTTGCAGGAGTTATTCAAGGGGGACGGGGACCCACCGCCGCTCGAGGTGAACGGAATACCGAACCTCGAACTCCTTCCGGACCACGATCCTGACGAACGCCTGGGTTTCGTCCATGCCTACGCGGCACAGGTGGTTGACCTGGACCAGTCCCTGGCAGGGTTCCTGCATGAACTTGCAAAGCAGCAGGAAGACACCGGACTGCCATTGAGCATTGCTCTTCTTGGCTTGCGAGGTTTTCCCCTGGGTGAGCACCTCGAAATCGGATTTCCTGAATCAACATGCCATGCCCAGAGTTTTCACGTGCCCCTCTTTTTCTACCACCCTGATCTCCCGGCCCCCGTGCGTTGCAGCCAGATGCTCAGTAGCAGTCATTGGCTGGATGCCGTTGAATATCAGCAAAAGGCTACGACCGGGAGAGAAACGGTCGCGTTCGAGAACGATCCCCGGCGTCTCCTGTTGATGGCAAATTCCCGTTTTTGCCGGATTCAGACCAGCTGCTGGTCATTGATCCAGGGTGTCACCTGGTCACCATTGGGGAGCAGCGATTCCACGCCCCCCAATTCCAGACCTCAACTTTTTGTACAACCCAGTGATCGGATGGAAATCAACGAAGTTTCTGATCGCTGCCCCGAGGTCACCGCCGAACTTTCAGGTGAATTGCGGCGCCAGGTTGAAATATTCGCTGAAGGAAAACAGCCCCAGCCGGCCTCTCTTTCCGACTCCGTCTTCCAGGGAATTACCTGATCCCTGGCGGAAATTCCGGCCCAAACTCCCAAACGGCATGGCTGCTCCATCAGGCCCGCGCTCGCCTGGCATTTACGCTTGCATGAAAAATGACAGCAACCCGGACGCAAGCAGTTTGTTGGCTGGTACCCCGGTCCAGGTGAAACGGAAACCGGTACAAACCTATCTAGGGTCCGGAAACGGAATTGCCTATACTTGGTAGCTGCCGGCTGTCTTTACAACGGGATCCCACGGGCAGCCCTCCCCACCCTGTAACTGACTGAACCCCAATGACCGGACACGGAAGTCCGCACCCCTGCAGATCGTTCATCTGGCGATGGATCGCCCTGGTGACGCTTTTGGCAAGCTGTCCATCCCTGCAATCTGCTTGCGGCGATGAATCTGAAACCAGCACCCGCTTGCGCCTCTCCTTTGGTGGCAGCAAACAGGTGATCTGGAAAGGACGCATTGAATTCCCTGCTGATTCCTACCCCCGCAGCCTGCGGATCCTTGGAATGCAAAAGGACCAGGCCGGCAAAATATTCCTCCGAAAAAACCTCCTTCTGATCGAACTGGCGGAACCAACCGAGTTTGGTGGAGTCGAGTTGGAATGCGACCTGAAACCGGAATCCAGAATCAGCTACCGTTTTCAAAACCTGGCGAACCCCGAGGCCAGTCCCTCCCTGCTGACCGGTGACTTCCTGGCGCAGGTCCTGAAAAACGGCAGTTATGCAAGGTCTTTCGAAGGAGAAGCCAACCGCATTTTTTTCGCCAGGGCCCCCGGCGATGACCTGAAGTTCCTGTTTCAACGTTCTTCTCTGGTCTTTGAGCCCGGGGAAAAAATCGATTTCGGGGTCGCCATCGGAAGTTTCTGTTCAGCCGATCTTTCCGCGGACAAAAAAATCTCCATCAGGATGTACCCGACCGGTCAACCGAAGAGGCTGCTCTGGAATTCTGAAAGCCCCGTCAATCAGGACGTTCGCAAGCGTTTCTTTGAATTGAATGCTCCCATGGAAGCGGGAGCCTATGAGCTGGCAATTGACTTGCTGGAACCCACTCGCATTCCCTTCCGTCCCTCGACCCGGGTCAGCAGTCGGGTTGTGCAACTGGTGGTCATCGGTGATCAACCGACGCCGGCGGCCATCGATACTCCTGAAAACCTGCAACTGATCTATGAGAGTCTCCCGGGGCAAGTCGCCAGGTACTCCCGGGGAGGATTCAAACCATGGGAAAAACTCAACGCCTCAGCCCGCAAGCTGATTTTCAAGCACATTCCGCTTGCTTCCGGCAACCGGGGAAAAAAACAATTTGAGATCGAACCCGGATCGATCAAGTTGTTTCCCCTTTTTATCCACCGCAAGCAACTCCAACTGAAAGTGGAGATTGAATACCTGGCCGACCAACCGCTGGCGGCGGATCTTGTGCTGTTCGACCGGGATCATCCGAAACGAGCTTATACCGAACTGGTATCCGCAACTGTCAACCAGAACGGAAACATCTGGCCACCCCGCAAACCTGCAGACGCCAGGGGAAGAATGCAGAGCATGCTCACCTGGAACCGATCCCAGGAACCGGTGCTGATGATTCGAAACCTCGGATCCCAATCCACGATGAATATCACCAGCATCCGGGTTTACGAGATGAGCAATCAGGCCCGTGAATTCAAGTTGACCAGCAACCGGAACCGCAGGCTTTTTGCCCAATTTTCCGCAACTGCTTTTGCAGGATTGCTGGCTGCCGAAAAGATCAAAGAGACGGAAGATTATTCTCTTGATGATTGGAGGACATTTTCACGGAGCGGGCAAAGGCTGGTGAGCCTGTTGAAATCGTCCCACTTCCAGGGTGCGTTCGTGGATATCAATCAGGACGGTGGCTCCATTTACCCAAGCAGGATACTGCAGTTTACCCCGACATTGGACACCGGCCTCTTTGCCGAATCAGGCCGTGATCCTCTGAAAAAAGACATCCTGGAAGTGTTGTTCCGCCAATTCAGTGCCAATGGATTGACGCTTGTGCCAAGAATGGAAATTCCGGAATTCGTTGCCCGGATTGAGTCTGCCGACCCCAAAATGCAAAAAGAGTTGCGTCTGACAACCCTGGCCGGGGAAGACAGCTCCACTTACAACTTTCTCCACCCGGAAGTTCAACAATTGATCAAGCAGGTGGTCCTGGAGGTGGTGGAGCGTTACGCGCATCACGGTTCATTTGGTGGGATCGCGCTTAAACTGGGTGCCAATGACCAGCTGGTTCTGAAACCAGGCAACGGATTCAATGAATCGTTAATCGACCAGTTCCTTCTCCAGACCCCCAACCGTCCCGTCAGTTCCAAATCGGCTGCCGCCAAGAGAAACGAGATCCACCAATCCCGCCTGGCAGAGTTCGGTGGTTGGAAGAGCTCAAAAGCGGTGGAATTCCTGGCGGAACTGGACAGGGCCATCCAGGTGACTTCCCAGAGGAGGCTCCTGCTGGATTTTTCACAATCGCCAGCCTCCCCTGCGGACAGGTCGATTGACTTTCCCCGTCTCCGTAACAAGAACCTGCCGAAAACACTGAGCCCGAACAGCGGATTTAACTGCGAGCAATTGTCTGAACAGGGGCTGATCCATCTTAAGGGAGAAACCACTGAGGCAGCATGGAACCTGGCAGACCGACGAAGGGAATTCGCTCTCCGGGAAAACCGGAATCCAACGCCAGCAACGAACCCCGGTAGCCTCGTGTCACGCAAAATCGTGCCACGAAGGGAAACCGCAATGGCAACCGGACAGGATGGATTTCCGCCGCTGTCCTACCAGGCAGAAACGGCCAATTCCAATTTTGCTTTTCGAAAATTCCTCACTGGCCAGCTGGCTCGAAGAGACGCTTTGCTTGCCCTGGACGGGATGGAGCTTGGACAACGCGCCCTCTCCTGTGAATCCAGCCGGGTTTGGAAAACCTATACCCAACTTCCGAATGTCCTGTTTTCCAATGTCACCCGGAACAACGAAGACTCCCCAATTGTGGTGCGGCAAAAGAGCATTGGAGACAAATGCTATTTTTACATCGTCAACCAGTCACCCTGGCCCATTCAGGCAAACATCGACTTTTCCACTCCGCTGGTTAACCTTCGCCCACTGAACGGCAGTTTTTTCGACAAGCTTGCAAAACGGGAAGATGGGGCCCGATTAGAGATCCAGCTGCAACCGTTTGACCTGGTGGGTGGGCTTTCTGATCAAAAAGAATTCAAGATCTCGGACGTTCAGTTCTCCTATCCAGAAAAACTGGGTGAATACCTGACCCGGAAAAAGGACCAGCTCCTCGCCCGGATCCGCTTTCTTCCCGTTCCCGACTCAATTGCGAACGAGGCCAACGGTGATTTCGAAAAACAGGGCGACGAAACGCTTCCAACGGGATGGAACGCAGCTCAGAGGGAAGGCTTCCAGGTTCATTCCATTTCTTTGCCCGATGAAAACGGAAAAGCACTGTCACTGAGCCACGCGACAGAAAACCAGTGGGGATGGGTGCGGAGCCAACATTTATCCCACGGACGAACCGGCAGAATCTCTGTCCTGGTTTCCATGAGGGTCATTTCCAAAAAGAGGGCCCCCAGAGTCCGACTCTCCATCGAAGGAGAATCCCAGGGAACTGAATACTATCGGTTTGGCTCTTTTTCAGTCGACAGCCAGCTCCCCGATTCTGCACGGCTGGAAGAGAAATGGAAAGTATTCGCTGTCCACTTCAACGATGTCCCTTCCGATCTTGCAAAGCTGCGTGTCGGACTGGATATCCATGGTCAGGGGGAGGTACAGGTAGACAATGTCAAGGTATTTGACCGCTGGTTTGACAACCAGGACAGGGAAGCCCTGACCAAGATCATCACCACTGCAGCCCACAACATTTCAGCAGAAGAATACCTGAAAGCGGAGCGTCTTCTCGAGAGTTACTGGCCGCGGTTTCTGGAAGAATATGTCTCTTTCCCGGTCAGGGACAGCATTTCGCCATCGGAATCCGATGGCGAAAACCCACAAAAAAAACAGCCTCGCAACTGACAATCGGCCCGATCAACCGGCTTTCGAAGATCCGGAACGCAAGGAACGCATGGGGGAAATTGGCGGAGGCCCTGACGCCGCGCTTCACGGCCTTGAGAGCTGGACTCCAAATCGAAATCAAAGTGGCGTTAAAACGTCGCCGTGGCAACTGCTGACAATACTGCAACGCAGTCAGGGAATTCCCGAGCAGCTGAAAGTTACTTCCCGAAAACTCTCCTGCTCTTTCTTCGTTCGCCTGCCCCGCCTGAAAAGCCGCACGCAGCTTCCGGAATAACGAAGCCAGCTTCCAGGGACAGCCCCCCAGGGGAACCCGGAACTTTCAAACTGCGGCCGAAAACGGCTACCGCCCACCGATTGGGGCATGCATTCCCTGCAAACCGCACAATCGATTCAAGCCACATTTCTTTGTTGACAATTCACATCACCCAATGATGAAAAAATGATTCACGCCGCAATTAAAGTGGTAGGGTTTCCCGCCTCTGGAAAAACAGGCCGTTCCGCCAGCCACCCATTGCAGGTCCCATGAATCGATTCATGCGAAAATCGACAACCGTCTTCATCCTGGCAAGCCTGCTGGTGGTGCTGGGTGGATGTGCACCCCTGCAGCTTCCCCGCATTGATCCCTCGGGCAATCGTCTTTTCCTGCCTGGCAACGCACAATTTTCACAGCCCTACCGCCCTGTCCCAGCTTTTGCTTCGCCACCTGCACCGGCTCCCTGCCCACTGCCGGGTGTTGCCCCCCGAAACGCCGCCATGCCCCGGTTCGCACAACCGGTTGCCCCAGGTGTTCCGGCAGCAGCCAACCCGATTCCCACTTTGCCCAAACCCAGAATCCTGCCTCCAGCTCCCGAATTCACACTACCGGGAAAAGCGGGACGCATCATTCTGACACCGGACGAAATCGTTGCCCCGGTCGGCAGCGAGGTTGTCGTGATGGCGGGAATCTGTGGAAACGATGGACACTATGTCATCCAACAGCCGATTGAATGGATGCTTTCCCAGGAAAGCGTTGGCAACATGGTTACCGTCGCGAACTCCAGGAATCAGCTGATCAGCAAGGTCATCGGCCCAAATTCAAAAAAAATATCCACAGGTTTCGCAAAAACAGTCACCTCCAGCTCGCGGGAACGAATCACCAAGGGCACCCCGTCACCGGGTGATGACGTCTTCGTAGGCAAGGGGCAAACCTGGGTCACCCTGACCTCTCCCTCCGAAGGCACTTCCCACCTGACCTGTGTTGCTCCCCAGGCCGAGGGTTGGGACCGCAGGCGTTCCGCGGCCCGAATCCACTGGCTGGACGCCCGCTGGCAGCTCCCCTCCGACCTTTCCGCCAACAATGGACAGACGGTGGAACTTCCAGTCGTTCTCACACGCAGCAACGGTGAGCCAATTCCCGGCTGGCAGGTCAGTTACGAAATCGTCGGCGGCACCAATGCAGGTCTTCTCCCCTCGGGGAGCCAGAAAGCCGACCTGACATCCAACAGCCTGGGTCAATCCAGTATCGGCATCCGGCAGTTGGCAAATGGTCCAGCCAACGCCCAGGTTCGTGTCCGGGTCGTCAGACCGGGAACCCCATACGGAAGCTCCCGTCAGCTCACGGTAGTCGACCAGGTAGTCAATGTCCGCTGGACCGCTCCCGCACTCTCCATCGAAATCGTCGGCCCGAAAAATGTCGGACGGGATGCCGAGTTCACCTACCGGGTCAATATCACCAATCCTGGTGACGCCGTGGCCAGGAATGCCGTACTCAACCTCGACAGTATCGACCCCAAGCTGGAAATCCTGTCTCGGCAGCCGGAAGGAAAAGTTGTGGGGGGCAACATCCAGTGGAATCTTGGTAACATTCGTCCAGGGCAGGTACCGCTGTCCATCGATTTGAAATTGAAAGCCTTCCGGGCTGGTAAAACGGTCACCTGTTTCTCTGTCGGCAGCGTAGAAGACAACCTGCCACCGGTAAAAGCCTGCATGGAGTCAACCGTTTCTGTCCCCTGTATTGGACTGAAGATCAATGGCCCCACCGAAGCCCAGGTTGGCCAGACGGTAACCTATACCTTGCGTATAGAAAACCAGTGCGAACAGCCACTTTCGGGCATCCGGCTGATTGCCAACTATGACTCCGGGCTGAATTTCCCGGGGCAGCCAAGCCCGATTTCACAAAAACTGAACCAGCAAATCGAATTCGGTTTTTACAAGGAACTGGACATCAGTTTCGAGGTAACGCGACCCGGCAGACAATGCTTTACGATCGACGTCACATCCAATGACGGCAGCAAGGCCAGGATCCAGCAATGTGTGCAGGTGAGCGAAAGCCCCGCCCCTTCGGCGAGCATTTCGATCGATGGACCGGCAATCGGTTCAGTTATGGATCAAAATCAGCGTTACGTGATCGATGTCAAGAACACCGGAAACGTTCCCCTGACAGGAGTGGAGGTCTCGGTCTCTTTCGACAAGTCGTTTTCTCCGCAAAACGCGCAGGAAGGTTTCAGGCGGCGGGGAACGGACGAGATCTACTGGCAGTTGGACCGGATCGAAGTTGGAGAGATCATCCCGCTGGCCATTGAACACCAATTGCTGCTGGAATCCGACAACGCCATCAACATTGTCCGAATCACATCCCGGGAAGGGGTCGACGAACGGGACCAGGTACGAACCGTCATTCGCCCCCAGCGAAGGGAACTGAATCCTCCCGGCCGCGGTCCCTTGACAAATTCCCTTCAGATCAAAGGGCTCGTTTTGACCAGCCCTGTGAACCCGGCCGACGATGCGGAAATCAGCATTCGGCTGCTAAACGATCGGCCACCCAGGGAATTTGAGGAGATGGTCGAAGTATTTATCGACGTTCCCAATGAACTGAAGTTCAAAAGCGGCCCCCGTGACCGAAAAATCAAGGTCATTTCGGAAGGCGAAGTTTCGACCTATGCTGTCGAACCCATTCTGGCGCTGCGAGGATCCCAGCCGATGGACCTGAAATTCGTTTTCTCACCGTCGCGTCCCGACCAGTCTTACGACCTGGTCGTTCGTGCCAGGAGCAAGCAGACTCCCCAACCGGTAGAAAGCAAGCTGCAAGTCATCATTACAAAATAATCCCGGTCACCGGGTTTCCATCGCGTTGGCCGCTTGAGGCTCGTCCTCGAAAATCCGACCACTGGTTTTCGTCTCGGATCGGGAGGCCTCCAGCGCTATCTGGTACAGGTCCTGCCCCGCCACGGTCGGATAATTGGAAGTGATGCAAGCCTGGCAAAGATCCTCGGCCGGAAGATTGACCGCTCTGGCGATGGATTCAATCGGAAGGTAACGCACCGAATCACACCCGAGTTCTCGGGCCATATCGATCTGAGACTCGTCACTCAAACGCCCGTTCTGGATGTATTCAGGGGCAAAAAGTTCACCAATCGTGGAAAAGTCAATTCCGTAAAAACAGGGAGCCACGATCGGTGGACAGGCGACCCGGACGTGAATCTCTCTTGCCAAACCCTCCTCGTAGATGCGATGCAGCAGGACGCGCATCGTGGTGGAGCGAACGATGGAATCTTCAACCAGGATCACCCGCTTATCCTTCATCACCTCGCGGAGCGGAGTGTACTTTGCTTCCGCCATACGAATCCGGTCGCGTCCCGTCGCAATAAACGTCCTGCCACTGTAACGGTTCCTGATCAGGCCCTCCCAGGAAGGAATCCCCAATTCAAAAGCCATTGAGTCAGCAGCCGCCTTGCTGGTATCCGGAACGGGAACCACGATCGTGTCGCCGTCTATATCAAATTCCGGCCGTTCCTTTTCGAGATTGGCAAGTTCCGCACCCAACCGGGTCCGCGAAACGTAGACGCTTCTTTGATCAAGGGTGCTGGCCACGTTGGCAAAATAGATCCACTCAAAAAAGCAGTGCGCTTTGCGGGGCGATTCGGCGAACTGCCGTGTCACAAGTTTGCCATCCTCATTGGTCTCGGCTTTGCCACGCTCAATCACTACCGCGTGCCCTGGCGGCAGATCATGGATGGAAGATCTTTTGAATCCCAGGTTTAATAGAGCAACGTTTTCGCTGGCCGCCGCGAACATGGAGTCTTCATACGCGTAAACCATGGGCTTGATCCCCAGCGGATCCCGGGCCACGATCATGTCGCCCACGGCATTCATGATGGAAATCGAATAGGCCCCGTCGAATCGATCTGCCAGCTTGCTCATGACATCCAACAGCGTGCGGTTTTCATCTTCCGAGATGGCACGACCAATTTCGTGCATGATGATTTCCGTGTCAGCTTCGCGGGACAAATGATAATCACCACCACTGTCCAGCAGCTCTTTCTTGAGCTGTTTGTAATTGGCCAGTTGACCATTGAAGCCAAAAGCAAACCACTTGTGTTTTTGCAGATGCTTCCTTTCGAATGGCTGGGCATAACTCCGCTCGTCCTTGCCGCAAGTCGCGTA
>JAYZFP010000007.1:0-8001 GCA_036336715.1 Planctomycetota bacterium
CACCTGGACACCCGGCCAACGAACCAAGTACTACCTGGCCGGTAAATTTGACCTGGATGGTGATGGCCGCTCTGACCAGGAGCGGGTCAAGGCACTTCTGATTCGCTCCGGTGGTCAAATCGTCGGAGAATTGAAGCAGGATGGAACGAAAAGTGGTGCGGAAATTGACCCAAATGTTCGCTTTCTGGTTTTCGGTGGCACGCCTGATGATGCCAACCTGAATGCGGAGGTCAACAAAATCAGAAAGAAGGCCATTGACGAAGGTGTCAAGAGCATCGGAGTGGACCTGCTTTTGACCAACCTCGGTCTCGGAAGTGAAGCCAGGGTAATTTCCGGTGGAGTGGAGATTAAATCTGGATTCCAGAAGCGACGCCCCAACGTCAAGAACTGAGTTCCAATCCAAACGTCCAATCAGGATCCCCGTTCATGTAACGGGGATTTTTTATGCGCTCCCCGTGTGGAGGCCAATCCTGGATTTTTGGACGTTTCGGGGGGATTGGGGATTGATTCGGCAAGATATTCTCTACCTGGGCGAATCTCATTTGGGTGGCCGGAAGCCCGAACCGCCAGAAGTTCCTATAATTGCCGAAGGAGTCGGTGGAGTGAAAGTACCGATTGAAATTCAAACCTGAGGAAATGCCCGTATGAATAAGCCAAGCCGGTCCCGTGTCAGACTCCTGTTCACCGGTGTGATTTCTGCTCTGAACCTGCTGCCACTCTCAAATGGAGTAGCGCAGGAACCAAAAGTCAAAATTGGAAAAGAGACCACCTACATCGAAGGTCCTCTGACCAAGGATGGCTATATCGATTACGTATCCCATTTGAATTCGGTCCTTTCCAAAGGAGTGACGCCGGAGAACAATGCGGCGGTTCTGTTGCTCAAGGCATCGCCGGGTGAAATCAATAACGAAAAGTTCCTCAAGCGTTATTGCAAGGCACTGGGAATCAAACCCCTGTCTCTCAAAGGGGATTATTTTCAGAATTATTACCGGTTTGCGATTAGCGAGGCGGAAGCCAGCAAAGGGAGACCACTGACGCCCGAAGAGAGACTGGAGACACAGGAGGCCATTGAAAAGGACTTTGAAAAAGCTGGCAGCGGCCCATGGAAAAAAACGGAAATACCGAGCATGGCTCGCTGGATGGATGCCAATGAAAAACCCCTCAAGCTGGTACGGCAGGCAACTCTCCGGAGCCGTTACTACCATCCGATGTTGAACTCGGGTGAGGATGGTGAAAAGTTTCCCATGATCGCAATCCTGCTTCCCCAGGCCCAGGCGACCCGCAGCTATGCTCGGGCGTTGATGGTGCGGTCCATGATGTATCTGGGCGAAGGTGATGTGGGCCAATGTACGGAGGATCTTCTGACCATGAGGCGACTTGGTAATCACGTGGCGTCCGGCGCGACGGTTGTCGAGCAACTGGTGGGGATCGCCATTGTCGGGATTGCCCAGGAGCAGGAAAGAAAAATGGCCTTTTCCGGCAAGCTGTCACTTGAGCAGCTGGTCGACTACCGTTCCAGGATGGAAAAGCACCGGATGAAGTCCAACATGGTGCGGAGCTTTTCCGAATGTGAACGATTCATGTACCTGGACAGCGTGCAACAGGTCATGAAACATGGGATGACCACCTTGTCCGAGATCACCGGTTCGGGAGGAGGGAATTCGGGGTCCCAGACCCGAATGCAGGAATTGATGGACAAGGTCGTCAGCAGTTCGACTGACTGGTCCATCACCATGAAAGAGGGCAACCGTCTTTACAATAAATATGAAAATCAGCTCAAGACTGACGACTGGGTAGAGCAGGATGAAGCACTGGCCAAAATGGAGAAAGAGATCCAGCAGATGACCAGCGAGATCCGTGGTACTTCTGCCATCGTCAAAGCGATGTTGGGTGGTCCGGAATACCGGGGCAAAATGATGGGGAAAATCTTTGTCGGTATGCTGCTGCCTGCCCTGAACGCCGCAAGCACCGCTGAAAAGCGGGCCAAAGTCATGGATGATCTCTCCTACATCATCCTTTCCGCGTCAGCACATCGGGCAGAGAAGGGTGAGTATCCCGAGTCCATTGACCGATTTTCCCGAAGTGTGGTGAAAAAACTGCCGATCGACCGTTACGCCAGGGATGAATACCGGTACCGGCGGCAGGAGAACGGTTTCATCGTCTACAGCATTGGGCCCAACCGAAAGGATGATGACGGGAACGGTGCCTACAACGAGCGGATGGATATCGGTGATGATTACGGAGCGGGCTACGATTCTGTGAAGGGGAAACCGGCGGCTGGGAAAGATCTGAAGTGACCCGTCTGCAACGAAAAGCGTTGAATCAAACGGAGCAATCGCTCGACCCACCGCCGTTCTGTTCCCGGAAATCGCATGGACGGGCGGCTGGTTGGGCATCGGAACAGGAGTTTGGCCACATTGGGATGTCTTTTCACAAACGGCAGACTCCCGTTTCATGAATTGGCAAACTCACCGGGGCTGAATCCGCTTCGGCGCCTGACGCTATAGGCCTGAAGGGCATCTTCAATAATGGGACCGGTTTTGTCGGCCGGTTGTATCTCCTCCACTTCGACAGACTTGTTTTCAAGGGCTTTGTAGTCCTGGAAAAACCGCCTCAGCATGGATCGCCTGTGGGAGGGCAGCTCTGAGGCGTCGTTGTAACCGTTGTATTCCGGGTCATCAACGGCCACGGCAAGGATTTTGTGATCCGGGTCCCCACCATCGATCATGGTCATCAGGCCGATGGCCCTTGCCCGGACCAGGGTCATGGGAGCAATTTCTTCCTGGCAGAGCACCAGGACATCCAGCGGGTCATTATCCTCTGCCAGTGTTTGCGGAATAAATCCGTAGTTGGCCGGGTAGTGGACGGCAGAAAACAGCAAACGGTCCACTTTCAGCAGGCCGGTCTGTTTATCCAGTTCGTATTTCACATTCGATCCCATCGGGATTTCTATAACCGCGACAAATTCATGGGGAAGATTTTCACCGGGTGTAACATCATGCCAGCAATGTGTCATCAGCCTGTCCTGTTCCTTTTTGTGTCTCGGTTCTTTGTTTCGGGTTCGAGATTACCTGGTTGTCTTTTTCCAGGGCCCATCGGATACAAACGGACCGTTCCGGTCCGAACCTCGCAGGCATTGTTCCCCATAACCCCGGCTGCGCTTTCTCAGACCGGGGGCCCCAAAGCCTCCTGTTTTACGGTCCGCAGGTTCTCCAGAAGTTTAACCTGCTACGCCTGTTCGACAGTGCCAATTTCAGCGGAAACGGGTGTTTGCGTCAAGTTTCATCTTCTGCCAGAACAACCAGAGCGTCTTCCGGGCCGAGTGTGTAGACCTCATTTTTGTCCGGGATCAGCTTGACGCCGAAATTCTTGCCCATGTCGTCCTCGTATTCCTTGATTTTAACCCCCAGGCAGACTTCTTCACGTTTTTGGGCGATCCGGATCATGTCAGCGTAAGTGATCTCGCGGGGTAGCGAATCAAAATAAAGACCGGCAGGTTTCAGGTAAATCTCGGATCCCTCTTCACTGAACAGATCTTCATAGACCCTGCGGATCTCAAAATCCTCGCTCAGTTGAGCCAGGATCATGCTGATAAACCGGTTGGAGATGATGAAGTCGTTAACGCCCGTTCGGGCCACCAGTCCCTGGTTTTCAGATTCCAGGATTTCCGTAATCAGCTTGACATTCGGCTTGCGGGTAGAGGGGTTTTGTCGTTTGAAAATCTGCCGCAGCAGCAGGAGAATCATGATGGTTTCGGAATCGGTTCGCTCTTCGCTGTGGTCTTCTCCGCCCTGGCTCAGGATGATGATGTTGTCATGTTCAAAAGGGCGGGCAGCCAACAGGCCTTCGGTAAGCAGTGGATTTTCATGCACCAGTTGGATCTGGAGGCCCTCAAGCTCCTTGTTGAGGTCGGCAACTCTGGAGGCAACCGTTTCATCCTCTGCTCGCAACATGATGTTGATTTTGCTTCCGGGCATCACGTCTTCGGCGTATTTCCTGATTATGATTTCGACCTTGTCGGTCCAGCCGATATTCAGGTTTTTTCAACCTCGACACTTTTTTTACCGCCAGCCAAATCGAATTCCTGCGGTGTGGCTACGGGTTGGGCTCGGTAATCGATGGTCGAATCGTCTTCGGCCAGGATCAGGATCGAGTCGTTCTCTTCAAGAATCGCATCGTTCGGCGGGTTGATCAGAAGCCCCCCTCCGGCAGCCCTGCGGATTCCCATCGGTATGCCATCGGGGAAATGGTAGGGCAGGTCTTTCCAGGAGACTTCGCCCCAGTCAGCATCGTGAAAATACATCTCGCAGCCGTCGAAAGAAAGGATTTCCCCGTAAACCACGGAAAGTCCTACACTGCGGGAAGTTTGCACCAGGAATTTCGCCGGGATTTCATTGGTATCGACCGTGATTACCTCATCCGGCGAAATCTCGTCGACAATTTTCCTGTGGCGTTCATTAAATACCTCAGCTACCACGTTCAAACGGGTTTCCGGATCCCGCGAGGCCATCAGTGCCAGGACGGTCTTGATGATGTTGGTGTCGCTGATTTCCTTTTCCCTTGCCGACGCACTGATGGTGCAGGATGCAAGGCAGATCACCGATTTGCAGCTGTTGATCGAAACAATCCCGAGGTCGACCATGTGCGAAGGGGAGCCTGAGCGTGTGACGATTCGGGTATTGAATGTGGAGGGGTAGTTGGACTTGATGAAATCGTCCATGTATTCCTTGTCTTCGTCTGCCAAAATGACGATCACCGGCTGTCTTTCACTTTCTTTGGCGAGAAAGAGCTCCCGCAGTATCTCAATGATCCGGTCGTTCCAGCCCAGGATCAGCGTGTGATCTTTTTCGATGATCCGGGAGCGGCCTTTTTTCAGCTGGTTGATTTTCTGATCGAGAGCCGTCGTAATGAATGCGATCAGCATGGAGAGCATGATCACTCCCGAGAACCCGCTGATGATGGCACTGAACTTGAATACGTCATCGGACTCGACATCCTGCACCATGTTGCCGGGATCGGTCATCTGCAGGAAAGTGAGGTAGACACCGATCCAGAACCCCCCCTCACGCTCAATTGCGGCCTCGGGAAACAGCCACATGATCAGGCCGCGAATCAACGAGATTGCGATCAGCAGGACGATGAAGACGATCGTCAATGAAAGAAAGATGGAGCTGCCGCCTCGGGACATGAAATTGTCGAAGCGGTAACGACAGCGTTCGAGGATTGTGTAGTTGGACATCTGGGGTGATTGCACGAAGGTCGAACTGATTTCGGCATCATAATCCACCGAAATTCGGGGTTCAATCAGATCCGGGGCCATTCGTGAGTAAAGTCCAGGCGTGTTTTTTCCGGCTGGTCTGGTTGGAAATGTTGTGTGCCTGCCGATTGGCTGGTGACAGAGCCAGAGCAGCCTGTTCGGGGTCGGGTTCCGCGGGGGCGATCAGTTGCCGGAGCCAAAAACACCCCAGGATCCGAGAACGGCATAGGCAATGAAAATCGCGTACATTCCGCAGAGAAAAAACGCTTTGCCCCGGGTCAGTTGCCTTTTGTGCCAGATTGTGCCGAGGGTCACAAGCGTGAGCACCGCCAGCATGATCTGCAGTCCCACGATATCGCCTGATTGTCCCATCTCAATCGGTTGCCAGCCGTTGAGGTAGGAAGCCACCAGCAGCGGGATCGAGACGCAGATGGAGATGTCAAAAATGTTGGACCCAAACGCGTTGGAAACCGCCCCGTCATCATCCCCTTTTCTTGCGGAACCAATGGAAAGAAAGGTGTCTGGAACACTGGACGCTGCCGCTGCCAGGATCACGGCAACAAAAAAGATGTCCACTCCCAGGGTTTCGGCGGTAGCTTCGGTAAGCCGTACCAATTGGTAACAGGCCGCTGCCGCGACCAGGGTCGAAAACAGGATGATGGTCCAGGCCGAATACAGGCTGAGCCTGACTTCGAAGAGGGCGAACAGTACGCCTGCGGTTTCGGGTTCTTCGTCATCATCCTCGTCGGATTGTTCGCCGTCGAAACGTCCCTCCAGGTCTCGGGACAAGGTGATCCCGCGTTGACGAACTTCCTCCATGGCCTCGCTTGCGGTTATTCCACTTTCCATGGCTTCTTCTACCATTTTCATCCGGGCCTGGAATCGTCTGGCATCGAGGTACAGGATAATGACGTAGACCAGGTAGCTGAGTAGAAAAACAACACCCATCCACCAGTGGATCCGGTTTTGTACGAGGAAGCCGATCAGCAGGATCTCCATGGCGACAAACCAGGCGCCGTCACGGGTGATTACGCTGGATTCGACATCAATCGTGGGGCGTTCTTTCCGGTAGAAAGAGATGAATATCGCGCAGATGGCGGGGATCAGAATCATGTTGTAGACGGCGCTGCCGGCGCAGGTCGCGATGGTTGATTTGAACCCCTCTCCGTCGCTGACGGGTACATCGTCGGCACTGGCACCGGCAACTGCCAGCACCACGAAAAAAATTCCAGCGAAGAGTTCCGGCATGGAACTGGCAATGGCGTCCAGCGTCGCGCCTCGGACCGAGCCAGGCAATTTCAGGATGTGCCCGATGTAATGCGCTGCATCCGCAAAAGGATCGCAGGCCTGCCAGATGACGATGGAAACCACAATGGTCTGAAGGAGCAGAAATGACAGTTCCAGCGCCCGGTTTTCACTGGTGTGGCTCAGGTAACCGGTGATGACACAGGCCAGCAGGGAAACGCCTGCAATCAGGATGGGGAGCAGTGAGACTGAATTTCCTGAGTTCGAATCGTCAGTTGGCTTGCGGGGGTCTGCGGTTCCAGGGGAGGCCATGAACGATCATCCGGGGGCGAATGGGGAGGGAGCGAAACGCAAAGCACTGCATTGTATCTTCAAATGGCCGTATGAAATACCGTACAATCGGGGCGGGGACCGACTGGTTGAGTGTAGCTGCAGGCGGTCTGAAATTCATTTAAGACCTTGAAAGCTGATCGTTCGTGAAATCTGTTGAATACCATTTTGATGTACTGGTTATCGGGGCCGGTCACGCTGGAACCGAGGCGGCACTGGCCGCTGCCAGGCTGGGAGCAAAAACCGCCCTTTTGACGACCAACCTGGATACCGTGGGGCAGATGAGCTGCAATCCGGCAATCGGAGGCGTTGCCAAGGGGCATCTGGTTCGGGAGATTGATGCCCTGGGTGGCATCATGGGGGAGGCGATTGACGCGACCGGGATCCAGTTCCGAATGCTCAACCTCCGGAAAGGGCCTGCCATGCACAGTCCGCGGGCCCAGGCCGACAAAAAAGCCTATCAGATTTTTGTCAAGAACGCGGTTGAATCGAGTGAGAATCTCCACCTGCGACAGGAAATTGTCGAGTCACTCCTGTTTGAAGAACTGGGCGATGGACTTGAATCACAGGCAACCAGGAAGATCCGTGGGGTCAGGGCAGTCGGGGACGTGGTTTACCGGGCCGACGCGGTGATCCTCACAACCGGGACCTTTCTTTCTGCCCTGATGCATACGGGGGAAGCAAAGACCCCGGGAGGCCGCGCCGGCGAGGGGACCAGCAGCGGCATCAGCGGGTCCCTGCAGCAACTTGGATTTCGTCTCGAGAGATTCAAGACCGGGACGCCTCCGAGATTGAATGCCCGGACGATCGATTATTCGAAAACGGAGGAGCAGCCGGGAGACGAGGTTCCCCAGCCATTTTCGTTCCTCAACCGGTCTCTGGAAATTCAGCAATTGCCCTGTCATATCTGCCATACCAACGAAAAAGTCCACCAGTTGATTCGCGACAACCTCGAGCGGGCGCCCATGTATTCGGGGCAGATCAACTCCAGTGGACCGAGGTACTGTCCGTCGATCGAGGACAAGGTAATCCGTTTTGCCAACAGGGACCGGCACCAGCTTTTCCTCGAACCGGAGGGGCGGCAAACCCGGGAAGTCTATGTCAACGGCATTTCCACAAGTCTTCCACGGGATGTGCAGGATGAAATGTTCAAGCTGATTCCCGGGCTG
>JAYZFP010000008.1:0-25141 GCA_036336715.1 Planctomycetota bacterium
CAATTCACTGGAAACCATCTCCCGCACTCAGCTTCGAACTGGCGCGGCCGGATGGCAACGTTTTCCGGCTCGCGGATTACCGGGGAAGACCGCTTATCGTGATCTTTTACCTGGGCGCTTCCTGTCTCCACTGCGCGGAACAACTACAGGCCTTTGCCCCCCAAAAGGAAAGATTCGAAAAAGCGGGCCTTGAAATCGTGGCCATCAGCACGGACGACTCGACCAAACTGCTGGAGTCCATCACCAACTACGGTGAAAAGATGCCGATCCCCCTGATGTCCAACCATGACCTCGAAGTCTTCAAAAAGTACCGCGTCTACGACAACTTTGAGAAACAGCCCCTTCACGGAACTTTCCTGATCGACGAAGAAGGATTGGTTCGCTGGCAGGATATCAGTTACGAGCCCTTCATGGACCACGAATTCCTGTACAAGGAGTCCCTCAGGCTCCTGGACCAGAAGAAAGTGGCCACGGTCAGTGCGGCCGCCTCGCCTGAATAGCACTCACAAAGAACTGCTTGCCTGAGGCTGATCCATCCCGGTGTGGAAAAACGGGCGGCGAGCGGTTTGACCGGCCTGGAATCGCGAGGAGCAGGAATCGCGAAGACCAGAAGTCACGGGCGTTCGCTTTAAAGGATCGCGAGGGGATTGCGGCGTTCCTCCAGCGTCCCGCGCGTCACCCCGACCCGGTTGGCCGCATTCAATTCTCTCCAGACATCCCTTCCGGTCACTTGCCCGGCCAGGAGCTTGCGGTACAAACCAACCGTTTTCTTCACGCCGGCCGCGGTTTCTTCAAGCAACTCGATACGGAAGGATCTGACGCCCATCTCCAACAGATCCGGAACCACTTCCGCTGCGCTTTGCGGCATCGCGTTGAACAGTGTATTTCTGCAGCCTACATCCGCCTGCAGTGGATGCTCCATGCCTACGCGGTCTCTCAATTTGACCAGGTGATGATCGCAGGGACGCCCGCAATTGGTTTTGTTGGTCCCGGGAGAAAGCACGCTGCAGAACACGCAATGCTCCATATGAAACATGGGCATGTGCTGATGAATCACCACCTCCACCCAGTCCTTTGGCAGGGCACCCAGCAATTCGACCAGCTGCTGCCGATTCAAATCGTAGGAAACGGTCAAGCGGGATGCCCCCGCTTGGCGAAAATGAAGAGCTGACAATTCATTGGTAACGTTCAGGGAAAAGTCCGCCACCACCGGGCATCCCTCGCGAAGAAAATATCCCAGGCCCGCCAGGTTCCGCACCAGGTAGCCATCGGCAGCATATCGCCGCATCACCCGAAAAAGACCGTACTCGTCCGGTTTTTGAATCCGGGGGGTCGCCAGGAAGAGCTTCACGCCCGATTCGCGCGCCCACTCGACCGCCTTGCGGTATTCGCGGATATCATGAAAGTCAGCATACAGATGCTGGATTCCCATCGCGGCAGCCGCCATCAATTGCTCCAGGGTTCTACCCAATACCTGCAAAACGGGCCCGGCAGCAGCCGCATGGTCCAGCTTTGCAGGACCACCGCCCTCTGCATGTTGGACCAGTCCCACGCCATCGTGGACGCCTTCCCTCAGCTTCTCCAGTGCCCCGGGAAAAACACGCCTCGGTTCCCGCTGAACGGTCCCCCTGTCCAGGGCCTCTACCAACCGTTTCCTCAGTCGTCCCATGACACTCAGTGGCAACATGGGTTGTCCCTCGATACTGGTATGCAGTTTGTCCAGTTCGTAAGCCGTTCCCCCCAGCCTTCCCAACTGCTCACGCAACACAGCGGGAGTGAGCGGGTGTTTGCGGGCTTCCTGCAACGGTTCGTCCGATTCCAGCACCACCGGGGACAAGCCCGGCAGAGACGTCTCGACCGATAATGGCTGATTCACAATGGCAGTCACCCTGAGTGACAGCTTCCGCCTTCTCACAGGATGCTTGCCACGAAAACTCTTTCGCAACCGCTCGTTCAGCCGGGGATCATCCGTCTTCCAGATTTTTTGTCCCACAAACAGCTGATTCAAATCGATGGCACCCTGGCCAAAGGAAAGCTGAACCGTCGTGGAATCTCCCTCCTGGTGCGGAACAACGTCGTAGACACGCCCACCCTGTTCCTCTCCGGCAACCCGGTCTCCTTCGAAAACGATCCCGTCCCCGCGGGAAACGGGTGCCTCGCTCCGGATGGTTACCGAATTCCTTTGCACCCCAAGCACTTCTCCCAGCAGAACTCCCCGCTTGGCGGAACTGTCTGCCGGAACCAGCATCTTGTGATCGCACCCCTTCAGCCAACCGGGTGAAAAGCCGCGTGAAAAAGAGAGCTCCATTTCCTGAACCTGCCGGGAATCCAGGTTGACCGGCTGATTTTTCATTGCCCGGTCAATGGCCAGCCGATAATGGCGAGTGATATTGGCCACGTATTCCGGTGTCTTCAACCGTCCCTCGATCTTCAGGGAGCAGACCCCTGCACGGATCAGGTCCGGGACCAGGTCATAGGCGGCCAGATCCTGTGGACTGAGCAGGTACCTGCGTTCTCCCAGGTCCCGATCCTCACCATCCACCACCAGTTCATAGGGCAGGCGGCAGGCCTGGGCACACTGTCCCCGGTTGGCGCTGCGTCCTCCCAACGACTCACTGGTCAGGCACTGCCCGGAATAGGCCACGCAGAGAGCTCCATGAACGAAAACCTCCACTGGCATTTCCGTTCCGGCAACCACTTTTTCAATTTCCCGAATCGACAATTCCCGTCCCAGGACCACCCTCTGGATTCCGAGGTTTTCGATTTCAGCAATGCATTCGGCACTGGTCATTGTCATCTGGGTCGACGCGTGCATCGGCAAGTCGGGCACCAGCTCCCGCACCAGGCGAACCAGTCCAAGATCCTGTACCAAAACGGCATCCACACCAGCTTCCGAGATCTGCCTGAGCACCTCGGCGGCATCCGGTAA
Source organism: Planctomycetota bacterium (assembly GCA_036336715.1). GTDB lineage: Bacteria > Planctomycetota > Planctomycetia > Pirellulales > Pirellulaceae > JABAAE01. The sequence continues at coordinate 2,930 of JAYZFP010000008.1, forward strand.
CTCACTCGGAAACAGAAGAGTGTTCAGGGTGACGTAGCCGGACACACCGCGTCGGTGCAGCTGATCCACCAGGCCCGGCAGCTCCTGGATACTGAAATTCCTGGCACGGGCCCGAGCATTGAAACCGCAATCCAGGCCAAAATAGATTGCGTCCGCCCCATTTTCCACCGCCGCGACCACACAGGAGAGATCGCCTGCCGGGGCCAGCAGTTCCGGCGGTCGCTGCGGGACTTCTGTGTTGGAACGTGAATTTCTGGTCATCGCCCGATTCTAGCACAGGCCCCCTGTTTCTCCACGTGTTTGACGCGGTCGGTTTCCGGCGGTCTGCAAAATAGCCATTGTCCAACCGGGTGCAACTGCGGTGACACGCTGTGTTCGGCGGAAAGGATTCTTACCCCGGAGAGGATGCGGTGCACTGGCTGCCGGGTCAACGCCTCTTGTTTTCTCCAGCCGGCTGTGGGGTCTCCAATTTGTTCTCCCCCTTTTTCTCCTGTGGAAACTCAAACTGGCTGACCTGCTTGCCGGCCACAGTGTGGTGACGAAGGGTCAACCTGGCTTCTTTTGACTTTCCTGTGTAACGGATTTCACCGGAGAGAAATCCACCCGCAACACGCAGGAACCGATGAACGGGACGTTGATCTCCAGGCTTCCATCCAAACTGGTGTTTTTCACTTCCGGGACCACATCCGAATTCCCACAATCCGTTTTCGCCATCGACCGACGCGTATTGCCAGTGCCGATCTCCACAAAAGACAATCACCCCCCGGATTCCCGAAAGCCGTTTTCGCAACTGGTTTCCTTCATGGGCAAACGGCTCATTGGCGTGGTTGTCTTTTTTGTTTGCCCGATCCGGACCGACGATCGGGGTGGGACTGAAAATCAGCTTGAAGCGAGCCTCCGACTTGTCCAGCGTTTCGAACAGCCATTTTTTCTGTTCTTCACCCAGGATCGTTTTCCCGGGACCATCCTGCATCGTGTTGGGACTGCGGTAATCCCGCCCCTCCAGGATCCAGAATTCGACATCATGCCCCCAACGGATATGGTGATACCTGGGACGGCGGGATGGGAACTGCTCTTCGTTAAACAGCCTCACCCCCTCGGCAAACGTGACCGCTCCGTAGGTCTGCCCCGGCCATGAATCATTGGCCAGCGTATCGTGGTCGTCCTTGATGAAATAGGAGGTCGTGGAATTGTAAAAATCACGGTTGCTGGGCAACGAAAAAAGGCGTGCCCATTTGAATCGCATCAGTGGAATGGTCATGGCCCACGGATCCGGTTTATCGTAATACTCGATGTCTCCCGCGTGCACCACAAAATCAGGCTGCATTCGCTTCATGGCCGGGTAGATCTTATGACCCTGCATCCCGTCATCCCGACGAATGAAGTCATGGCAGGTGGTCATGCAGAATTTGAGAGGACGTCGGTCCCCTTTCCCGGGGGCAGTACGAAACGAACCCCTGAGAACAGCCGATGGTTTTCCCCCGGGCGTTCGGGCTTCGATGACCGTTGCGTACTGGGTGCCCGGCTTCAGTCCCTTCAGTTTCCACTGGGCCGTAAAGTCGTTGGCTGCGGAGGTCTGGATCCAATCCGTTTTCTGAACCCGGTTCAGCTGCTTACCCGGAAAATAGGACAGCCGAACGCTGCCCGGGGCCCCCGGGCATGCACCCAGCATCTGGTCGAGGGTGGCGCCCTCAGGCAACTGCAGCGATAACAGTTTTCCTGCATCACGTACCTTACCCATCTGGCTGGCCTTTTTCCGGTCAACATGGACGAATTCCCGCCCATCGACCTTCATTTCCGGATGACGGGTCGTGCGGGTCCAGATCACGATTCCCTCCTGGTCCGCCCAACTGTTGCGTGTTGCATTTCCCAGAAACGGACCGGTTTTTTTGACGGTTAGTACCGGGGGAGCCTCCCGTTGGACAAACCGGAAATTCCTGTAACTTACCTTTCCTCCATGATCGGTCAGCATGATCCGGTCCCCTTCGCAGGGACGACCAAAATCCTGGCTTCCGTGAAATTTACTGAATGCGATTTTCGTCTCCCAATCGGGCCCGGAGGTCACCGCCGCTGCCACTTTTTTCCCGTTCAGGTAATGCTCAAGCCGGTCTCCTACCGCAACCACTCGGGCATCATTCCACTTTCCCGGGGGGTGCAGTGTTTTCTCCTTGACCGGTGATTGAAGGGCATAAATGGCAGCTGTCGAGCCCATGCTGGTGCTGTTCGGCTTGCTGTCAATGATCTGGTACTCCAACCCCAGGAGGCTGTTCCCAAACAACTTTTTGCCAAATCGACGAACGCGGTACTTCAAACCACTGTTGACTCCCTTTTCGATTTTCCACTGCCAGGAGAGCTCAAAATTGGGCGGCAGGGGTCGGGTCACGATATTTCCCCCCTTTCTTGGCTTGACCAGTGAAACCTGTCCATTGGAAAACTCCCAGCCGTCGGAAACGGGGTCACCGCCAGTAGTCCGCCAAAAATCCCGTTGTGCCCAATCACTGGTCGATCCGGCTTCTTTCCGCTGCACCGTTTCACCTGGCCCGGGATCCCTGTTACCACCTTCCTTCACGCTGGCCTGCTCCGAGCCTTTTCCCTTTTTGCCGACTGACTGGGCCGAAAGACAGGCGGGTAGAACGGCAAGGATCAAAAGACTCAAGATCAGGGAACCTGGTAAAATCCTGGCCGGGTAACTCATTGGTGCTCTCACGCGTTTCAAGGAAGGAATACCGGATTTTAATTTAAACCGTTTGCCGAGTCGAACGACACCCGGCCCCCTGGTTCCGGAAAACTTGGGAGTTCGCCTGAATGCGGCTACAATGGGCGAAACTTGCCTTGCCCTCCACTTCGTCCTTCCCATGCAAAGAATTTTGTTTCTGCTGCTGGCGTTCTTCTTCCTTTCCGGAAAAGCCTCGGCAATTCAATCACCCTTAGCGGACCTGGAAAAAAGCGATTTTTTTGAACGCAAAATCCGTCCACTGCTCAGTCGGCACTGCTACAGTTGCCACTCCAAAGATGCTCGCCCCCTGCACGCGTCACTTCGACTGGATTCAGCCGCCGGACTGAAACAGGGAGGAGACAGCGGTGAACTGATTGACGCCGATTCTCCCGGGAACAGTCTCCTGCTAAAGGTCCTGCAATATGACGGCGATATCCAGATGCCGCCGCGGGGGAGACTTTCGGAAAGGGACCTCGCACTTTTATCAGCATGGATCCGCAGCGGTGCGGAATTCCCCTCCCATTCCGGATCCGCTCCCAAAAACAGATCCAAAATCGATTTCGAATCCGGACGGCAGCACTGGTCCTTTCAACCGCTCAGCGAGCCGGAACGGCCCCGGGTCAAACTGCAGGCCTGGCCCCGGAACCGGATCGATTTTTTCGTATTGAAAGAGATCGAAAAGCGGGGTCTTTCGCCATCTCAACCGGCCAGGCCTGAAGCGCTGGTTCGGCGACTCTTCTTTGATCTGACAGGTTTACCTCCCTCAGTCGAACAGCTGAATCGCTTTGTAAACAACCCGTCCGATGCGGCTTTCACCCGCCTGGTGGATCAACTCCTGGCCTCACCCCGATATGGCGAAAAATGGGGGCGGCTCTGGCTTGACCTGGCCCGCTACACGGACAAAACCGCAAGTTGGCTCTACAGCAGTGATCACGCGCACCGCTACCGGGATTGGGTGGTCGAGGCTTTCAATTCCGACATGCCCTATAACGAATTTGTCCACAGGCAACTGGCCACCGATTTAATGTTGGAAACCGGACCGGCAGATCTGCCGGCATTGGGTTTCATCAGCCTCAGCCCAACCTACTGGAAGGAACTGAAACTGCCTGCCGAGATCATCAGGACGATCGTGGCCGACGAATGGGAAGAACGGGTGGATGCCGTTTCCCGAACTTTCCTTGGGCTGACCGTTGCCTGCGCCAGGTGCCACGATCACAAATTCGATCCGATCAGTTCCGCGGACTTTTATGCGCTGGCCGGGGTCTTTGCCAGTTCCCGACAGGTAGAAATTCCCATGATCGCCGAAGAGCTGTATCAACCAGTCAGGTTGGCCAAAAAGAAGGTTGCCGACCTTGAGAAAAGGCTGGCTGGTCTCGAGAAGAAAAAACCGGCTGCGCCCGAGCTCATCAGGGCAACAGGGGAAGAAATCGCGGCCCTGAAAAAAACGCCGCACTACCAGGCCCCCCTGGCCAGTGCCCTTACTGAAGAGTCCCTGCATGTCATGCGAAAAGGGAAAAAAGCGGACCAGGGAACGGTTCTGGATTACCGGAGCACACCCCGCGACCTGCCACTGTTCATCCGGGGAAACCCCAACCGCCCGGGCCCCAGCGTACCACGAAGATTCCTGACCGTCCTTGCAGAAAAATCGCCCCCCACACCTTTCCGACAGGGAAGTGGAAGGCTGGAACTGGCACGGGCAATCACCGGAGATGCCGCCGCGCTGGCTGCACGGGTAATCGTCAACCGGGTCTGGCTTGCCCATTTCGGCCAGGGCCTGGTGGACACTCCAAGCAACTTTGGCCAACAGGGTTCGCGGCCGAGTCACCCGTTCCTCCTGGATGACCTGGCGGCCCGGTTCATCCGCAAGGGCTGGTCAATCAAACAACTGCACCGTGAGATTGTGCTTTCAGCAACCTGGCGTCAAACCTCCAGCCCCCATCCAAAATCCCGGGAGCGGGATGTGGACAACCGGTGGTACTCCCGCATGAATCGCCGTCGCCTCGATTTCGAGGAGTGGCGGGACGCCATGCTTCAGGCGGGCGGAAGACTGGATCTTGAGGTCGGTGGTCCTGCAGGGGAACTGGAAACGGAAAACAATTTTCGCCGCACGCTTTATGCAACGGTTCACCGCCGGGATATCTCGGTCACCATGAGAACCCATGACTTTCCCGACCCCACGCAGCATAGTCCCCGGCGGTCCTCCACCGTGACGCCCCTGCAAGGTCTTTATGCCCTCAACGGTCCACTCCTGACCCGCCAGGCGGAATTGCTGGTGGAGCGGTTGAACCGTCATTCCGGGGAGGATTCCACGAGAATCCATTTTGCGCACGAAATCCTCTTTGGCCGATCGCCCTCAGCTGAAGAAATCAAACTGGCTCTCCGCTTCCTCTACTCTGCCAACCAGTCGGTGACTCGAGCGGGAAACAAGGGTGGGGGGCGTTCCGCCCCGGGGCCAGACACGTCCAAACGGGTTCCGTTGGAACGCTGGATCCAGTACGCGCACGTGCTTCTGGCAGGTAATGAACTGATGTGGATCGACTAGAGGCTCTCCCAGGAAGAGAATTCAAACCATGAATCCAACCAATGAACAGGGTCCCGATCGGCGAAACCTGCTGAAACAACTGGGGGGAGGATTGGGCATGGTGGGAGCGGCCAGCCTGCTCGCTTCCCCGTCCAACGCCCAACAGGAAGCCCACTTTCGCCCCAGGGCAAAGCGGGTGATTCACCTGTTCATGAATGGCGGCCCCTACCAGGGCGACCTGTTTGATCCCAAACCGATGCTGAGTCAATACGCCGGAAAAAAACCGTCGGGTGCGGACCTGGTCACCGAGCGACCGACCGGTGGACTTCTCCCGTCTCCTTTCAAATTTCGGAAGCGGGGCCAGAGCGGCCTTGAAATCAGTGAGCTACTGCCGAGGCTTTCAAATTTTGCCGACGACCTCTGCGTGCTGCGTTCTCTCCATGCCGACAATCCCAACCACGGCCCGGCTTTGCTCCAGATGAACAACGGAACCATCCTTCCCACCCGCCCCAGCATGGGAGCCTGGTTCCTGTATGGCCTGGGAAGCGGAAATGACAACCTGCCTGGCTACGTCGTGCTCTGCCCGGGGCGTCCGGTCCGCTTTTCGATCCTCTGGAACAGTGGTTTCCTCCCATCCCGTTTCCAGGGGACCTACATCAACCACTCCAACATCAAGCCTGAAAGGATGGTCCCGCACCTCAGAAACAACCGCTGGGACCGGCGAACCCAGGAGCAGCAACTGGATCTTTTCAGGGAACTGAATGCCCGCCACCTCGCAGAACGCCCCGGAGAATCCAGTTTGCAGGCCCGAATCCAGGCTATGGAAACGGCCTTTCAAATGCAATTCGAAGCTACCGAGGCTTTTGACCTGTCCCGGGAAACCGAATCGACACGGCAGGCTTATGGCAAGGGGCACTTTGCCAATGGCTGCCTGCTTGCAAGACGTCTGGTCGAGCGGGAGGTTCGATTTGTCCAGGTCTACTATGGAAACGGCCAGCCGTGGGATACCCACTCCGGACACAATGAAACAGCCCGGAAGCTTTGCCAGGACATCGATCAGCCGGTAGCAGCGTTACTCAATGATCTGAAACAGCGGGGTTTGCTGGACGATACGCTGGTCCTCTGGGGGGGAGAATTCGGCCGGACACCCACTTCGGAAAACGGTAACGGCCGGGATCACAATCACCACGGATTTTCAGTCTGGATGGCCGGGGGTGGCGTTCGGGGGGGCATGACTCATGGCGAAACGGACGATTTCGGCTTCAAGGCGGTCCAGGACAAGGTTCACGTACACGACTTGCACGCGACGATCCTTCATCTGCTGGGACTGGATCATGAAAAATTGACCTACCGGCACGCCGGCAGGGATTATCGCCTGACCGATGTCTTTGGAGAGGTGGTCCGGGAAATCCTGGTTTGACCTTCCCACCCTGAATCCTGAATAAGCCCCCTCTTTCCCAGCGATCTCCTTGGGGGGGGAAGAAAACCGTAGTGCCGAATCGCCTGTTTTCAGAAAATTCATGAAACGCTCCTGCGTTCCTCCCGTTAGCAAAATGACCGGCCTGTTTTCCCTGTTGCAAACGCCCGGATTCCATCAACCCAAATTCCAGGAGAGCTACGATGTGCTGTTTTGCTCAACCCGTCGTCGAGGTAACCGATACCAATCTTTTTGCCCGCATGAAAGACAGCCAAACCCAACTGCTGGCTTACCAGATGAAATTCTCTTCCAAGACGCCGAATGCAATGATCCTTCCTCTCCCAGTAAACACCTCTGCCAGTGAGGACTCCGTCCGGTTTATTTCGCTCAAGGGATACGACAACTTCTTTGAGGACCTGAATAACGGGTTTCCCCAGCCACCTCCCCCTGCAAGAAGCCGGGGCAAACTGCGGGAGGACTTAGCGGTGGACTCCCAACTGATAGTTCACGAGGTTGGCGATTTCGCCGCTTCTTTTGTTCCCTCGATCAAGGACTTTTCCCGCCTGGACCCGCAATTCGTCATTCCGAAAAAATCCTGGGACAAGATCCCACTCTACGCCGATTACGGCTTCGCGGTTTTCCAGTTGAAAAAATTGCGGGGCACTACGCATCCGATGGCGTTCGAATTCAAAACCCGCCTCAAGGACCAGATTTTTTTTCCCACGGTCCACATCCACGATGGGGAGGTGCACCAGAGGGAACTTTTTGATCACACACTCTACCTGCAGAATGCTTCCCTGGATGAAAAGGCGGGGCGTTACCTGAGCCCCCGGGCCATTGATCGCAAGACCGGCTTTGTCCGCTCCCAAAAGAAGGCAGCCGCGTTTTGCGACATTCAGAAGTCAGCCGGACTCGTCAAGGCGGATCAACTGGTCCACAGGATTCAGATGCGAGGACGACACCGAAACACGGACGTGATCGCCAGCCTCAACCGGGGCCCCTTTCGTTTCAGTCGTGCCTCGATCGCTCCCTCCTGGTCGCTCACACCCCTTGCGGCTGGCCTGGCAGGCGTCGCCTGGCTTTTCGGAAGACGTGAAAAGTTGCAAAAAGGCGAATAACGGCGGGAAGGGACATCCGCTTTTAACCGGGACCCTTCCGCGGGAATTGCAAATTCACCTCGGGGTGTAATCGACGATCCGAACGATCACACTCCTTTTTCGTGCCCCATGTTTTTCGTATCCCATGCGAAAAAGGGGCTCCTCTCGCTCCCACTTGACCAACCACCTGCCCGGAGGTTGGCCCGCATGGACTTGCTGGAACTGGGTGGATCACGATACGGGCCCCATGAATTTTCCAACCGGTCTGTTTCCATCCCCTCTCCGGAGCCCCGAAAAGTTCCCGGTCTTCATTTCTTCTTGCGTCTGACCACCTGGTCATATAGAACCGAACCTGTGGCTGGCAGCATTCATGCTGCAGGAATTCAGGTTGCGCAACCAGGAAATCAGTAGAACCACGAGATGAATCCATCCATACTTTGCATATTTGCTCTCACCTGCTTCAACGGTTTTCCACAGAACGCCGAGGATCCACCCACCGCATCCTCAGCCAGCAAACGGGCCCTCGCATGGGTCCGCGCCTTCAACGAAAACAAAGCTGAAAAACTGCTGGATTTCTATGATCGATCCGGGGATCTAATGGTCGTGGTCTCCAGCGGTCTGGCTCACCAGGGATTTGAAGACATTGACAAGATCTACCAGCAGCAATTCAAAGAGGTTGAGTTCTTCGATTCAAAAGCCAAAAACCTGAAAACCCGGGTCTTTGAAAAGTCGGCGATTGTTCAGATGGAACACCTGGTCAAAGCACGTGTCAAAAAAGACGAATCGATCCTTCAAATTCACATCCGAACCACGTTGGTTTTTCATCTCAAGAATGGGAACTGGAAGATCCTGGGTGAACACTCGTCTCCCATCAGCGGCATTGAAAGGATCCGGGTGCTGCAGGGTTCCCAACAGCCCTGACAGAGCATGCCCGCCACCGGGACTCGCCCTGCGTCTCCGCCAAGATCCACCATCACCGGATGCCGGGAAACAGGTTCGGTAAAGCGGAAGCTGCTGAACAGACCCCGTAACTCGAGAAGGAAACCTGGCTTGAGAAGGAAACCTGGCCACCAAAAATTCTGGCCGCGTCCCGGGAAAAATGGGAACCTGCCGGTTAGCCGGGCATTAGCTAAAACCAGTCCAGGAGCCCATCCATCAAACCACCATCGTCCGGATCGATATCCATGATTTCTCCCTGGTCGATCACACCATCTCCATCCACGTCTACCCACTCTGCATCGGCCACGCCATCGCCATCGGTATCGATCATTGCGCGATCCATCACACCGTCCCCGTTGGTATCCCAGAAAGCGACATCGGCAAGTCCGTCACCATTGACATCCACGGCCGCGTGATCCATCACACCATTCCCCTTACTGTCCCAGAAGGCCACGTCAGCTGCTCCGTCACCATTGGTGTCAACCACCGCGTGGTCCATGACTCCATTTCCATCGGAATCCCAGAACGCAACATCGGCAGGAACATCACCGCCGGCGGTAACGTTCGCCTGGTCAGCAACGCCATCTCCGTCGGAATCCCAAAACAGGACGTCGGGTGCTACTTGACCCGGGCCCACGGTACCGTCGTTGCCCATTGCCTCGTTCATCAAAAAGCCGGCCGCCATTCCGGCGACGTTTGGACCGACCGGCGGATGTCCCGGAACATTTCCCCCACCGACAGCATTTTGGGTCCCCGGAGGCTGAGCACCTTTATTTGCATAGGGATTTGAAACCTGGCCCGGAGGCATAGCTCCCGCCGGGTCGGCCGGCGGAAATCCGGGGTTCCCGGGAGCCATTCCCGGAGGCATTCCCGGTGACATTCCCGGTGGCATCGCCGGGGGCATCGCAGGGGGATGGGTGCCCGGCGGTACCACATTCGGCTGGGGAACGCCGGCCCCGGGCGCTGCGTAGGGATTCTGTGCCTGGGGGTCGATCGCCTGGGCAAAGTCGTGCTGAGGGGTTTTGCTCCCAGGAGAAGCCGCCTGTGAGCCAGCCGGACTGGGTGGTGTCGCCACCGGATCCAGGGCAGGGGAGACCTGCGGGCTTAAAGGTGCTGTGGGATTTTCGGGGGTAACAGTGGATTCCTGGCTTGAGGTTCCCGCTTCCGTTTCCGCCACTTTTGGGTCATTCTGCTTTTCGCCGGTCGCCACACTTTTGGACTCGCGGGCATCCTCAGGTTTCTCCCCTTTTCGGATCGCATTCCATGCCGTCTTCAAAGCTTCAAAGGGGCCCGCTTCCGATTGTGCGACCAGGTCAGAGGCCTTGATTTTCTTCAGCTTGGCAAATTTCAAAAGTTGTTCGCGGGAATAGGGTCCCTGGACCTTCTCCCCACGCTTTACGAAATAGTTCATCTGCAGCATCCTCGAATAATCTCACGTCCTTTTATTCTGACCGATTTCAAATGAGAAATCAAAAACGGTCACCGAAAAAAGAAACAGGGATGATTGGTGAAACAGGCCCAGGCGGTCGTCGGTATTCCCGGGAACAATACCGACCTGTCCCCTGTCATCGCTCATCCAGCAGACGGTACTTTGAAATCAGGGCAAATCCACAAGACAATCGCTACAATCGCCATTTTCAAACCCGGGGATCTCCGCACCAATTGCCACCGAATTGCCTGCTGATGACCTCAGCCCTTCACAGGATTGGCGGAACAGGGAGCAAGCGGCAACTTCCCACGTTGCCGGCTGATGCGCTGGTGCGCTGCCGGGGCAATCTTTGCTGTGCGGCCACCTTAATCAGTAAGGGTGGGGCCGGCAGAAACGCCCGCGGTGAATGAAGGTACGCAACCCATTGGGAAACGCCGATTTCCCATTCCAACTTCTGAAGAATGACGGTCTACCCTGTTTCGATTCCCTTGTGCAGGTTGGCCTCGATGAAATTCGTTGTTTATCATTAAATGAGAGGGTTTCATCACGGGACCGAAAGGAACGTCGGGAGTCGATATGAAGTGGATCGTTGGCACGTGGAATTTTGCATGCGCGATCACGCTGCTTGCCATGTGTGCCGTAGAACTGGTCGCCCAGACCGAAACTCCTCAAAACAGCCCCATCCCTTCGGAAATTGACCCGACCGAATTGCAGGAGCGTGCGACGCGGGTACTGAACAGCTACTGTGTTTCCTGCCATGGCTCCGATAAACAGGAGGGGGAACTGCAGCTAAATGAGCTGGTAACAATTGACCCGGTCGACCGGCAGGTCCTTTTCAAACGGGTTCAAGAGGTCATCCAGCTGTCCGAGATGCCCCCGGAAGAAGCGCTGCAGCCCCGCAAATCGGAACGAAAAATCCTGCTCGAATGGCTCAACAGTCAATTGACGGGCAAAGCGGCCAAGGCACTCGCCGAGAAACTGCGACGGTTTGAGTACGGCAACGTTGTGCCTCACGAGGAACTGTTTTCCGGGAAACATTCGGCCGAGCCGGGCTACACACCGGACCGCCGGTGGATGATCAGTGAATTCATCTTTAACGAGAAAATCAACCGCCTGCTGAATTATCGTCCGACACGGTCCATCTACGGAAACCTGCAGTCCGTTCAGGGTGACAGCGGCGTCCACTGGAGTCCCAAGACGGAGCGGGGAAACAAGTTCCGTCGGACCATCACCAACCCTTACCTCCTGCCTGAAAAGACAGGTGTCCGTTACAGCTCCCACAAGCGACTGACGACCGGGCACCTGCTGACGATGGTCGGAAACGCCAAGAGGGTTGCGGGGCACATGTCCTCCGAGCCAGTCATGAAGGCCCACTACCCGGCCATGTATGCCCTGATGAAAACCGAGCTGGATCAGCGGCAGCGGATGCGTTCCCGGGAAGAATTCCTCAGAAACTATTCCTTCATGGAACGGCTGCTTGGGGAACTTTATGGAGACAGGAACCTGGATCTTTTTCCAAAAATCATCCCCAATGAGATTCCCTATCCGGGTCCCCCGGGACATTCGACAAACGGGATTCAGAAAAGGCATGAAAACCTGGAGTTCCTTGACCGTTTCAACCGGGAGGACATCCAGGCCATCCTGCGCGGAATCGCCACCCACAAACGGACTGATTTCAAGGTCACGGAAATCACCGCCAAGGCAAAACCGGATCGTAACGGCAAGCCGGTCTGGTCTCCCTACAGCGACGCCAATCTTGAAGAATTCAACCACATCATTCGACAGTGCGAAAAAGACTGGTGCCGGGAAGGGGTTACCGAACACAGGATCGTGAATCGGATTACGACCATGAAGCTGTTTTATGACACCTGGGACATGAACCGGCTTTACACTCACATCCAGAGGGGGAAATTCGCTCCACCCGACTACAGGCCGCTTGGCGATTCTGAAATGCAAGTCATTCGGCAGGCCATCAGGAAACACCGCCAACCGGGTGACCGGCATTCCGGGATCATCGAAAAGTGCCTGGAGGACTGGCAAGCGTCTTTCGAGGCAGACCAGGAATCCGCCGGCAACGGGGACGGCGAAGCGGTCAACCGCATGATCATCGAGCTGTACGCGGTGATCTTTGAACGGGAACCAACTCCCGGGGAACTGGCTGAAAACCGGAACCAGTATGGACGTTACGTGTCGCGACTGGATTCGCAAAAAGCCATTGGAAAACTGATTGAATCGCTGGTACTGAGCACCGAGTTCTCCTATCGGAATGAGTTCGGAGCAGAACAGCCGGATGAGCATGGCCGGCGAATGATGTCGCCACGCGATGCCAGCTACGCCCTCGCGTACGCGCTCACCGACGCCAGCCCCGACGAGGCACTGACCGAGGCCGCAAAAGAAGGGCGTTTGAACTCGAGGGAAGATTACAAGCGCGAGGTGCGACGGATCCTGGGCCGGCGCGACCAGTGGTGCGTGATCGATGAAAATGTCCAGGCTGCCAATCTCAATGCCAGCGTCACCAACCAGCCAATTCGCAAGCTACGGTTCTTTCGTGAATTTTTTGGCTACCCAAAAGCGCAGACGGTCTTCAAGGATGATTCCCGGTTCGGGGCGGGCCGACACGAACAGGCGGTCAGTCGACTGATTGACGAGGCGGACATGCTGGTCGAGCACATTCTGGCAACGGACCGGAAGGTTTTTGAAACGCTCCTGACCACTGAAAAATTCTACGTTTACCATTCGGGGGACAACGGGGCAATGAAGGCCGGGTCGGACCAACTGAAAAAAGTCTACCAGCGGTTCAGGAACCTCGAATGGAAAAACTGGCAACCCGATGATATCGCCCCGCACCGGGAATTCCTCATGACGATCTGGGAATTCCGCAAAACACGGGGCGGTGACAACAAGGCGCTGCTGAACACGCTGAAAAGGATGATGCCGGCATTGGACCTTCATTTCAAAAACGGGCAATCCGGCGGCATGCCTTACATGAAAATGGCGATGGGTTTTTGGCACGGCGGAAATGTGCTGGGGCGTACGGGGCAACAGATGAGGGGGGAACAGGTAACCTCGTACTGGAACATCGACTGGAAAACATGGGACTACCCAACTTCGCAACCAGCAGTGATCCCCAACCGCATGGGAATCCTGACTCACCCCGCATGGCTGATAGCTCACGCTCAGAACCTGGAGACGGACCCGATCCACCGCGGAAAGTGGATTCGCGAAAAGCTGCTGGCCGGGACCATCCCCGATGTACCGATCACCGTCGATGCGGTGATCCCACCCGACCCCCACAAGACCCTTCGGCAGCGGATGGAAAACCGTACCGGGGCGACCTACTGCTGGAGGTGTCATCAAAAGATGGACCCCCTCGGGTTTCCATTTGAAATTTACGACGACTTTGGCCGGTTTCGAACGGACGAGAACCTGGAGTACCCGGAAAATCTGGTCAGAGAAGCCAAACGGGGAAAGGTCAACGCGTTTGGTGCTTCTCTTCCGGTTTACCGAACCCTGCCGGTCGACCCGAGGGGCGTTCTCCGGGGAACCGGCGACGAATCACTCGACGGTAATGTCGAGGATGCATTCGACCTGCTCGCGCGGCTGGCAAAATCCGCAAAGGTTCGGCAGTCAATTATCCGACATGCGTTTCGCTACTTTCTCGGACGCAACGAAACACTTCTGGACTCCCAAACGTTGATTGACGCGGACCGGGCCTACGTTGAAAATGGCGGAAGCTTCGACGAAGTGATTGTTTCGCTACTGACCTCCGATTCCTTCATCTATCGCAAAAGCAATCCCAAAGAGTAAACCATGCTCCCCAGCCGAAGAGAACTACTGAAGCAAACAGCGTTGGGAACCACCGGTCTGGCGCTGACCCCCTCTTTCAATCACCTGCTTGCCGCACCCGCGGAAAACCGGGGCACACAGCTGCATCGATTTGTCTTTATCCGGAAATCCAACGGAAACCTGCCCTCCCAATTCGGGCTCCCCTCCTTTTCCGCCACGGAATTGAAAAAGCATAAGGAAAAACAGGCCTTTGAGGTGGACCTGGCCCGTCACGAACTTCCGGACTGGTTGAAGGGACTGGAAAAACACAAGGAAAACATGACCCTTCTGCACGGCATCTCGATGTCGGTCAGCGGGGGAGGGCACTACTCCTATTCCGGTTGCATGGGTGCTTACAAGGCCGGCCGGGACATTCTCAGCAACATCAAATGGGCGACGGTCGATTTCGAACTGGCCAGGCTGTTCCCATCCCCATTTGGTCACGTGGAGATGTCGCTGGCAGTACCCCACGGGCGCGACCACCGGACCGGCATCGTCTCGGGCTATTCCGCCCCGGCGGCCAAGCAGCGGAACTACTGTTACGCAGACCCGATGACCGCCTACCAGGAACTGTTCAAATCGGTCACCAACACCGACGAGGCGGCCTCGGACCGGGCCTTGCTTGATTACCTGCACGAGAGGGAACGTCGCCAGCTGAAGGGCCTCGATGGTGATGAGCGCCTCAAGATCAGCGACCAGGTGGACTCCCTCCAGTCCATACGGGACCGCAATGCGCGGGTCGAAGCCCTCGGCGGACAGATCAAAAAATTCCTTCCCGCCATTGATGCCGTTCATGCGGACGGTGGTGCGGATGCCACACTGCCGCAAAAACAGGCCGCTTTTACCGACATCATTCTCGGTGCCCTGGCTTCGGGGCTGACCAACGTAGTGACCTACACCATCGATGATCTCGGGACCGACATCACCTCCCTGCCTGAAAACAGGCAGAAAACAAGCATCCACCAGATTGGGCATGGGGGCCAGATCGCCGGTGCGGCACAAATGAGGGATGCCATCAAAACCCATCACATGAAACAGGTCGAAACACTGGTGACTCGGCTCAAGTCGATTCCCGAAGGCCGGGGAACGATGTTCGACAACACCACCATCATCTACATGCCCGAAACGGGTGCAGGCCACCACGGCCCGGACACCGAGGCGCCGATGGTTCTCCTCAGCGGCCGGAATTCAAGACTCGATCTGGCGGGTCGTTACATCCGACTCCCTTTCCATGGCACCGAGGGGCACAAGACCTTGAGCAACTGGTACACCACACTGCTCAACGCTTACGGGAATCCGATCCAGCATTACGGCGACCTCGACCTGACCATGCAGCGCAAACGACTGAAACAGACCGGGGCAATCGAACAATTCCTTGCCTGAACCGGGAGCCAGGTTCTGCTCCCAAAGCTGTGAAGCATTCAGTAAAAAAGACTTCGCCAATTCCCGCCAGGCCCTCCCACCTCTTCCAACCTGTTAAAATGCCCAACTCAAACAGGAAGCCAATCAGCTTTTGCGAAGGCGCGGCATAAATCTGTTCGCGAAACACCATGGAACGTACATTGACTTGTCCCGTTTGCTCGTCAGATTTGCCTTTGAAATCGGAGGCATCTGGTTCCCCGACGCTACCAAAATTCTGCTCCGAATGTGGTTGCAAATTTCATCACAAGTGTCCGGAATGCAGCTATCCCTTCACTCATCTCGCCCGGTTTTGCAGCGAATGCGGCACAGAAACCTATGGCAACCGTGAGGCCCAAAAGACAAGTCCTGCAGAAAGCGCAGGCCTTGTCAGCCAACAGAATTCGAAGCACCTGCTGGCCAGGTGTCGGGGCTTGATTCCAGTATCGCGCAGCCTGGTCAGGGAAAGCTTTTTCGTCGTCGTGCGATTAAACCCTGCCCATGTTGCTGCTCATACACTCGCCGCCTCCATCGGATCGATCACAGACAACATGAGCCGACCTGAAATCGCGAACCTCGTCGGATCTGCGCTGGAGGAAGCCGATCTCTCCGATGCACGCGGTGACCTGGCATCATCACACGATATTATCTGGCAAATGGCGAACGGAATGATTTCCGAATCAATCCAGCCATTAAAACGGGAATTCCCGGCCTACCCGGATTACGTTTCCGGCCATGAGTGGTTTGTTTCGCCCCAAGAAGCGGGAGAGGCATTTGCAAATCGGATTTACCGGCAGGTGACCATGCACGCGCATGAACTGGAAATCATTGAAAAACACTACAGCCAACTGGTCGAATTTTTTCCGAGGTACTACGAAATCATGCATCGCTCCGGCTTCTAGGGTGGCGTAATTGGTTTTGCAGCAGGATTTTTTGGCGGTGCCATTGGGGCAGCGGGCATCGAAACCTGGAATAACTGGCAGGAAAAAAGTGATCAGGAATTCCTGGACAATTACGCCTGTGCCATAGATGAATTCACATCGTCAGCAGTCTCGTTTACCCAAAAGACGGAGGAAGCCATCACCCCACCAGTCGATCAATTTGCCGACGACCTGGTTGCGTTTAGCAATGTCCTTTATGACGGACTCGAAAAAGCGATGCTGGCAGGGCACGACATTTCCCCCGCCTGCAACGCCCTCTTCTATGGGGAGGAACCTCTGGACGATGAAACCCGGGAGTTTTTCGAAATTGTGATTCAAAACCTCAAAGAGGAAGGGCTGAATGCAAATCACGAAAGTGAATTGCGCGAATCGATGGGAATGAAACGATCGCCTTGATGAAACCCGCCCCCTGCGCGGAGTCCAAGCCCCTTCAGCCACCACAAGTTTTATCCGGACCCGCGTCCTGTCACCTGGGGTCGGCATCTTCTTTTTGCTGAAACTCCTTGATGGCATCCAAGTGCCGCGCATTCCCGGCACCCCGCCATGTCCAATTTACAACCAAAAGCATGGACAAGACAAAGCGTTCTCAATCACTCGACCGCGTACGGTAATATTCGATCTGAAAAGATGCCAACACTCAAAAGACCATCAAATCACTTTTGAAAAATTTAAATGAAAACACTTTTCACCTTGATTGCCGTTTCAACCAAATTCGTTGAAAATCAGCTGTCTGGATTCTGCGTCCCCGGGAGTCGTAGAACAGATGAATGATCACCCAGCCCAAGGAACCCTTCCATGACTTTCACGAGTCGACCCCACCCGAAATCGTTTTCACCAACCCTGCTGACGGCAACCCTGCTGACGGCCGCGTTGCTGGCTTTTGAGCCGGTAGCGTTCGGTCAAGCGGAAAACTCCGGCGAAGATGGTTTGAGCAAAGAACTCAGCCTGGATCTTGGTCAGGGGGAATCGATCAGGCTGGTGCTCATTCCAGCCGGCAAGTTCAAGATGGGCAACCACGACGAACCAGCGGAAACGGTCAAAAAGGTCGGGGGCGGGAGCCCTCGGCAGGAAGTAAACGAGGAACACCTGGCAAATGAGTATCCTGTCCATGAGGTGACGATCAGCAAGCCCTTCTACATGGGGGCCTACGAGCTGACCCAGGCCCAGTGGAAAGCCGTGATGGGTACGGAACCATGGAAGACCAAGGCGGCGATGGCGATCGCGCGAGCCCAACCGAGACCAGAGGGCTTTCACGACTATCCGGCTGTCTGGATGAGTTCTTATGATGCAATCGAGTTCTGCCGCAAACTCTCGAAAAAGACCGGCATGAGCATCTCCCTGCCGACCGAAGCGCAATGGGAGTATGCCTGCCGCGCCGGAAGCGCCACGAATTTTTCCTTTGGAGATGGGCTGTCGAAACTCATCGACTACGGCTGGTACGGCGGGGAAAACGCGGGGCAGAAGGAAGACTACGCCCACCGGGTCGGCCAGCTGAAGCCCAACCCCTGGGGATTGTATGACATGCACGGTAACGTCTGGGAATTCTGTAGTGACTGGTATGACAAGGACTACTACAGCAGGTCACCGGGTGTTGATCCGGAGAACACCACGGAAACCGATCTCCGCTGTCTGCGCAGTGGGTCGTTTCACAGCCATCCCACCGTGTCCCGCTCCGCACAACGCGCCAGGTGGGTAGGGCCCGAGCAGGTCCGTTACAACTATGGCATACGGGTCGTCGTAGCGACCAACGCTCGCAAAAAGGAAAATTTGAAAACGCACTTCAAACCGATAATCGAAAAGTTCGGACAGAAAAGCACGACAAAAATAAAGGTGGAGTCCGGGCCCGAGGCCGTTCAAATGAGAAACGGTCGCGTCGCTGGCAAGCAGTGGATCGCGACCTCTGGCGAGTACCGGTTCAAGCTGACCATTGAAGATGCGACCGGAGCCAAGCTCGAAAAACTGATAGGACGTCTTGAGAAGCTTCCCGAATCCTACTTGAGCGCGTGCGTGGCGGTGTCCGACAAGGGAGAAGACGGAATCGCGATCTATGCGAACCTCGGTGGAGCAAGAGCGCATGGCGGAAAAGGATACATCAACCTGGTTCCTTATGCCGACGCATTGGTAATCGCCCATGAAGCGGGGCATACACTGGAGCAAGTGGCCACGCAGTCAGATCCCACGATTCTTGACAAGTGGGAACTGGCCATCCATGAGGATCAGATCTCCGTCTCCGACTATGGCGACAAAGTCCGTCATGAAGACCTCGCAGAATTCGCCATGGTATACGCCGTCTGCCTGGACGCGGGACCCGCACATCTGGCCAAGCTGAAGAAATTGTCGCCCAAACGGTTCGAGCTTTGGGAAAAGATATTGAATCCCTACAGCCCGCAGGCACTCCGAAAAACGCTCGACCCGTTTTACAAGCAACATATCGTCGCCGATGGCCTCGTGGTCGCCGGTTCAGAAAAAGTTTCCTTGTACGCGCTCGGAGAAGCGGGATACCTGGCGAAAAAAATGCTCGCCAATCGGCCGGACGTACTGAAGGATCTTCTGGAAAAGCGAAAGATGTTCGTGGCCGTGATGGCTTACTGCGAATTGCAGACCGACCTGCCCGACTGCCGACACATGTCGCTCTGGTGGGCTTATCGCGCACGGGGTTTGGGCTCCAGGCCTGTCAGCTGTGGCGAAGAAAATTTGCTCGACCTCAAGGGCGATCCCTACAAGGGCGAAAACATTTTCATTCACGAATTCGCCCATGGGATTCACAGCGTCCTTGGTGAGGAGTTCAATGTGCAACTCAGGGCACTCTTTGACCAAGCAAAAAAAAGTGGCCGTTTCGGTGGGTACGCGATCGACGGTGGCGTCGCGGAGTTCTGGGCCGAAGGCGTTCAGACCTGGTTCGAGTGCAACGGACGCAAGAGGCCAAAATCTGGCAGAGGGTCGGACTCGTTCACGGTGCTCGGTCCAAAAGGAGAACTCGTCTGCCACCTGACCACCCGCGAGCAGCTGAAGACATACTGTCCGGAATTCGCCAAATTGCTCGACAAAACGTTTCGTCAAAACAAATGGGTCTATGTTCCCGTTTTGCAACGGTTGGACGAGCCACACCTGAAAGGCTTCGATCCGAACGACGCGCCTGAATTCCGATGGCCGCCCGCGGTGATCAAGGCCTACGATCGAATTGAGGCGGAGAATGCCAGGAAAGAAAAAGAACGCAAGGCCAAATCCAAGCGTTAGCGCCGCCGGCACAAAGCTTGGCAAATTTACAGATGACCAATTATCGAATAATTTCATGATCAGGAAATTGTGCCTCTTTGGCTCTTGCCTGCTGCTTGCATCATCAATCGCATGCAGCGCACTTGCTGCTGCACCCCAGGGCGCAGACAGTTCGGCTACTGACCCAGCCGTCCGCATGAAGTCGTGGGAGCAGCATGTGAAACTACGCGAGGAGTCGATATTCAAAGATTTGAAATGGATGCCGGTCGGTCCCCGAATACAAGGAGGCAAGATCGAAAGCATCTGGTCTGTCAAGAAGCGTAAATCGACCCTCTACGCCGGAGCCGGATCAGGCAACCTTTGGAAATCGGTTAACAACGGAACCACCTGGAAACCGGTCTTCGAAAGTGAATCGACCTTCTCCGTTTCTGTCGTCACGGTATCCGATGAAGACCCCAATCTGGTCTGGGTTGGCACGGGCGAACCTCACATGGCCCGCAGCTCTTTCGCAGGAACAGGAGTGTTCAAGTCGACCGACGGGGCCAGAACGTGGAAGCATATGGGGCTTTCCGACACGCACCATATTGGCAGGGTCCTGATTGATCCGCAGGATTCGAATGTCGTCTACGTCGCTGCTCTGGGGCACCAGTTTTCCTACAACAAGCAGCGCGGCGTGTTCAAGACCACCGACGGGGGAGAGTCCTGGGAGAAAATCCTTTATATCTCTGAGAGGGTTGGCGTCGTGGAAGTCGCCATGGACCCGTCAGACAACAGGACACTGTATGCCGTTGCCTGGGAGCGTGACAGGAAGGCCTGGAATAATGTCGTTGCCGGTCCCGGCAGCGGAGTCTACAAATCGACCGACGCGGGCGAGACATGGAAGCTTTTGACCAAAGGACTCCCGGTCGGTGAGAAGGTTGGCAGAATGGGCATCGCCATCGCGCCCTCCAGTCCGAATGTTGTTTACCTGATCTGCGACCACCGGGGACGGGGGGGCGAAGTCTACCGTTCCGACGACAAGGGCGAAAGCTGGCGAAAGACCCATGAGGGCAATGTCAAAACCGGGATCGGTTACGATTTCTGCCTCATCAGGGTTTTGCCGGACAATGCAGACGAAATTTTCATCTGCGGATTCAACCTCCTTTATTCCGCTGACGCAGGCAAGACTCAGACGAATATATCCGAGCGCACCATTCCCATGCTTTCGTACAAGGCCCGGCGCGCCACTCCCCATTGCGACAATCACGACATGTTCATCGACCCCGACGATCCCGATCGGGTCATGCTGGGCACCGATGGCGGACTTTATATATCGCATGATCGGGCCAAGACGTGGCTCCACGTCAATACGCTTCCTATCGCCGAGTTCTACGCCATCTCGGTTGATGCCCGTAAGCCGTACAAGATCTGGGGAGGTACCCAGGATAACGGCGTGCTTGGAGGCGAAGCGAAACCGATGACTCCTGGGTTGGAGCACTGGGAGTGGGACCACGGCGGGGACAACTATGTTACACGGATTGACCCAAACGATCTGGATACAATGTATCTCGAGGGCATGTTTGGATCGATGGCGCGAAAAAACCTGAAGACCGGTAAGAGTCGTGGCATCAGGCCCGGCCCGGCACCCGACGGCAAACGGCTGCGTTTCAATTGGATGACTCCCTTCATTCTTTCGCATTACGATTCCAAGACGCTCTATGCCGGGGCCAATATGCTTTTCAAAAGCGAGAACCGAGGCGACAAATGGACATGCATCAGCCCGGACCTGTCGACGAATCCGGGCCCGGAAAAACAAGGAAACGTTCCCTTCGGAACGATCACAGACATCTCCGAATCTGCACTGAAGAAGAATTTGCTCTATGTTGGAACGGATGATGGGCAACTGCATGTGACAAGGGACGACGGCGCTACTTGGACAAGCATCAACAACGGGCTGCCGAACAGATGGGTCAGTCGCGTTGTCGCGTCGAAGTATGATGAGGGTACGGTGTTTGTTTCATTAACGGGATACCGTGAGGACGATTTCGATGCCTATCTGTATATGTCGACCGACTTTGGGGAGACATGGAAATCAATCTCGGGCAACATGCCTTCAGAATCAATCAACGTGATTCGCGAAGACCCGAGCGATAAAGACATTCTGTATGCCGGTACCGATCTGGGTGCCTATTGTTCCATTGACAAGGGAAAAACCTGGCACTCGCTTTGCAAAACGTTGCCGACCTGCGCTGTGCATGATCTTGCCGTTCATGCGGAGACGGGCGACCTCGTCGCAGGCACTCATGGCCGAAGCGTTTTTGTTCTCCATGCAAAAGAGATTCTGAAGATGAAGCAGGGAATGGCGAAGTAGCCAGCATGAAATTTGCCTAGCTCAGCTAACTTTTGACTCGCGCCATATTTCAATCTCAGTCGCCCCCATGAGATATTTGTCAAACGAGTTTTGGAACAAATCAGGGACGCATTGCTTGCGAAAGTGCTGTATAATAACAAACAGACGGTCGAAGAGCTGTGAAACGGTTGATTAATTCGGCAGGACTTGAATTTCCTGTTTTTTTTGCAGTTTGAATGTCTGAACTGTCCGATGATAGGAGTGATAGAATATGAAATCGATTCAAAAACGGAAGGATGCTCCAATGAAACGGCGAGATGTTTTGAAGTCAGCGGGTTGTCTGGTGATGTTGCCCGCTTTGGAAACCTTTGGGCAAGAGGCCAA
>JAYZFP010000009.1:0-7494 GCA_036336715.1 Planctomycetota bacterium
GATGCTGGCTGGAAACGCCAGCCCGGTAGTGCACAATGGCGAAATTTTTGTCATGAACGGAAGCGGGGCAATTACCTGCTGCGATTCGAAAACCGGAATTGAAAAATGGAAAGCCAGGACCGGAAGGGCTTCCCACTGGGCAACACCTGTGGCCAGTGGAAACCTGATGTTTACCTTTGACCAGGGAGGAACCGCCAGGGTCCTGGACCTTGCCCGTGAAGGGAAGGCAGTCCACAGCTACAAGTTCGAGGAGCAATCCTTTCTGGGAACGCCGGCGATCTCCAACGGGGCACTCTACATTAGAAGCAATACCCACCTGATGCGGATTTCCGGCAATTGACTCGGACGTTCCAGGAATGAACCGGATGTCCACGGAAGCCGGAAGCGGCTTCCGTTTTCGCTTGACCCTTTTTCGCAGCGTGCGATCTGCATTCGCTGATGCAGGACCGACGAGTGGATTTTTCGCCCCTGGCCCGAGCTGGGGCTACCGATGGTGGGATTGGTTTTCGCTGGACCGGCCATCCAGGTCGGCCCCGGATTTCTTTTTTGGCAATTTGATGATGTGCAGTTTCGGATTTCCGTGGAGGATGGTTTCCCGCTGGGATTTGGTGAGCACACCTTCCGATAACTTGAGTGTTTCCAGTCCTGGCATTTTCAGGTCCTTCAATCCATCGTAGGTAATGGATGTTTCGCACAGGTCGAGCACTTTGAGTTTTTCCAGGAGCAAAAGTGGCCTGACTTCGCGGTCGTTGAGATGGATGCCTCTCAGGCTGACTTCACGGAGCTTTGTGCAGTTTCGGATGTTGGGAACCTGGAAGCACTGGAGGCTGGAATGAGAAACATTCAGTTTCACCAGGTGCGGATAAACGCCTGAGTGAATTGGCAGGTGATGGCCCCGCCAGGAAGCACCTTCCAGGTCCAGTTCGAAAAGTTGATCCTGGAGCCTGAGATATTTCAGCTGCCCCTCTGTCAACTCGTGGTTGGCAAAGCGGATTTTTCGTATTTTCTCACAGCGGGCGAGGTTGGTCAGTTCCAGCTTTGTCAGAGGTCGTCCGGCCACGATAAAACTGTCGATCGTCGGTTGGATGCCAGCGAGGGAATTCTCTGCCGAAAGCTGGGAAACATCGATTTCATGTTTCGGGCCAACCGACGACAGCCATTGGTTGGTGGCGGCACTCGATTCCCGGTTCCGGTACCTGGGTGGAATTTCCTTGATCCTTTTGACGTCGCTCGTGGATGTCTTGGTGAATGGCTAGCGATACCGGAACTTGCCAGCCGTCAGCGGTTCAGAATCAAAGAAAATGGCAAATACCAAACACATGATCAACGGTAGGCTGCACCCGACAATCAAACTGGCTGAAATCCGGGAATGGAAAAAGATGGTGTGCGTTTGGCGCTCGTTATGCGGCAGATCAGGGTGACTTTGCGAGGGATCCGAATTTCCAGCGAGACGGGTCCGTGGTTGGGGATTCTCTGTTTGAGAGTGCTCGGAAGGTGAAACGCCTATTCGGAATGGACCGCTTTCCGCCTCGAGATTTACCTGCATCAGGGTGCCACAGATGCCGCATCGAATGTAGGGGGAGCGATTTTCGACAGGCACGAGGAGACCTGTATCACAGTCTGGGCACCGTAGTCGTTCCTTTTTACGCGGTGATTGCATCTTTTCACCGTTACTGGGTTTTACGGGATGATTGCATCTGAATCGGAATCCAAACGAAAGGGGATGTCCGGCTGACTGGATTTTTGGGGCATCCATCCTCAATGCCCTCGACAGATGGCCTGCCTGCTGGATCCATTCCCTCGCTAGTTTTCGTGCTGAAAACGGGACTCTTTGCCGTTTTTTTGTTCCGTTTGAGAAAAATCAGCATTTGAATGCTTTTCTCGGAAGTCAATTGGCCAACCTGCAGACTTTTCCAGGCGGTAACTTGAGATTGTCTCCCGATGCGATTTACAATGGTGAAAACCATTCACGAAATTTGGAGTAATGTCGATGAAATTTTCTGCAGGCGGTTTGTTCGCCATCCTGATTGCGATTTCGGGTACCACGCAGGGTGATGATAAGGCCGCAGTCGAGGCTTGCGAAAAACTGGGGGGCTCGGTCCGCAAGATTGCCGCCAATGTAGATTGGAAGGAGGCCGCTTTTCATCTTTCCGGCAAGGAATTGAATGACGCCGGGATGGCGCACGTGGGCAAGATCGACAATCTTGTCTGGCTGAACCTGCGGGGAACCAAGATCACAGACGCCGGCCTGGCACATCTCAAAAATGTCAAGACATTGCAGAAGCTTCACCTGGAGAAGACAGCGGTCAGCGACAAGGGACTTCCGCATCTGTCCGGACTGGACCAGCTGACCTATTTGAATCTTTACGGGACGACTGTATCCGATGCCGGGTTGCAGCATCTGAAGGGTCTCAAGAACCTGAAGAAACTTTATCTTTGGCAAACCAAGGTAACCGATGCCGGTGTGGCGGAGCTCAAGAAGGCGCTGCCGGCTGTCGAAGTGGTGCGGGGAACCACGGTCAAGCCGGCCAAGTTTGACGATCCCAAAAAAGAAGAAAAGAAAGCGGATCCCAAAAAAGAAGCAAAGAAAAAAGAGCCCCCAAAACCTGCAGAGAAGAAACCCGCAGAGAAAAAAGAAAAGAAGAAATGATTTTTCGGCCGTATCCTGGCGGATCGGTCTGAAAAGCCGATTTCTCGAGCCCGACCCTGGTCGGGCTTTTTTCATGGAAAATCCTGCCATCGGGAATGCTCCCAAACAACCGGTTTTCCAAAAGATCATTTCAACAGGTCATGATCATGAGTTTTCTCCCTTCGGTACCGATGTTGATTCTCTGTATCCTCTGCCCGCCCGTGGTGGGTGGGACGGATGCGTCGGAACAGAACCGGCCGTCCGGACAGCCTCCCAACATCATTTACGTGATGGCCGATGACATGGGGTTGGGGGATGTCAAATGTTTTGGCAAGGAAAAGAGCCTGGCCCAGACACCTCATATCGACCGCCTGGCCCGCGAAGGAATGATGTTAACCGACGCTCATGCTCCGGTCGCGCACTGTATTCCCACCCGGGTAGCCGTCATGACGGGGCGTTATCACTTTCGATTTTCTCGACCCCACAGATCAGGGCCCTGGGGGTTTATCTATCCGCAATTCAATCGTGGGCACGCGACGCTCGCCACCATGCTCAAGGCAGCCGGATACCACACCGCCTACATCGGTAAGTGGCACCTGGGCCTGGACATGCCAACGACCGATGGACGTGATCAGGGGCCCGGCAATGTCGATTATTCCAGGCCTTTTTCCCATGGTCCGAACGATCATGGATTTGACGAGAGCTTTATCCTGCCTGGTTCCCTCGACATGTATCCTTACGAGTTTGCCCGCAACCAGAAATGGTTGGGCAAAGTCAACGCTCAAAAAGGGTGGAGCGCGTTCAACCGGGTAGGCCCGGCCGAACAGGACTTCGAGGACTACAAGGTTCTGGATGCGTTCTGCCGGGAATCGGAAAAGTACATTGCGTCACGGGCCGGGCCAAAGAGTCCGTTTTTTCTCTACCTGGCTCTGACCGCACCGCACACACCGACTTCTCCCAGCCCGAAGTTCCGTGGCAGGAGCCGTCTTGGTCTGTATAGGGATTTCCTGATGGAAACGGACCATTGCCTGGGAAGAATTGTCCAGTCGCTGGAAAAACATGGATTGGAAGGCAACACCCTGGTGGTTTTTACTTCCGACCATGGGGCGGCCAGCTATGCCGGAAATTTGGCCCGGGCAACTGTTGGGCAGTACCGGGAGATGCAGAAAATGGGGCATTTTTCCAGCGGCATCTACCGTGGCTACAAGTTCTCCGCCTATGAAGGGGGAACACGTATTCCCCTTGTGGTGAAATTTCCGGGCAGGATTGGTGCGGGATCGGTTTGTGATCGGCTGGTAGGTCTGAACGACATGATGGCGACGTTTGCCGAAGTGGCCGGTGCACACATGGATCGAAAACAGGCGACGGATTCGTTTAGTTTTGCAAGCCTGTTTTCCCGCCCGACCGCACCGTCAGCAAGGGATTTCATGATCTGCCGTTCGACGAACGCCTTTACTGTCCGGCAAGGTGACTGGAAATTGCTTCTCTGTCCCGGGGCAGGTTGCCACGGGAAATGGGGGAATTCCCCGGCCCGGGCAACCGCCTGGAAACAGGCGGTTGCCGAATTGGGGCATCGTCCCCTGGCGAATGAAATCCGCCGACCCGAATTTTGTCAATTGTTTAACCTGAGAGAGGATCCCGCGGAATCGAATGATCTCTCAACCCGGCACCCTGAACGGATCCTTGAAATGGGTCGGCTCCTGGACCGGGTCATCGCCAACGGGCGTTCGACTCCTGGCCCCCCCTTGAAGAATGATCGTCGCCTGGATCCGTTGCAGGACGTTCCACGATTTGTTCTCCCGCGGTAGGGTTTTCGTCCGGGCATGAGGTCACCATGCATGGAACGGCGTTTTTCCACCTGGGTGGAAGAGAGCTTACGGGTGGAACTGTTGCCTCGGAGGTAAAAAAAAACCGCCGAGCAGATTGCTCGGCGGTTATGCCGGAAAAACGATTAAGAAGCAGTGCCGGGATGACTCGCCAGTTACCCGGCTGCTTCCGAGTTAATCATTATCCTCCAATATTTCCAACCTGACGAATTTCTTCTTCGTCCTGGATGATAATTCGCGGAGTGACCATCAGCATCAGGCTTTCAGACTCACGCCCGATACCGATGTTCTTGAACAGTCGGCTGACGTAAGGCACGTTGCTGAGGAAAGGAACACCCCGTTCATTGCGAGCCTCACTCAATCGCTTGATCCCACCCAGCAGAACCGTACCACCGTCAGGAACGCTGACCGTGGTGTTCACCGAGGTGAAAGCAAAGACAGGCAACTGAACGGTCGTACCCGTGGTGGTGATCGCGTTTTCGTTTTGCAGAACATTATTGGGATTGGTCGGATCAACCACGTTGGTTCCCGTGTTGGTCGTCGTGGAACCCTCAAACGTGAAGGTGTCGACTTCGCCAATCTGGGAGAAGAACGGGGTCAAGGTCATTCGAACAAACCGTCGATCGTCCGAAGCCACCGCGTTGACTGATAGGGAGGTTCCCTCGGCCAGCAGGGTGATGATCGGCCGCTGTGCTGCGGCAAAGTCGCCCACAACCGGTTCGACGCTGGTGACAAACGGGTTCAACGACTGGTCGTTGATATTGGCCGTCTGACCATTGAACAGGGTAACCTTGGGGGCCTGGAGCACGTTGCTCCGGGTGTCACCCTTGGAAGCCTGAATCAGGAAGAAAACTTCGATATCCGACAGGATCGCAAAACCAAAGTTGGCCGCCGTGTTGACGTCAAATCCACCAAAGGTCGGTACCGCGGAGGTGAAACTGTCCTGACGGAACGAAAGGTCCAGGTCACCCGTTGGGTTGCCAACCGCGTCCCGGCCAAAAATCCTTGTTCCGGAAACGCTGTCAGGGATGGCCGTCAGTGGCTGAGGAAGCCCGGAGGCATCTTCAATGTCGAAGTCAAAATCGATACCGATCCGCTCGAAGAAATCGTCCTGAAGCGTAATGAACCGAACCTCGATGGTGATCTGCAGATCCTGAAGGCGTCGCAGAGATTCCAGCAGGTCCTGGATCCTCTCGTGATTTTCCAGGGTTTGGCTGACGACCAGGCTCAGGTTGGCCCGGAATTCGTTGATCGTTCCAGGGCCACCGTTGGTGTCAAGCCAGCTCTGGGGGTCAATCGTATTCTGAATCAGCTCGATCAGCGGATCGAAATCAGCCATCGCGGCTCCACCACCGGCTCCGGGAGCCATCTGGTTTCCACCGAAACCGGCACCTGCCTGTCCTGGTCCGGCATTTCCGGGAACCAGGGCTCCATTGCCACCGGGCAGCTGTTGTGCCATCGCTACCGGGTGAATGCTGGAGCCAGGTGTGTTGGCGGCCATCGGATTGGAATTGAGAACCTTCTGGGACTCACTGTTGGCATAACCGAGTCCGTTGGGGTTGTAGACTCCCGAGACGGGGCCCATCGAAGGATTGGAGACAAAGTTGGGGATCGGTACAACCAGGTCCGCAACGTAGTAAACCCGTTCGTGTACGTCCTGCGATTTTCGCTGGGGCGTGGTGATCAGGACTACTTCGTCTTTTACCGTAAACGTCAGGCTCAGGTCCCGCAGCAGGTTGTTGAGTGCCGCTTCCATGGAGATCGGTTCACGCAGTTGCAACGTGACGGGCCGCTCCTTGGTGACCCCTGCTTCAGCCAGGGCCTGGTTGTCATAGTTGAAATTGACACCGGCCTGTTCGCCGATCAGTTCGAGGACTTCCCAGAGCGGTTTTTCTTCGAACCTTGCATCAATTTTTCTTTCCTGCAGCTTGGTCCGAATCATCACGTCCTGAAGGGACTGTCCGGCGACCCGCTGCATCTCCCGCAATCGCATGTCCGAAAGCTCTCGCCAATTTTCCGCTTCCATGAATCGAAGGGGTGTTCGATCATCGTCAAAGGGACGGCTGGCTTCCTGGACATTGATCATCGAACCGACGAATCCGTTTTCTTTTTCATCGTCGATCTGATTCAGTCGCTGCATCCGGCTGGCGAATTTGGACTTCCATACCAGGGCCTTGACGACATCCATTTCCGGGGCAAGTTCATTTGCCTGGCGGGCAATCATCTCCGCTTCGGCAAACCTCTGCTGGTCCATCAACCCGTTGAAGTCTTCAACCAGTTGCTGAATCTGCTGGCCTACTTCGACCTTTCGGTTGCGACGCTCGATGACGTCTGCCATCCGCTCCGCGTTGATTTCCTCGTTTTTGATTTCACTGAGGTTTTCCTCGATGAAAGTCTGCTGGTCCTTGATGCGGCGATCCACGATCGTCACCAATTTCCGTTTCAGTTCTTCAGACAGTTGTGAGCCAGCGACCCGGGTCCGCAAAGACTCAAGGTGAGTCAGGGCAGCCCGTGGATTCTTTTGGGAATTAAGACGCTCGGCGACCTGCTGCTCACGGAAGACCTCGTTGGACATTCTCTGATAAATGACCTGTTGCTCCTGCTCGATTGAATCGAGAGACAGCCGATTCGGAGATCCCCCACCGATCTGTTCTGCCTGTGACAGGTTGTCAATTGCATTTTTCAGCTCGCTCTTTTCCTGGGGAGTCAACTCGTCCTGGTAGTTCCAGGCCTTTTTGAACCCGGCCAAGGCTGTTGCGTTGTCCTGGTTCCTCATGGCGGCTATAGCCCCTTGGAAAATTCTTCGGCCTTCGCTCAGGTTGGAATCCTGTGCGACGGCCTGGGTGGCTTTGCCGGTTTCACCATTGAAGGAGATCGGTGCAACGCCACTCTGGGAGGCCTGGTCCAGTTTCGATTCAACTTCCCAGGGGCGAAGATCGCCAGGCTGGTAAGCGGATTCGGGTACTTTGTATTGTTTGGCCCGTTCAATGAACAGCTTGGCCTGGTTGCGATTACCCTGGTCGAGAGCCACTTGAAACT
>JAYZFP010000010.1:0-7873 GCA_036336715.1 Planctomycetota bacterium
AGAATCGGCAGCCGTTCCGTATTTGGCGGTATACAAGGATCCGGATTACCCGGATGATGGAACCCAACGCATGCTGCAGCCGTAACCAGCAAACCCAACCCGGAATCGAAGATATTACGCGGGAACCCCGGAGAACAAAATGAAATCGAATTACCAGCTCGTGATGGTCCTGGCAATCAGCCTGTTGATGACCAGTGCCGCCCAGGCAGATGGCGAGGGCCAGGAAGATTACAACCAGGCCGTCAGGGCCAAACTCAAGGCAAAAACCACCAAGGACTATGATGGCGTGATTGACCTGTGCGAGCAGGCCATCAAAAAAGGCCTCGATGACGAAACCAAAAAGCTTGCCCAGGACATGATCCGCAACACCCTGAATGTGATCTGCGTGAAGCTTTCAGACGAAGTTTTTGAATTGGCCAGGTCCGGGCAACAGACGTGGCGTTTCAAGAGACGGCAGGCCCTCGTTCGATTCGAAAAATTGATCGAACTGGATCCCAAAAACGGAGATGCCTACTACCGCATGGCGCAACTGCAGTTGATGGCCGGAGGGGACCGGGAAAAA
The DNA here is from genome assembly GCA_036336715.1 of Planctomycetota bacterium. Classification (GTDB taxonomy): domain Bacteria; phylum Planctomycetota; class Planctomycetia; order Pirellulales; family Pirellulaceae; genus JABAAE01. The sequence continues at coordinate 563 of JAYZFP010000010.1, forward strand.
GCAAAGGCGGCAATCGACAAAGCGGTCGGGATCGGAACATTGGCCAAGCAGGATGCCACCAAGGCGCTGATCCTCAAGGGCATGCTTTCGGAAAACGAGAAGGATCGGGAAAAAGCTTTTGATGATGCCATCGCCAAGGATCCGACCAACGCGAACAACCTGCGGATGCGTGCGGGATACTATTTTGAGAAAAAGAAATTCGACAAGGCCGAAGCTGACTTCCGCAAACTGGTGGAACTCAAGCCGGAAGACAATGACCTCAAACAGGCGCTGGTCGATTCATTGCTGAACCAGAGTCGGGAGAAGAAGACAAGGGAGGCCCTCAAGTTCCTTGATGCCATGATCAAGAATGACGACTCCAACCTGGAACTGTACATCAACCGGGCTCGCGTCTATGGCACCCTGCAGGAAACTGAAAACGAAATCAAGGACCTGACCCACGTTATTGAAAAGGATGAGCGAAACATCCTGGCACTGTTGATGCGGGGCTGGGCCTACCTCGGTGATGAAAAGGTTGACAAGGCCAAGGAGGACATGAACCGAATTTTTGCGATCAACAAGTACAACCTGCAGGGGACCCTGCTGCAGGCCCAGATTGCTGCCCAGGAAGAGGACTACGACCTGGCCATCAAGAACCTGGAAAACGTCGTCCGGGCCGTGCCCGCCCAAGCCAAGAATTTCTACCGCCTGCAACTCGCGCTGTACTATCGCGGGGCCGAGCGTTTCAACAAAGCGCTGGACACGTACGAGAACATTCTCAGTGGTGAACCGGGAAATGTCGGTGCCATCGTGGCCCGTGCAGATACCGTTTTGGGCATGGGCAAGCATGAGCAGGCAGTAGCGGACTACGAGACTTCGATGGATCTCGAACTGTCCACCCGCCAGAAAGAGCATGTCTGGAACAACCTGGCCTGGGTATTGGCAACCTCACCAAGTGACGAGCTTCGTGATGGCAAGCGGGCGATCGAACTGGCAACCAAGGCCTGTGAAATCACCGAGTACAAGGCAGCCTACATTCTCAGCACGCTGGCATCGGGTTACGCCGAGGCGGGTGATTTCGAAAACGCCATCAAGTGGTCCACCAAAGCAGTCGAACTGGCAACCAAGAACCCGAGTCGAAATGACCAGGTCGAAGACCTGAAAAAGGAACTTGAAAGTTACAAGAAGAAAAAACCATGGCGAGAGCTTCAGGAAGACAAGGACGACTCGGGCGACCGCAAAAAGAAATCGGACAGCGAATTTGATTTTTAGCGCCGGCTGAAAAGCCTGAAAACCAGGGGGCCGTTTGGCCCCTTTTTTTTGACCTCGAAATCTCTTCATCGTTCTTTTCCAGATGACCCAATGGACTGTTAATCCGATTTACCCGGCCTGGATTCTGACGGTCGCCGCCCTGCTGCTGTGCGCGGCCCTGTGGATTGGACCGAATTTTGGAAATCTGTCCAAGTCAAAACAGTTGTTGCTGCGGATCATTCGTGGCCTGCTTTTCGCCGGCCTCCTGGTCTGTTTCCTGCGACCGGGCGTTGTGACCAGCCAAAGCAAACCCCAGACGGCGGTTTTGAACCTTCTGGTCGATCTCTCCCGCAGCATGCAATTGGCTCATAACGCGGAAGGAGAAAGCCGTTTCCAGGCCCTGCAAACCCTGGTAGCCGGTAACCGGGACTCTTTGCTGGAACTTGAAAACCAGAATATCGAACTCAAGGTATTCGGGTTTGACCGTGAGATCACGCCGTTGGAAACCAACGCTGGCACGATCCTGTTCCCCGACCAACCGGACGGCAGCCAGACCGACATGGGACAGAGTATCGACCAGTCCTTTCGAGGGAGTCGCAGCAAACGGCTGGTGGGTACCATTCTGATGGGAGACGGTGTGCAGAATATCACCGATCCGGAAATCGATCTGCCCCAGGCCGTTCGTCAATTTGCTGATCTGCAAGCTCCCCTTTACACGATTGCCTTTGGCCAGCAGGGAGATGCCGGCCAGTTTGCCGACCTGGCGATCACGAACATGCCCGAACAGTTTTCGGTCAACATCAAGAATGAACTACGGGTCCAGGCAACGCTGGAAACCCGTGGATTCGTCAACCGCGAGATACCCGTCCGCCTGATGCTGCATCATGCGGACGGTCGTTCGGAGACTCTTCAAACGCTGCGGAAAACCATTACCGGCCAGGAACAGCAGATCGAGCTGGATTTCAGCTACATCCCACAGTCCGCCGGGCAGTTTACCCTTAGCGTCGAGGCCGAAACCCAGCCGCAGGAACTGGTCACCAAGAATAATTCACTCCCGGCTTTTCTGAATGTTGATGAACGGGGTTTAAGGGTTTTGTACCTTCGCGGGAAAGAGGGTATCGAACAGCTCTACCTGAAAAAGAGCATCGGGGCCGCTCAGGGCATCGATGTCGACGTGGTTTATATCGATCCCGATTCAAGGGCAAAATGGCCTCTTGACCGAAACGAACTTTTTGCCAATTCGCTTTACGACGTCATCATTTTCCATGACCTGGATTCGACCGCACTTTTCAAGACGGGAGATCCCCGGAGCAGCCAGCAGACACTCGTTCAGCAAATCGAAAAAGGGAAAGGGTTCCTGATGATCGGGGGCAATCACAGCTTCGGGGCAGGAGGCTATCATGACACACCCCTGGGAAATATTCTGCCGATCGTCATGGAGCCTTTCAAACGCCAGCCTTTTGACAGTCAAAAACGGCGCAGCGATCTGCATGTCCCTGGTCCGATTGTGCTTCGGCCCGCCCGCCAGCATTACCTGACCAACCTTTTTGCGTCAAACGACGGTGACAACTGGAGCAAGTTGCCGCCACTTTCCAGCGTCAACCGTTTTTCGGGCCTCAAGGATCAGGCCCGGGTGCTGCTGGAGTCCATGGACTCTGACCCGGTCCTCGTCCAGGGAAATTTTGGAGGCAGGATCCTGCTGTTTGCAGGTGATTCCACCTGGAAATGGTGGACCAGCGGTCAAAAGGAAATCCACAAACGGTTCTGGCGACAGGTCATCCTCTGGTTGGCCAAACGGGATGGAATGGGAAATGACAATATCTGGGTCAACCTGCCACAGCGTCGGGTCGAACCGGAAACATCGATCCGTTTCAGTTGTGAAGCCAGCTCGACGCTGGGGGATCGGATCACGGGTGCCCAGTTTTCAGGTGAACTGACCGCTCCGGACGGGACGACCCAACCCATCTCCATTGCCAACCTGGAATCCGAGTCCGTTGGTCAAATCGACGCGGAACTGCTGACACAACCTGGAAATTATGCCCTTGCGGTTGCGGCAACCGACCAGGGCAGGGATCTGGGTTCCACCCGCATTGAATTCGTCGTCCTCGATCGGGACAGTGAAAAAGCAAACCCGGTAGCCGATCCCGGCCGCCTGCTCCGCATGGCCCGGCAGACCGCTGAATGGGGTGGAAAGTCGATTCCACCGGCGGAGTTTGGGTCCCTGATCAATGAAATCATTGCCAAACGTGAAGATCAGGAGATCGAAGTCCAGACCAAGTGGCAACTTGGAGACACCTTTCAGGATGCTCTGGCAGTCGTGCTCTGCTTCAGTATCCTGTTTGGAATCGAGTGGTCACTTCGAAAAAAATGGGGGCTGGTGTAGACTGGTGACAGAAAAGCCCGTTAACAAGCAGCTCCCCAAGGGAGCTCTTTCATGGATCAGGGATTCCTCGATCAGACATTTCCGGCAAAGGGGATTGCGTTGCGAGCTTTCAGAAACGGCGAGCCCAAAAAAAGAAGGGTCCCCGCTCGCCGCAACAGGAACCCTTCCGATTTTTGGCTGTCCGAACGAGATTACCTTGTTCGGAGACCCACAGCCGTTATCATCTATCGGAGCGCCATCCTGGAATCCTTTAGATTGTGAAATCACATGGTGCTTTCACCATAAACAATAAACTTTCAGTGATCCCCGTGATCGGAATCATTCCACCAGTCGTTAAAGTTTAACACCCCCATGACGAAAATCGCGAAACTCGTGCTGGAAGATGGCACCCTGTTTACCGGTCGATCCTTTGGCGCCGAAGGCGAAATCGACGGTGAGGTGGTCTTTAATACTTCCATGACGGGCTACCAGGAAATTTTGACTGACCCAAGCTACCGCGGCCAGATTGTGACCATGACCTGCCCGGAAATCGGTAACGTGGGAACCAACTCTGAAGACCTGGAAAACCAGTCTCCCCACCTTGCGGGCTTCATCGTCAAGGAAAACAGCGATATTTACAGCAATTTCCGGGCTGACCAGTCGCTACATGAATTCATGCGGGCCAACGGTGTGATCGGCATCGAGGGGATTGATACCCGGGCGCTGGTCAGAAAGATCCGCATGCAGGGTGCAATGAATGGAGTCCTCTCCACGGTCGATTTGGACGAAGAGAGCCTGATTGCGAAGGCCGAGCAAAGCCTGGGCCTGGTGGGTCGCGACCTGGTTCAGGAGGTTCTCCCGGCCCAACCGGCCGACTGGACGGAGTCCCTCAGCAAATGGTGGTACATCACCCGGGAGCCGGGTACTTCCGACGAAGACAGCCCTCATGTGGTGGCACTGGATTTTGGAATGAAGTGGAATATTGCACGCCACCTGGTGGACCAGGGATGCCGTGTCACCATTTTACCCGGCACCAGCTCTGCCGACGAAGTGATGGAGCAGCAACCGGACGGTGTTTTTCTTTCCAATGGTCCGGGAGACCCGGAGCCACTGATTTACGCCATCGAGACGATCAGGAATCTGCTGGGAAGGGTCCCCATCTTCGGGATCTGCCTCGGCCACCAGCTGTTGTCACTGGCATCCGGGGCCAAAACCTTCAAAATGAAATTTGGACACCGTGGGGCCAACCATCCGATTCTGAATCTGGAAACCAGCAAAATCGAGATTACCACCCAGAACCACGGATTCGCCGTATCCGATGAAGACTTGCCGGAGTGCCTGCAAGTCACCCACCGCAACCTGAACGACAATACCATTGCCGGTGTAAGACACCTGCAGCATCCGGCGTTCAGCGTACAGTACCACCCCGAGGCCTCAGCCGGACCTCACGACAGCCAGTACCTTTTTGAGCAGTTTCGCGGCATGATGAAGTCAGCCGTCATCGCTTGAAGAAGGGGATGAATTTTTTTTAGCGCAGCCCGTCCAGGGTTTCGCTCAGGTCAACCCGTTCTGCGTCTGCCCAGAGGTTTTCCAGACTGTAAAACTGCCTGGTTTCCTCGTCAAAGAGGTGGATAACCACCGTCCCGTAGTCGAGGACAATCCACCTGCTTTCGTCATAACCGTCGATGTTCATTCGCTTGTCGCCAAGATCATCTTCGAGCCTGTGATCGATTTCCTCGCTCATGGCGTGCAGTTGCCGACGACTGGTTCCGGTAGCAATCACGAAATAGTCAACCCACGCAGCACTTCCGGTCATATCAAGAACCGCCACATCGGTTCCGCGGTTTTCGGCAGCCGTTCGCGCTGCTGCCAGCGCAAGAGTCAGGCTCCGCTCGGGATTTTGCCTGAAAATGGCGGCAGGATTTGACGGATGTTCCAAGTTGACTCCCTGATAGACGACCATTTGAATAACCCATAAGCATGAACTCTGTCGGACCACAACGCAAGCGGTTCGCGGGTGTCCGAAAGACGGTCAAAACGGGTTCCGGGTTCGCGGAGAATCTCCAGGCGACGACAAAGACCGGTTTCGGGGAATCAGAATGCCCCCGATTTCCAGGCACTCGAAAATTGGAAAGCGACCGATTTTATGCAGATGCGGACCTTGCGAGCCCCAAGTGAAATCAAATATCAGTGAAACCAAATATCAGTGACCCCAAATATCGATGTTCAAATGCTGGCGGAAGAACCAGACAGTCCCTATTGGGGTACCGGTTCCCACAGGTGGCCATCCTCTGACGGAACCGCCAGACGGAGGTGACCGGATTCCGTACAGGGACAATCAGGAGAACGATTTTCAACCCGCTTCGCGCAGATCGGTCTCATCACCCGTCAATTGGGTTCCCTTGGCCCGATAGACCGAGGGTTCATCAATTCCATCCCCATCGAAATCGCCCGCGACGGGCAGATCCCCCTCGACCCCGAGTTCGAAAACTTTGTCGGTTTGATCCAGTACACCATTGCTGTTGGAATCGATGATCCAGGTACCCGCCCGGAAGATGCCGAGTTGCTCGATGCCATCTCCATCGAAATCTCCAACCACCGGCAGGTCCCCCTGCTGACCGAAATGCAACACCCGATCGTGGGTGGTCAACCGTCCGTCGCCGTCAGAATCAAGCTTCCAGGTTCCATCCTTGAAAGTACCGATGTTCCGCACACCATCGCCATTCCAGTCACCGGTGATCGGTTGTTCGGTCTGGCCGCCATAACGAAAAACGTGGTCAATCAGTTCATTCCGTGCCTGCCCGTTCGATCGGTACTTGAGTGTCCGGGTCCCATCCGCCGCGTTTTCCTTGCGTGGCGGGATGTTCTTTGCTTCCCCGGTCAATTCGTTCGCCAGGTCCGGCAGGCCGGGATCCAGTTCGATAGCTCTCAGGTCGTTGGCCCACTGGGGTCCATAAATCCCGATATCATCTTTGCCATCACCATCCCAGTCTCCAACCACCGGCAGATCATTTTCGGAACCCAATTCGGCCCACAAATCCTCACCATCCCATTTCATGTTGCTATTCATGTCCACATACCAGAACCCATTGGCATACATCAGCAGTTCATCCACTCCATCACCGTTGAAATCGCCAGCCAGGGGAAGACCCTGGTCCATGCCATAGGTGAATTCACGGGTCTCCGGAACCGACTGGATTTCCCCCGGCTGCTGCTGGCTGATCATCCAGACGCCACGGGTCATGTCGACCGACTCCCAGTTGGCTTCCGAAAGATAGGAGATGTTCTGCCACTGTGTCGTGACGCCCCGTTCCCCACGGGGAGCACCGGCGTTGATGATACTCAGATGCCAACTGCAACCCACCCCACCGGATGGTGGTGCCGAAAGCCCGCCAATGGAGACATCGGGTGCAAAACCGCCTCCCCCCCTGAGCAAACCTCCTGCAAAAAAGGTGGGGGGCGTCTGGGGCACGGGTGTCAGCGGCGTGGAGGGCGGGTTGGGAGGCACAAAAGGATCCGAACCGGTTGCAATCTCGCTGAAATTATTCCGCTCGGCATGATCTCCCCAGTTGAGGGCGATCCTGAGAATTGCGTCGTTGGCCGGGTCAACGCCACTGGCGAGCGTGTAAAGCACAAAGGGTTCAATGGAATCGGTCGGATTGATCGGAATTCCCTGATTGGTCCCCTCGGTATCGACATGATCCTGGTAACCGGCTGGC
>JAYZFP010000011.1:0-32130 GCA_036336715.1 Planctomycetota bacterium
AAAAAGAAAAGAATATGATGACCTCGCTCAACAGGCCAGGCGGGTCATTGAAATGAAGGACGAATTGGCTGCGATTCGTGCCTGGCGGAAAAACGAAGTTGTCTGGCTGGATGAAATTGATGAGCTTTCCCGCAATTTACCTCCACGCGAAGACAGCCTGATCCGCCGGATTTCCATGGTCACGTCCAATGAAGGCGATTCACGGATTGATCTTTCGGTGGAAGTCGCGAACAACGATTTGGTGGTGGGGCTTGAAAATGCGATTCGTTCCCCGAAAAACAGCGTCAAAAGCAAACGTGTCTCCGAGTCGAAGACCCGGAAGGGTGAAAAATGGAACTTTGAGACCTCGGTACAATTTGCAGCGAAGGCTCCACGGCTGGCCTTCGTTGCTCCGGAAGAGAGCGGTTCGGTCGGCCCCGAGAAACCGGTGGATTCAGAGAAACAGGCGGATTCCGAGAAACAGGCGGATTCCGGTAAACCGCTTTCCGAGTCACCCGAGTCCGGATCCGGGAAAAAAAGTCCGGATACGACGCCGGGGGCCAATGATTCAGACGGAAACCAGGAACCCGAAAAAGGAGAAACTGGACAGGAAGGAACTGGAAAAGGGGAGGGCGACCAATGAACCAGCGAACCTTCTATCTTTTGATGGGTGCCGGTGTGGTGGCGGTGCTTTATTTTGGAGACCAGGCTTACCGGGGCTATGTTGAAGAGCCTGCAGCGGAGCGGGAGAAACAGCTCAAGAAAGTTGCTTCCGGTATTCGGAAAGCCAACGACCTGATCGCCGAGTCTCTCTCGGTCGAAAAGCAGTTGGACAGTTACGAGAGAATGTCGTTACCTTACGATACCGAGGTGACCCGGACTCGTTACCAGGGATGGCTGTTGTCGCTGGTCAAGTCGGTAGGAATGACGGGAACTTCGATCGATGCCGGTCAGCCATCGGCCATCACCATCAAACGCCAAAAGCCCAAAAAGAACCAGTCCAAACGCAAGTTGGTCATGTATCGCTATGGGTATTCGCTCCGCTGTCGGGGCTCACTGCAACAGCTTGTGACTTTTCTCTACCGTTTCTACCGCAGCGGTCAGCTGCACAAGATCCGCTCGATTTCCATGAATCCCTCCAGCGGTGGAACGATAATTGATACCAGCCTGGCGATTGAGGCCCTGGCCCTGGTGCGAACCGAGCGGGAAACCCGCCTGTCGACGGAGCTGGTGAAACGTTTGAAGCACGAGCAGGAGTCGCATTACGTTTCCATTGCCCGCCGTAACATCTTTTCGCGTACCGGCAGCACGATTCTGCAGCAGGCTCGTGTCACGGCCATTACCTTTGGCAAATCCGGAAAGCCCCAGGTGTGGATCAAGAGTGGTACCGATGAACCCTCCCGCGTTTTCCACAACGATGAGAAATTTGTCATCCAGTCTCACCAGGTGGAGGTACTGGATATCCAGTCCAGACTTGTTTTGCTGCTGATTGACGGGGCGGCGGTTAAGGTGTCCCTCGGACATCCCCTGGCGAAACCACCATCAACGGGACCGGCGAAAGCCCCACAACCGGAAGAACCCGCAACCGGCGAAACCAGGCCAACGTCGAAAACCGATAAACAATAACTGGTTGGTTGGTCTGAAAAAAATTCTCTGAATGATCTGGAATCCAGGCAAATGAAATTACTTCCTGTTTTGGTAATGGTTCTGTTCTCCTGCCTTTTGCCGGAGCAGTCTGCCGAGGGGCAGCTTTTTGGCTCCCGCTCGAACCGGCGTGCGTTCACAAGACAGGGGAGTAACAACGCAGGGCAGATCCAGGGAAATGAAAGGTTCCTGCGGGGAAACCGGGGGCAAAGTTTTGTGGGTGCCGACCAGGGAGATGGAGGAGGCTTTGTGGGGAATCAACAGGGCAGGACTTCCGGCCGAATCGCATCACCGACCGGAGGGATTAAGAAATTTGCCGATCGTTCCGTCCGGATCAACCGACCGATTTCTCCGCTGGGGGAAAACGATGTCTACCCGCCGCTGATTCTGCTGCCGGATTCGATGCAAACCGACAGCCGTTCCCCTGCGCAGATTCAACAGGTGAGTGAGCTTTTAAACGCCGAGTTGCGTCGCAAGATCAGCGATTCGATCGAGGTGTCGGTGGCAAGCCGGACTGCCAGGTTGCGGGGTGTGGTGAGGTCCTCAAAAGATAGGACTCTGGCGGAGTTGCTGGTTCTTTTCGAACCGGGAGTCGACGTGGTCCAAAATGAGATCGAAGTCTTTGACCGGTGACGTTGGCCTGGGAACCAACCTTGCCGAGGCGGACATTTGAGGAATTGAAATTTTCTCCAGTGGCTTTCCCGTTGATGGAATTCACACCCTGGTCATTTGCCGGTGACGTGTCCGGCAGGGAGCCCTGCGGAATGACGTTCGGGCCATGGTTTCCTGCAGGCAATTCACCAATGAAGTCACCCGGCAGGTGCGTGCGAGCTTCCATGGGATTCCCCGCAGTCGCCTCGCCAACGTTGATCTTTCGCTCGATGCTGGAAGGAAGATCGATCGAAAAAATCGTGGTTTTCGTCGCCGCGGGGGTGGCCGCCGTCTGCTCATCCAGGTAGGAGGCCTGTGACACCGGGAAGGAGTTTGAATCGGGGTCCTGTTTTTTACTCGCCCGGTAGGTATCGTCGGGTTTGTCCACACCGGGAAGCATCTTGGTGGAGGAAGCTGAGATCACCGTTCCTCCCTGGACGCCGTCGTACCGGGCAATCAGGTTCAGTTTTTTGCTGGCCCCGCCAACTTCGTCCCACGGTACCCAGATATTGTAGGAAACGCCCAGCGATGAACTGCTGGACAGGTCTTTCATCTGTTCAGACGTAATGATGTACTTCTTGAGTGGCCGGGTCGCGTCCACAGCGTCGTAGTCACCATCAAAAACATAGACGGTCAGGTTGCCGTCAACGGGGACAGGTTTGTCTTCACCCTCCTTGTAGAAATAGATCCGGCCACCGAAGCCGCGGACGCCCCGCTGGTTGGGTTGATGCAGCACCGTATCGGTCCAGATTGGCAACAGGCGATCCGGTATCTCCATGCCAGTTTCCTGCGAGCCCGTCAGCCAGTTGGTCCCCGGAACGGTCAACCGGGCACAGCCCGGTGCAAACAGCAGGCCGCTCAGCAGCAGGATGACCTGGTAGCGAAGCGATACTGGATGGGGAGTGGTATTCAAAAGGTGCTTTCCGTTCTAACGCTGAGTACTTTCAGGCAGGGGCTGAAGTTCGGCGGTGCCGAAGTCATCCCTGGCCCGGAAACGTCCTCCGAGAATTCCCTTCTGGCGGAATTTTTCCAGGGGCCGTACGGGTTCTGGCAGACCACGAGGGTTTTGGACCGGGTAGATGACCTGTGTTTCCGAGGCATCCAGCTGTTCTGTGGTGACCGATTCCGGTACATCGATCTCACCATGGATTTCAAACACGTCGGCGGCACACCAGTTCATTCGGGCTGATTCGACCCGGCGGATGCGGGCATTGTCCTCTGCCGTGCGGATCACCCGGGGCGTCAGGATAATCATCAGTTCGGTCCGGCGGGTCTGCAGGCCGTCGTACTTGAAGAAATTCTTCAGCAGCGGAACCTTGTTCAAATAGGGAACGCTTCGGTTGACCGACTGGGTGTTTTTGGTAATCAGTCCACCCAGTACGATGGTTTCTCCATCGGTGGCGCTGACCGTTGCCTGGGCTGTGGTGGTATCGACTCGCGGGGAGCGAATGATTGTGCCGTCCGTGGAAACCGCGACCGGGATTCCTTCCTGCTCGGCTCCCAGGTTTGATTTTTCAGCATCGATTTCCATGACCACCGTTCCGTCCGGGCTGATTCGGGGTGTGACAGCCAGGATCAGACCAATGTTTTCCAGCGTCACGGAATTGGACTGACCATTCTGGTTGGTCGTGGAGCCGACAATCCGGGGAACTCGCTGTCCAACCTGGATGAAGGCGGGCTGGTTATCGAGGGTGCGAATCTGGGGTCGGCTGAGGATGTCGACCCGCCTGGATTCCTGCAGGGCCCGCAGAAGGAGGCTGATATTCTGGCTGCTGGCAGAAAGTACCAACCCGCCAAAGCCCAGTTGGTCATTGGTGCGACCAGTGGCAAAGTTGGAGATTCCCTGGGAACCGACGTTCCCGGCCCCCTGCAATGCCTGAGTGCTTCCGCTGTTTCCAAGTGCCTGCGGTGAATTGAAATTGAAACCCGGGATGTTGGATGCCGCCCGGATGATTTCGTTGGTTGTGGTGATGATGCCAGCTGCTGTTGAACTGGAGGTGGAATTGCTGGTTGTCAGGAGGTCCCCCAGCAGACTGCGGTCAAACAGGACCGAATCCTGGAGCCCGACTTCGATACCAAATTCATCCGTATCGTTCAGGATGACCTCGGCGATCAGAACCTGGATCATGACCTGGGGCGGTTGCTCATCCAGTTTTTCAATCAGCTGGCTGATTTCCTCAAAATACCGCGACGTAGCGCTCAACAGGAGCTTGTTGGCAATCGGTTCGGGAACCACGATGACTTCCCGTTCCAGTTCCTGAAAAGGGTTTTGCGATGTGGGCGCTGCGTTGTCGATCTGACGGGAACTCTGAAGAAACTGGTTGACGGCGTTTGCTACGTCGACCGCCGGCGAATTCTTCAACTGGTAAATTTCCGTTTTTCTCTGGTTGGATGTCGATTCGTCAAGCTTGGCGATCAGGGCTTCCGCGATCCTCAGGTCTCCCTCGGAACCGGTAGCAAGGATACTGTTGCTGCGGACATCGACCGAGAAACGGAGTGGTGTGAGGGATATTTCATCCGGGGCTGTGGGCAGTTTCAGTTGGCTGCCTGCGGCAACCGATCCGGGTATCAGCGACCGAAGTGTCTGGACGAGGTTGGAGGCATCACTGTTGTAAATCTTGAAAATTTTGAGTTGGGCCCGGGCTGCCGGAGAATCGAGTTGCCGGATCAGCTCCTCGATCCATTCCAGGTTTTCCTTGGGGCTGGAAACGATCAGTGTGTTGTTTCTCAGGTTGGGAGTGATCTGTACATCTGCCAATGTCCCGCTGCGGAGGATTTGCTGTCCCTTTTCATTAAAGGCCAGCAGTTCCATGACCGCTGTCCTGCTGTTACTTGCCGATGCCGCAATGGCAGACTGCAGGGTCTGCGCTACATCCGCTGCCAGCGAATTTCTTATCTTGATGATTTGCGTTCGGTTGACGGCCTGGCCTCCAGGGACATCCAGTTCCGCAACCATTCGGGCAACTTCCTGCATGTCGCGGGGTGAGGCGTAAACGATGATGGCATTCGTACGGGCATCCACCGCACCTGTGACGGTAGGGCCCAGGCCTCCCCGGTTCCCGAAAAAGGACTCGATGCTGGAATTGATCGTGGTGGCGCTTGCGTGCTGAATTCGAAAGACCCGGAATTCCGACCTCGCATCCACGGGAACGTCCAGCTGCCGAATCAGTTCCAGTACTGCATTGACCGCGTCGCCCCAACCGATCAGCAACAGGGCGTTTGGTTTTACCAAAGGTGTGATGGTGATTCTTCCCTGCCGACCACCCACGAGGTCGTCCCTGGTTTCGCTGATGATCTGGCTGAGGGCATCTGAGCCGGTGTGACGAAGCAGGTAGACCTGAACCTCCGGCTGCGTCTCGCGACTGATTTTTTCGATCTGCTTGATGATGTCTTCCAGCTGGTCGAGATCCTGGTCCCGTCCGCGGAGAATGATGACATCCAAATCCGGCATGGATTCGATTTCAACACCTTCGAATTGACGGATTGCAGCGGGGCCTGTCTCCTGTGGGGAGAGAGGCTCAGTTTCAGGAACCGGGTTTGTCTCCGTTTCCTCGTCCTGGAAAATGTACTCCACAGGAAGGATTCTGCTGGCTGGCTGAACCCGGCTGCCCTGGTCGGCAGGATCCTGTTGGCGGGAAGCTGGACCGAAGGAAGGCCACGCCGGTTGAATCAGGTTTTGGATTTTTCCCTGGTTTTCCTTCTGGACGCGAAAGATCTTTGTTTTTTGGCCCAGGCGATTTCGTTGGTCCGCCAGGGCGTCACATAGCGTTACCATCTGTTCCACGATGGCGTCAGGACCTCCGATCAGGATTCCCTGTCTCCGTTGATCGAATTCAACCTCGATTTTTTTTCCGGACTTTTTCAGGGTGATGACGTAGATCTCCCTTCCATCGCTTCGAAGGATGTTGATGTTCTTCTCAAACAGCCCCGTGATCCTGTTTTCAATGCTGGCCATCCCGTTTTGTCCGACCAGAACGAATCGGGTCACAATTTTTTCGGGAGTGATTTTCCTGTCCGTTGAAAGATCGCTGCGGTTTTCCGAGCTCGCCGTTTTCTGCTCCGGGGCGAGGGGAGGTGCTGAGCGGTTTCCGGCAAAGGTGGCCGGTTGACGCGGGTTGACTCCCGGGTGGGTGGTGCCGGAAGCGGTACCGATGGGCGGGGTTGCCGCCTGGTTTTTTCCCCGGGGGAATGTTTTTGCAACCGCGGAAGGGGACTGATCCACCGTTTGAATCAACTGCCGGGCGACCTTTTGCGAGACGATCGAGGCGCGCAGGTAGAGCCGGTTTTCAGCTGGATCAATAAACAGCTGGTACTGGTCATCTTTGGCCAGCAAGGGTCTCAGCAACCGTTCGACTTCCGCAACCGGTTTGCTGGAGAGTTTGTAAACGACGAACTCGACTTTTTCGGAGTGCGTCTGATGGTCCGCTGAGTCCTGAGCCACTGCCGGATGCAGACAACCCAGAACAGGAATCAGCAGGTATAAAAATCTAATCACAGGATCGCGACCCAATAGACTTTCTCATTTCCCCCTCGGGTAAAACGTGGGCGGGATGGTAGGAAGATGCCAAAACCGAGTCAAGCCGGACCGTGGTTTGGGGCCGGAAAACCGGGGTACATTCTCTTTGTCCAGTGAAAAACCCGTTCGGGTTCTGTCGATTATGAGTTTGTTGAGGATGTGTTTCCGTAACGCTGCTTAGGTAAATATTGACACCCCTAGAATCGGTGATCAGACTGAAAGAACCCGCAGTTTTGTCGGCCACGACCCAACTTTCGCCGACCAAATCGCCGTTTCTGCTCCTGTGCTGCAGCCAGGTAATGAATCGGTCTGACCCACCCGTTGATTCTTCATGAGCCGCTTGTCATGAATTACCTGTTTTGCGCAATTTGCGCGTTGTGTCTGCCTGTTCAGGATGATTCCGTTGAACTTGACTACACACGCATTTCCCAACCAACGGTTGCCAGCCAGCTGGAATTGAGTGACGAACAGCGGGCGAGGGTCGCCGGACTTCTGACCGAACGCATTGAGAAGCTCGCTGCTGCGCCGGCAGCCGAAAGGGGAGAGATTCGGCAAGCCAACAATGCTGCCCTCAAAGCGCTCCTTTCCCCTTCCCAGTTGACCCGCTACCAGACGATTCTCGCTGGCGGAAAACTTCGTTTCAACTTTCGAGGGGAGAAGTGGCCGGATGTTCTCAGCTGGTTTGCGACCGAGGCCGGTCTGTCGCTGGTGATGAACGAAATCCCACCGGGAGAATTCACCTACGCAGACCAGAAGGAATACACTTCGGCCCAGGCCATTGACCTGCTCAACAGTGTGCTTCTCAGCAGGGGGTATACCCTGATTCGGCGGGAAAAAATTCTGATTGTGGCGAATCTTGCCAGTGGGCTGCCTTATGAGCTGGTTCCAGATGAGACGATCGAAGGGCTGGCCAAGCGTGGGAAATTTGAGTGGGTCCGTATCAAGTTTCCCCTCAGTGGAAGACCAGTAGCTGCGGTTCTCGAAGAAGTTGAGCCGGTCATCAGTGAGCATGGCAAGGCGACACCTCTGGCGGCGTCCGGACAATTGATGGTCACCGAAACCGCAGGCAAGATGGAGTCAATCGGTTTGCTGGTTTCCGCGGTACCGGTACCCGTTCCCGCACCCAAACCACCGGTTCCTCCAACTCCTCCCCCCAAGGTATTTGTTGTCCATTCTGCCAAGGGTCTCGATATCGCCGGAACGGTAGAGACCATCCGGAATTTTTTCGATACCACGGCGGTCGTTGGCGATAGCCAGGCTGAAGAAATTCAGGTTTATGCTCCCCAGGCTTTGCAGGACCTGATTAAATCCTCACTCGAGCGGATGATCGCCAATGCATCCAACGAACTCAAGGTCTATACCGACATTTATCCGCTGGAGGAGCAGGCCCTGGATAACGTCCAGTCGCAACTGGCCAACCTTTTTCCAGAAACGAATTTCTCAATTGATTCGGCGAATTCACGGCTGATCGTGGCCGCCAATGCGAAGGTTCACCAAGGGGTTCAGGAAACACTCGACAAGTTGGGGGCTTCCACCGGGGACGTCGCAGAAAAGACTGTGGTCATTTACTCCGTCGAAAGCGATGAGGCCGAGAACCTTGCCGCTGTGCTTACTGAAATGTTGCCACGTGCGCAGGTAATTGTGCAGGGAAAACGAATTGCCGTGCGCGGCCGGGCGACAGACCAGGAGGTTGCCAAGTCACTGGTTGAGCAGATGGCGATTGCCGGCATGGAAAAATCCGCGATGCAGCTCCGGTTCTATGACCTGAACGAGAACCTGTCAGATATCACCACCACCCTGCAGTCGATTGCCGCGGAAGGTACGGTGACCTGGCTGGAGTCCCGAAAAAAGCTGTCGGTGATTGCGGATGCAGCGACGCAGGATTTGGTCCGTAAGACCCTCGAACAGATCAACGAGGATTTACCGAAGCGGGAATCCCGATCTCTGAAAATCTTCAAGGTGACCGCATCGCAGAAAACAAAATTTGACCAGGTGTTTTCAGGTTTGTCATCCGAGTTTGGCGATGCATCACTGATTTCCGGATCGGGTCCGACCGAGATTGCCGTCGTTGCGGACGCGGAGCAGCACGCTGCGATTGGCCGGGTGCTCGAATCACTGGCGGCACTGGAGTCCAGTGAATCCCAGGAGCTGGTTTCCATACCGCTGACCGTCGACAACCCAAAACAGCTGCTTGAACTGTTGTCGAAAAAGGTGTCCGCTCACGAGTTTCTTTTGAATCCGGAAGAGACCTCCCTGCTGGTCTGGATCGATCCAAAGGATATTGAATCCGTCCGCAGGAGGGTCACCCAAATCGAAGGCCTGCTTCCGAAAAAGGAAATCCTATCCCTGGAAATCTACCCATTGAAAGGTTCGGTAACGGAAATTGTCAGCTTCCTGACACCGATTGCAGGAGAGGCGAAGATTACCCCCGACAGTTCCAATCGCCGAATCGTGGTCTGGGCAAAAGAATCGGAACACGAAAAAATCCGTTTGACCATTGGCAAACTGGACATGCCGGTCAAACAGGAAAAGAAACTGGAGATCTACCCTCTGAAGAATGCGGATGTTTCGATCGCTGAGAGCATGATCGGAAATCTTGACCTGGAGGCTAACGTGACTCCCAGTCAGGATGGGAAATCACTCCTGATCTGGGCGACGGCCGAGGAACACAACCGGATCCGCTCACTGGTCGAACGATTGGCCACCCTTCCGGCCAGCGGGAAACCGCAGGTTGAACTGTACCCGGTCGACCGGGATGCGGCTGCCAAGACACTGGCTGCAGTCCAGGCGGTCTTTCCCTCGGCCAACCTGACATTGGATAGCAGTTCGAAAAACATCATTTCGATTGCTGAACCGGAGTTGCAAATTCAGGTTCGGACACTGGTGGAAAAACTGCAGCCGGAAAAACCAGCGACTCCCAAAGTGCTGATGTCCTACGAACTGCAGCATTCAGATGCTGCCACCGTGGTCACGATGCTGAATGAACTGCATCCGGAGGTCCGCTTTGCTGCAGACGAACGAGCGAATCGTGTCCTGGTGACTGCCGAACTTGCGGAACAACCTCGCTTTCGGGCAATCATCAGCCAGTTGGACGCCCGGGCTTCGGAACGAAACGAAAAGGTTCTCAGGACCTATCCACTGGCAGCAGGAAAAAATGAAGTGGTTGGTAGCGTGATTCAACCCTTGCTGCCGGAAATGACCTTTTCATTTGACAAGCCGGAAAACCGGATGATCGTGCTCGGCACCCAACTGGATCACCAGAAACTGGTAAAGTTGCTGGAGCAGGTCGATGACGGAAACGCGACTCACCGGATCCTGAAGCATTATTCAACCGGGTCGGCACCCATCGAAGAGGTTCAAAACGTCCTCTTGCAGATCGTTCCGACGGCGGTCATCGCCGTCAATGGAGGCCAGGCAAAAATGGTGGTCTGGGCGACCGAACAGGAACAGAAACTGATCGAAGCGGCCATCAATCAATTGAATAATGTCAGCGGTGCGCTGACGTTAAAGAATTATGATCTCGATCGCCAGTTGACCGGCGATGTGGTGACCCTGTTGCAGGGGCTCTCCAGGACGGCCCGTGTCGCCCTGTCACCGGATGGCATGCAACTGGTGGTATACGCCACTGACGCAGACCAGAAACTGTTCTCCTCGGTGGTTGAAGAGTTCAAAAAGTCTGACAAAACCGACCTCCTCCTGCGTTCCTACCAGTCAAGCGAAAGTGTGATCGCTGCAGCGGTTGCTGCCTGGCAGACGGTTCCGGAAGCGATCATCGTTCCGCAGTCCGATCCGGAAAAACTGGTTGTCTGGGCCAGTGAGGAAGATCACGCAAAAATACGGAAATCGATCAACGAACTGAAAGCCCAGTTGAGCCCTGAAAAAGGACCCAAGACCACGATCATCTATCCCCTGGGAAAGGTAACCCGCTCGACGGTCGTGGAAATGATCAACCAGGAAGTTCGGAATGCCGCGATCCTGGCGGACGATCAGGCCGACCGGATGATCGTGCGGGCCACCGATCAGGACCACCGGAAAATTGATCGGATTCTGAAGGACTTGAAGAAAACATTCGATTTGGTTCGGGAGAAAGTGATCCGCTCCCATCCCGTAAGAAAGGACCTCAAAACCCAGGCCACCAGCACGATTGGTTCCCTAATGCCGGCGGTCGAATTTCTCACTAACGGGAACGATTCGTTGATCCTGGCAAGGGCCACTGCCGACGAGCATGCTTCGTTGACCGAGTTGATCCAGACGCTGGAAAAGGAAATTGCCCGGGAAATACCGAGAACCCTGGCTTCTTATGAACTGGAGAAACTCGAAAAGCCACTTGCTTCGCAGATCCTGGTGAACCGGTTCCCGGAAATCACGATGGTCAGCGAAGACAACTCCCGCCGCCTGCTGATCTGGGCCAACCCGGATGAGCACCTGCAGATTCCCGAGATCCTCAAACAGCTGGAAAGGACAGTGGCGACCGAATCCGGTCGCACCGTGCAGGTTTACAACGTGGACCGTGAAAGAATGGCGGCAGCAGACGTTCTGGAACTTGTCGATCCGGCGATCCTTGAAAACATGACGATTCAGACGGCGGTCGCCACCAACAGCCTGATTGTTCGCGCTTCCGAGGCCAGGCACGCCCAGTTCAAATCGGCGCTGGAGGCAGTGGTGCAGCAGATCCAGTCTCCGCCGAGGCGGACCACCCAGGTTTATGATTTTCCGGGCGGAAATGCTTCGTCTTTTTACGGTTTGGTTTCGCCGCTGATGAGTGACTCCGGTTTTTCGGTTGCCACCGATGGAAAAAAACTTGCGGTCACCTCCAATGCCGAGGGACACCAATTGATCGTTTCGGTGAAGCAGCAGCTGGAAAAAGATGCCGATATCGGAGGTTGGGAAACGGTAGTCTACAAAATGAATGCTGCCGCTCCCTCGGTTCTGGAAAGTGCCCTGAGGACGCTTTCGCCACAGGCCAGGGTCACGGCGGATGATCGTTCCCAGGCGTTGATTGTTACCGCATCCAAAACCGAGCACCTGGTCATCGCCAATATCCTGAGTCAGGTAAACGATTCCTCCCTGGGAAAGAAGACCGAGGTATTTGCACTGAAAACTGCCGCCGGAACCTCGGTGGTAAACGCGATATCCAACATGCTCCCCAATGCCGCTGTGACGGCCGATACGGTGAACCGTTCGCTGGTGGTTACGGCCCCTGCGACGGACTTTCCCCGGATCGAGGCGATCATTGAAAAAATGGAATTGGTGTCGAGTGAAAATGGGAGCAACGTCGTAGTCAAAGTCTATCCCTTTGATGAATCCCTCGTGGATGCCGCTGACATGCAGAGCGTGATTGACGAAAACCTGGGGCAGGGCATGAATGTCCGGATTAACGAGGTCGGGAATGGCCTGATCATCCGAACGACGCCAGAAAAGCACCAACAGCTGATTGCGTTGTTCGAGCAGGTGATCGACCAGCTGCCGGAAAGCCGCAAGATCGAAACTCGCGTCTACCGAATGGGGAGTATTCCACCCACCGCCATACAGAATGTACTGGGCACCCGGTTTGCGTCTGCCGATGTTGCGGTGGACGAGACTACCCGGACGGTCGTTGCCACGGTTTCTCTGGCCGACCACAACCGGATCAAGAGTCTGCTTGAGGAGATGCAGTCGAATCTGACCGAGGAAAAGCTGGTGTCCCGCCCTTTCAAACTGAATGGATCCACTCCCAGTATTATCGGGTCGGTACTGGAATCGCTGCTGCCCGAAGCGATTGTCAACTTTGATGCCGCAGCACGAACCGTCATCGTTACCGGTACTGAAAGAGAACTGAAATTGGCAGCGGACCTGGTTTCGCAAGTGGACGGATCGGAAAAGGGCAAACTCACTCGCCTCTATCGTCTGAATCAGGCGAACCCCAAGTTTGTCAGCCCGGCCATCGAGCAGCTGGTGCCGGATGCCCGTATCTCTGTTGACGTGGACAGCAAGACACTTTTTGTGACCGCCAGCGAAGAAGATCACAACCAGGTTGCTCAAATGGTGGAAGAACTGAACCAGAGAAAAGGTTTGCGGTCGGAAGTTTATCGCTTGACGACTGCCGACCCGCGGTATGTGATGCCGGCGGTGCAGTCGCTGCTGCCCGAGGCAACGGTCTCCGCTGATCGCTACAGCAAGTCGCTGTTTGTGACTGGAACAGATGAAGACCATGTGCAGGTCGAACAACTGGTGGAGAAAATGAACGGTGAAGTAAAGGGTCAGCGATCCGAGGTTTACAAGCTGATCGAAGCAGATCCAAGGTATCTCAGTCCGGCTATCCAGGCATTATTGCCCGAGGCAACCGTCTCAAGCGACCGCTATAGCAAGACGCTTTTTGTTACCGGTACCGATGAAGATCATCAGCAGGTACGGGAGCTGATTGAAAAACTGAATGGTCGTGGCGCCGGGAAAACCACGGAGGTCTACAAACTCGCCAAGGCAAGTTCGGTCATTATCCAGCCTGCACTTTCCGCCCTGATTCCCGATGGAAATGTGACTGCCGACAAAGTATCCAACACCGTTGTCGTCTCGGCCTCGGCTGATGACCAGGCCAAGGTCGCCCAGGTTATTGAAAAGCTGGACAAGGCGACCGGTGAGGAATTCTCGCTCAGGATTTACAAAAGCAAATTCGACAACACGGATGCGCTCAACCAGGCAGTCAGCAACATTTTTCGTGACGACCCGGAGGTTCGGATCACGAATGACTGGGAAAACCGGCGGATGATGATCGTGGCAACGGAAGTGAAACACAAACTGATCACGGAGCTGATTGACCAGGTCGATGTCGCCAAGCCCCGTTACGAACACCGCTTTGCGAAGGTTTATCATCTCGAGAATATCGAGAGTGCAGCGGCCGAAGGAGTCATTCGGAGCCTTTACGGCTGGTGGTCTCCGCGGATCGATGTGCGGCGTGAACAGGGGACCAATGCCCTGATCGTCGTGGCAACGGACAAACAGCACGTGGATTTGGGAAAGTCCATTCAGGAGGTGGATGGAGACCTTCGGCAACTCGAGGTCTTTCAGCTGGTCAATGTGGATCCTTACACGGTTGAGTTGGCCATCGAGCAATTGTTTGCCGAAATCCAGGAGAACATGCGTCCCTCGGCCACCAGCGATTTTGGAACCCAGCAGCTGTTTGTCCGGGGATCGGCTGCCCAGATTGGGCGAATCCGGGAAATGCTGCAGAAGATGGGGGAGACCTTCGATGACGAGTTGTCTCCGGTTTCCAAAGGGGGAGTCCGGACCATCCCCTTTCGCGGGAATGCGATGGAAGCCTTGCGGGAAATTGAAGCCTTTTGGCCGAGGATACGGAAAAACAGGATTGAGATCATTCGATCCGGCCGAACCAAAATCAAGCGAAACGTGACGCCCCGCAAAGGAAGCAACGGGGGCGATGAACCGGAAAAGGAGTTGCCGCCGAAAGCCGATGAGCAAGGGCTTTCCTTGCCGGACTGCGGCGGCAAGGATGAGACTGGGAATTTTTCCGATCCCAATGACGGAAAAGAGGATGTGGGGGCCCGGCAGGAGACTGCCGTGGGCCCGAAGGGTGTCCCGCAGGAGCCCAAACCGGTCATTCGGATCGAGGACCTCAAACCCGTCAAGAGAAACGGTGAGCAGCCGGGGCCCGTGAACAAAAAGCAGGATGACGAAAAACCGCAGATTGTCGTCATTGCCGGGGAGAATGAAATCACGATTGCTTCCTCGGACCTGGAAGCCCTCGATCAGCTGGAATACCTGCTGCGGACCATTCAACGCGGCAACCGCTCCGGGTTGGGCAGCTCCAATTTTGCCGTCTACCTGTTGAGCAATTCCAGTGCCAGGGATACCGCCAAACTCCTGACCGATCTTTTTGAAGCCATTCCGGAAATGGAAAGACAGGGGAGCGTGGGAAATGCGGTTTTCGTGGCCGAGGAACGTTTGAATGCGATGGTGGTTTACGGTACCCGCAAGGAGCGGGATGTGATCCAGGAAATTATTGAAGTCCTGGATGCCGAAGACCTGCCTGATTCGCTCACAACGCCTGTCCCGGAGCTGATTCAGGTCCGGAATTCGTCCGCGGATCGGATTCTGCGAATCCTGGAGTCTGTCTACCGAAACCAGCTGACCTCCGGAGGTGGCCGGAAAAAAGTGGAGATTCCCGAAGGGGTCACGACTGCGGTGGCTACGATGTTGCAGCAGATCAATGCTGCCACCACCGGACCGATTCTGACGCTCGGAATCGATGCCAAAACCAACAGCATTGTCATGCGTGCTCCAATGGAACTGGGGCGGGAAATCAAGACTTTTGTGGAACGCCTCGATTCGACGGCGAGGGAGTCTTCGGCCAACCGAATTCGCGTGCTCAAAATGGAAGGGACCAATGCAGCGCGGGTCCGCACCATTCTGAATGGCATGACCGACGGGTCCTGAAAGTCGGTTTGCCGTCCAAAAGCAGTGAGGGCTTTTCCTGCGCCTGGCGATCTTCCGCTCGCCAGGGCAGTTGTCTGCTAGGAGACGTTCCGGGGAGTCCGGGTGTGAGCGGATGCCCCTTTCAAGAAGCGGTTCCGGGTACGTAATATCCAGCCAAGCCACCCGACCAGCAGTGCCAGCGTGGCCCAGCGAATCCAGCCGGACGCAAAAACCGCGGCACCGTTGACCGCGATAAAGACCAGGTAACCGTAAAGGCCCAGCTGGATCCAGCGATTTCGATTCCGGTAATGACTGCTGGCGACCAGCATCCAGATGGCATCCGCCAACCAGGTGACGACAAACAGGTAGTTGAAGTAGATGCCCCAGCCAAACCGAACGCCCAGCAACGCTTCGGTTTGGGATGCGGTGTCTTCAAATGCCCGTTCGTGGCTCCACTGGTGGACCCAGCCCATTGCCAGGATCATGTGAAGCAGTGATGTCAAAGCGCCGGTCCACCAGACCGCTGTCTTCCAACGCTGCGAGGTCAAGGAAGGGGACCGGAGGGAATGTCGGTTGGAAGCAGTTTCCGTGATCAGGAAGGCAAACAGGCAAAAAAGGGAGACGCGAATCGACCAGTTGATCAGCAGTTTTTCCATTGCATCGGATCCGGTTTCAAAGTCGATTGTGCGTGGGGGCAATTTTTGTCGCTTTGAATATTCAGGTCTGTTAAATTAATTCAATGCGATTTTCATTCGGTCTCCCTTTTTTGACATTATTACTTTTTGTGCCGCTGTCTGCTGCGCGTGCCGACGAGTTGTTTTACGAATCGGCTGTCAAAACATTGCTGGATCAAAAGTGTGTCGGTTGTCACAACCGGACCGATTTCGAAGGGGGGCTGGACCTCTCCAGCCCGAAGGCGATCCAAAAGGGTGGGGAGCATGGCGCCATCCTGGACGATGCCGATCCCCGGGAAAGTGTGTTTTTGAAACAGGTGCTCGCCCGCACAATGCCCCCCGAGGACTCGGAGCAACTGAGTGACGGTGAGATTCGTCTACTGAAGGATTGGGTCAGCAAGGGCGCCCGATTTCGTGAGGATGCAAAGATCGTGACCGCCGAGAGAATCGTGCCCCTGTTGCACCTGCGATGTGTCAGGTGCCACGGTGCCTCCGAGCAGGAAGGGGGACTGGATTTGCGGTCGGTGGCATCCCTGTTGAAAGGGAGTCGGAAGGGACCGGTCGTGGTTCCCGGGAATTCCGCTAAAAGTCTCATCGTGCAAAAAGTACTTGCAGAAGAGATGCCTCCCCGAAAACAGATTGTACCTGCCAGTGTGAAAACCATGACGCAGGGCGAGCTTCGGCTGTTGCGGGAGTGGATTGATACCGGAATGAAACCTGCGCCCGGGCGAAGACCGGCCCGGCAGACCACGGCCAAGGAACTGGATTTCTGGTCCTTCAAGACACCCCGACAGTCCGGATTGCCAGGGGGTGGGGGCGGGGAGGCCATTTACAATCCAATTGACCAGTTTCTGCTGGCCAGGCTGGGTGAACGCGGGCTTGCATTCTCGCCACAGGCCAGCCGCAGGACCCTGATTCGGCGGCTTTCTTTCGATCTGACGGGGTTGCCACCGACGGTTGGAGAAATCCGTCGCTTCGTGGAGGACACGTCCCCGGACGCTTATGAAAAGCTTGTGGACCGCCTTCTGCTTTCACCTGAGTTCGGTGAGAAATGGGCGGCTCACTGGCTCGATGCCGTTGGTTATGCGGATTCCGAAGGAGGCCAGAATGAAGACCGTGTGCGGGCTTATATGTGGCACTACCGCGATTACGTCGTCCGCTCGTTTTCCCGGGACAAGCCCTTTCGACAATTCCTCACGGAACAGATCGCGGGAGATGAGCTTTATGATTACGAGAATCCGGAGATGCCGATCACCGAGCCCATTTTCGAGTCACTGGTGGCCACCGGTTTTCTGAGGACGACCCCGGACAGGACTTTCCAGAACATCACCAATTTTGTCCCGGACCGTCTGGATGTGATTGCCGACGAGCTGCAGGTCCTGGGATCCGCTGTGCTGGGCATGACTTTCCACTGCGCACGCTGTCATGCTCACAAGTTCGACCCGCTCCCCCAACAGGATTTCTACCGTCTGTCCGCACTTTTCAAGGATGCGTTCGATGAACATGACTGGCTGAAACCGGAAAAAAGGTTGCTCCAATTGCCAGAGGAACGGCTCGCAGAAGACCTGCCCCAGTCCGCCAGGGATGCGGTGAGGGAAAAACGCCTTGCAATTCGTGCGCTCTGGTCGCGGGGTCGCCCCTCGCCAACTTTTCTGTTGCTTCGGGGGAATCCCCTGACACCGGGGGAAGAGCTGCAGCCGGGCTTGCCGGAATTGGCCAGGGCCTCGTCGGCCGGACAGCGTTTCGAAATCAGGGCACTCGACCACCAAACCAGGAAAACGGGCAGGCGTCTTGCATTTTCTCGCTGGGTAACCGATCCGCAAAACCCTTTGACAGCGCGTGTTTATGTCAACCGTGTCTGGCAAAAGCTGTTTGGCAGGGGGATTGTTCGTACTTTGGACAATTTTGGAAAAACGGGCGCCCCGCCAACGCACCCGGCCCTGTTGGACTGGCTGAGTGTTGAATTTGTCAAACGGGATTGGAGCAGCAAACAGTTGCTGAGATTGATGGTGACCAGCCGCGCCTACCGTCAGCAATCAGTGGTCTCAGCAGGGGCCCGGAAAGGGGATCCCGAGAATCTTCTCGTGTCCCGAATGCCACTGAAACGGCTGCAGGCCGAATCGGTAAGGGATTTCATTTTGCAGCTGACGCTTCAACTGTCCTCGGAGAAATCAGGTCCCCCCCGACCTGTCAAGGAAATGGAAAACGGGCTGATTCTGTCCAGCGAACTGGAGCGGGGTGGCTGGGCCCGATCGATCTACGTGATCCATCGCCGCTCGAAAATTCCAACCCTGATGGAGACCTTTGATTATCCCCAGATGGGCCCCAACTGCATCGCACGCAAAAACTCGATCGTTCCCCAGCAGGCGTTGCATTTGACCAACAATGCCCAGGTGCGGGGATGGTGCGATGCGTTGGCCCGCTCCCTGGTCCTTCAATTCCAGGCCGACCGGGATGCCATGATTCGCCACTTGTGGGAGTCGGCCTATGGAACCGAACCTCGATCCTCGGAGGTGGCTCTCTGGCGGGAGTATCTAGATAGACTGAAG
This sequence comes from Planctomycetota bacterium, assembly GCA_036336715.1. Lineage (GTDB taxonomy): Bacteria > Planctomycetota > Planctomycetia > Pirellulales > Pirellulaceae > JABAAE01. Next base: position 18,423 of record JAYZFP010000011.1, read on the forward strand.
CAAAAATGGCAACTGGAATTGAAGGATGGGACCAGCGAGCAGGTCCTGTTTGAAAAGTCGTTAGCCACCCTCTGTCACACCGTCGTCAATTCCGCTTCCTTCATGTACGTCGATTGATCAGGATGAATCTTGCTGAACCAAACTCGGAAAGACAGGATCGAAGGTCGTTTTTGCGATCGGTGGGAACCGGATTGCAGACAACGGCGCTGATACATCTTTTCCGGAATGAACTGCGTGCCTTTGAAGGAAAGGGCGTGGGGTCAGGCTTCGATGCGCCAATCCCCGATCGTCCTCCCCGGGCCCGGTCGGTCATCCACCTGTTCATGAATGGTGGGCCCAGCCAGATGGATTTGTTTGATCCAAAGGAGGCACTGAACAAGCACCACGGAAAGGAATATTTCAACCAGATTGCCGACGAAGTGGAATTTCCGGCAGCGGCAGGTGCCTTGATGAAGAGTCCTTTTCGATTTCAGCAGCATGGTGAAAGTGGTGCCTGGGTTTCGGAAGTATTGCCCTGTTTTGCAGGCCAGGTTGACCAGGTGGCCCTGATTCGTTCGATGTATACCAGCAACCTGACCCATGAACCTGCGATTTATAAGATTCATTCGGGGGTCGAATTTGAGGGAAAGCCGACCCTCGGCGCCTGGGTCAGTTATGGATTGGGCAGTGAAAATGAGAATCTTCCCGCCTACGTCGTCCTGGATGATCCCAAGGGATTGCCGGTAAACGGTATCGACAGCTGGCAGGCCGGGTTCCTGCCCCCCAGTTACCAGGGAGTCCGATTCCGAGGCCAGGGTACGCCGGTGGTCAATCTGAAAAAGGGATTCCAGGAGCCTGATGCGGTGACGGAACTGGAAAGGGCCTTTCTGAAAAAGCTGGATGCCAGCCACGCCCGGCAACGCCCTTTCCAACCTCAATTGGCAGCTCGTATGAAAAGCTACGAATTGGCTGCAAGGATGCAGGTTGAGGCGACTGACGCGCTGGACCTGAGCCGGGAAACAGCCGCCACACAGCGGATGTATGGCCTGGATGATCCGGCCACCGAATCCTACGGCCGTCGCTGCCTGATTGCCCGCAGGTTGATCGAAAGGGGAGTCCGCTTTGTCCAGCTGTTTATCGAAGGGCAAATCTGGGACAACCATGCAGATATCGGCAAGTCGCTCAGCTATGCCTGTAAAAAAACGGACCGGCCTACTGCGGCCCTGCTGGCCGACCTCAAGCAACGTGGTTTGTGGGATGAAACACTGGTTGTCTGGGGAGGAGAAATAGGGAGGCTGCCAATTGCCCAGCTTTCGGATGACAAAAATCCTGCAAAATCGGGCAGGGACCATAACAAGAATGCCATGGTCAGCTGGTTCGCCGGTGCGGGAATCAAACCCGGGATATCACTCGGTCAGACCGATGAACTGGGTTTTTCGGCAGTCGAAAATCGTGTCAGTGTGGAAGACTGGCATGCCACCATCCTGCACCAGTTGGGGATACACTACGAAGACCTTTTTTACGAACGGAATGGTCTCAAGGAGCGTTTGACCGGCGTCACGCGTCCCCGTGTGGTCGCTGAAATTCTCTCCTGATTCAGCAGCCGCTTCGGTATACGGGTCATCGCTGCGGCAGCGAAATGGGATAGGCCGCGTGCCAGTCAGGGGCCGCGCGGTAGTCAGTGGGCTGGCGGGAATTCGCCAGGCTCAGCGGATGCGGTCCAAAAGCGTTTTGAGAAAAGGACACTTACCCGGCCTTCGAAGTCCGTAGAGGGTCAGGCCCCCAGAGGATGCCAAGATGGAAAAGTCCGATTTTCTTTACCAGTCCTGCTACTGCGAAGAAAATATCTGGCACCTGTTGAACGAGCTGCAAGGCAGCGATTCACGCGTTCTGTTTTTCATCAACCGTGAACAGTCGGTTTTGTTGATGAACCAGGAACCCTTTGGGGGGGCGGGGGTTGGATGTTGGGACTATCACGTGGCGCTGCTGGATTTTCAAAGACAGGTCATTTTTGATTTTGATTCCCGACTTGGTTTTGGCGTACAAGCCCGGACCTACCTTGAACAGACCGTACCGGATCCCGACAGGGTGGTTCCGGCATTTCAGACCAAGATTCGGGTTATCGATGGCCCGGACTACCTCGGCTCCTTTTCATCGGACCGATCCCACATGTTGGACGGTCAGGGGCGATTTTTGGCCGAGCCCCCTCCCTGGGATCCCATCCAGCAGCTTGTTCGTCCGTTGAATCTGGTGGATCTGAAAACTGCGGGGTTGGAGGACGAACGTATCCGCGATTACGATGTGGTTTCGTTTCTCCAGACCTTCCTGAGATGAATGGGTTTGCGGTATGACAGACGCCTCGCGCTTCGGCTGCCTCCTGATGGCCTGCTTTCTTGTATCCTGCAGGGGAGGTGGGGTTGATTCGGTTTCCAATAGGGATCCCGGTCGCATCCGAAAGTCTCCCGAGCTGAAGGTGCCCGTCAATGATTGGCCGTGGTGGTCGGGCCCTACCCGGAATTTCGTTGCCCGGGCTGGCTCGATTCCAACCGAATTCGGCGAGGATCGGAACTGCCAGTGGGTTTATTCCATCCAGGGGGAAGGGCATTCTTCTCCGATTGTGATTGGAGACCGGGTTTGTTTGACCGTGGCGGACCCCAAGGCCAGTACCAAGTCCCTGGTTTGTCTCAACAGGCAAAGCGGTAGGCAGGAATGGGTGACCGAAATCCATTCGGGACCGTTCATGCACTGCCACGGAAAGAATTCTCAGGCATCTGCCAGTCCGGCGTCCGATGGAAAACGGGTGTACGTGGCATTCATGTTTGACAAGGGGATCCAGGTTTCGGCCGTTGACCTTTCGGGAGCCCTGCTGTGGCAGGCACGGGCAGGCAATTTCAGCAGCCGGCATGGATTTGGCAGTTCGCTGGTTCTCTACCGGTCGCTGGTGATCGTGGCGGGCGATAACCCCGGCTCAGGGTTTCTCTCGGCACTCGACAGTTCGTCGGGAGAAATTGTCTGGAGAATCCGTCGCAGGAACGAATCAAGCTATTCCACCCCTGCCATTGCCCGGCTCGGAGGAAAAGACCAGTTGCTGATCAGCGGTGCTGGCCGGGTACACGGCTATGATCCGGTAACCGGTGAAGAGCTCTGGTCCAGCGAGGGGCCGGCAAAAACCACCGCCAATACAGTTTTGACCGACGGTACGATGGTGTTTGCCGGTGGGGGGTATCCCGAGAATCGGTTTGTCTGCGTCGATCCCGGGAAAGGAGAGCTGCGGTGGGAGGTCAGGCTGAAAAACTATGTTCCCTCCCCGCTTCTTGCGGAAAAGGCAGTCATTGTACCCCAGGATGGTGGAATCCTGTCGAGTCTGGATCGGGGAACGGGTGAGGTGAACTGGAAAATCAGATTGGGGCAGGACCTCAGTGGGTCGGCGGTTCTGCTTGGCGAAAGACTGTATCTGTGCGGGGAAAAGGGAACCGTCTTCGTGGTCAGCCTCCAGGGCCGGGTCATCGCCAGGAATCGTTTGAACGGTCGGATTCTTTCTACTCCCGTTATCTGCGGAAACCAGCTTTGGGTTCGTTCCGCCGAAGCTCTTTTTTGTTTTTCCAATCCAACGATTGAAAAAATAAATTAGTTTGCGGGACTCCTTTTGCATCGTCTGCCGATGGGTAAACTGATAGCCGGCGAGTCTCTTCAATGATTTGAAAACGGTGTCCCTTTGGTCGATTCAAACTGCAAAACCGCTCTTCATTCCTGGCATGTCAACAACGGTGGTCGGATGGTCGACTTTGCAGGTTGGGAGATGCCAATCCAGTACGGTTCCATCATGGAGGAGCACCTTGCCACCCGCAGGCGTGCGACCCTGTTTGATGTGTCGCACATGGGGCGGATTGAAATCCGGGGTGCAGATGCGGAGCAGTTTATTGATGGTCTGACGACAAGGAAGGTCGCCGGTATGGGACCGGGAAGAATCCGCTATTCGCTTCTCTGTAACTCTGAAGGGGGGATCCTTGATGATATTCTGGTCTATCGCCCGCCTGGGGACAGTGACCAGTTTCTCCTGGTGGTAAATGCATCCAATCGGGTCAGCGTGCTGCAGTGGATTGAGGAACGCCGTGGGGGCGCCACGTTCGAAATTGACGACCAGACACCGGGAACGGCCATGCTCGCGTTCCAGGGGCCCATGGCGATCGAAAAAATCAATCCGCTCCTGGACTTTGACCTGGCAACACTCAAGTACTTTTGTTGCCGGAACGCGAAACTGGGGTCTCAGGATTTGCTGGTCAGCCGCACCGGTTACACGGGGGAGGATGGTTGTGAATTGATCGTTCCCGCGGAAAAGGCTGAGGAAATCTGGAGCGAGCTCCATGAGCTGGAAGACGTATCGGCTGCCGGCCTCGGGGCACGGGACACGCTCCGCCTGGAAGCCGCCATGCCGCTCTACGGACACGAGTTGTCGTTGTCGATCAATCCGGCGCAAACCGGGTTGGATTTCGCTTGCACTCTGAAGGGACGCGATTTCGTAGGGAAAACAGCGATTGAGGAGGCAGCCAGAAAGGACTGCTTGCCGGTTCGGGTTGGCCTGGTGCTTGAGGGCCGCAGGGCCGCGAGGGAGGGTGACCAGGTTTTGGCAGGGGAAGAACAGATTGGAACGGTGACCAGCGGAACTTTTTCGCCGACTCTGCAGCAACCCATTGCAATGGCTTACATAAAACGTGAACATGCAGGATCAGACAGTTTGTTGTCGATAGACATTCGTGGCAAGTCGATTCCGGCAACAGTTTGTGAACTTCCTTTTTACAGGCGATGAAAAAATGAATCCGGAGCAATTCCTGTATGCAGAAACGCACGAATGGGTGGCGGTCAACGAGGTGGATGGGCAAAAGATTGCGACCATTGGGATCTCGGCTCATGCTGTTGAACAGCTGACAGATCTTGTATTCATGGAATTGCCGGAAATTGGTGCCAAGCTGGAAAGTGAAAAGGAATTCGGTGAGGTGGAATCCGTCAAGGCAGTCAGTCCCCTTTACAGCCCGATTGATGGCGAAGTCGCCGAGGTCAATACCGAGCTGCCGGCGTCACTGGAAATCCTCAATGAGGACCCTTACGGGGCGGGGTGGATCATGAAGGCCAGGATCACCGATGAATCCTGCCTGGAAAAGCTGATGGACTTTTCAACCTACCAGAAACAGTGTGGCGCGGACGGTTAGGGGTTGTGGGAAAGCTGAACTCCCCATGTCCCGGACTGTCGATCTGAAAGTCAACTCCCGCGTTTTGCGTGGACCCGGATGTTGGGGATTCAGGTGGAATGATCAGCCACGAAATCCGATGGACTGCTACTGAAGGGCAACTTTTGGCCTTTTCTTTCAGTCTGGTCTGTCGAGGGGAGAACCGTCAATGAGTGAATATCGACGCGCCCGATTGATTGTGGATCGGCCGCAGAATGGCTTCTGGAACATGGCCGTCGACGAAGCACTGATGCAAACAGTGGGTGAATCCCCTGACAGCCTGCCGGTCGTTCGTTTTTATCAATGGTCGGAACCGACCCTTTCGCTGGGCTACTTCCAGCAGGTTGCCGATCGCATCTCCCATTCGGCCAGCCTGGATTGCCCGCTGGTCCGCAGGAATTCCGGGGGCGGTGCCATTTTGCATGACGCCGAATTGACCTACTCTGTCACCCTTCCAGAGCAGCGGCGCCACTCGAAAGATTCCGCAGGACTTTATGAAAACGTCCACCAGGTTTTGGCTGCGGAGCTGGAATCCTGGGGCGCGCAGGCGACTTTGAATGACAGGTTGGAAAAAAAACTGGAAAAAAATTTCCTTTGTTTCCAGAGGCGAGCTCCCAAGGACCTGTTGCTGAGTGGACACAAAATCGGTGGCAGCGCGCAGCGGAAAAAACACCAGGCACTGTCCCAGCACGGGAGCCTGATTTTGAAAACCTCCAGCTTTGCACCGGAAATAACCGGTATAATCGATATAACCGGCCATCCAATTGACGTCGAAGAGCTTGTTTCCGGGCTGGCACGGCGCCTTTCAGAAGCCCTACACCTTGAGTTGCAGGCGGGTGATTTGAGCTCTAGGGAGAAGATCTTGGCCACCGAAATTGAAAAGGTGAAATTTTCTACCCTTAACTGGAACGGCCGCCGTTGACGGGTTTTGACTACCTGTTCGACTTTTGGTAAACTTGCAATGAGCAAAAGTTCAATCAGAACCGGGCGTCCGAAGATCGCCTGGAGACTCCTCTCCTGTAATTTTTGCTGAGGACGGCGAATGCAATTGAAACTTCGGGTAATCGGCGGCAAAAACGACGGGCGCGAGATGGAAATCAAGGTGCCTGAATTCATCATTGGGCGCGGTGAAGGTGTGAACCTGCGTCCCAAAAGTGATTTGATCAGCCGACACCATTGTGCGGTCCTGCTTGAGGATGGGCAGGCTTTTCTGAAGGACCTTGAGAGTCGTAACGGAACGTATCTCAACGGCGAACGTATATCCGGACAGGTCAAACTGCAGGTCGGGGATCGGATGCGGGTTGGAAGGCTCCAGTTTGAAATCCTGATTGACCATGGGAAGCCAGGTCGCAAGAAACCCAAGGTGACCAGCATCAAGGAAGCCGCGCAGCGAACAGCGGCCAAAAACGAAAACCTGGATGAGGATAGCATTACCGATTGGCTGTTTGAGGCGGAAGAATCTGAGAAAACCGCGCGGCAGACCATTGTGGAAACGCGGCGGTTCCGAATCGATGAGACCGACCGTGTAGTTCTCGAAGACATCATCGGGAACAGCGCAGAGGACGGGGACAACCATGACGAGGACAACCATGTCGGGGACAACCATGTCGGGGACAACCAAGTCGAGAACGAGGCTGTTGTCGATGGAGATGCGGACACCGATGTCCAGGATTCCAAGGAGTCCAAAAAAAAGAAGCCCGGGAAATTGCCGGAACGGCCACGCCTGGATTCAATGGATTCCAAGGATGCTGCTTCGGACACGCTGAGAAAATTTTTCAATCGTCGATAGGCTTGCCGGTTGTTTCAGGATCGCGGACGCCGGTTCCCAACGGGCGTTCCCGGGTTGTTTCAGGTACGATTGGCGGCGATGGAAAAACCGCAGGAAATTTCCAGATTGAAACCAAAAGAAAACCAATAGGGGCTGGCTTTGGTCGAATGAACCGGGTCAGCTTTTTCGTTATCTGAAGATTCATGTCAGTAGAAACCGCTCAGTTGGTCTCCGAGTGTCTGCAGGGTGTTCCCGGGGCGTCCACCCGCCTGGTACAGCAATTCCGGGAACGGGTTTTCGGGTTGTGCTACCGGATGCTGGGCCAAAGGGAGGACGCGGAGGACGCGACACAGGAAACGTTCATCCGCGTCATCAACAACCTGCACCGGTGGGATTCTGAGCGTAGTTTTGAACCGTGGCTGTACACGATCGCCGGAAACCGTTGCCGAACACGACTTCTCAAGAGAAGCAAACAGAAAGAAATCCAGCTTCCCGAAACAATGGACTGTGCCGCGCGGCCCCGTCTGCAGACCGGCATTTTTGAGGAAATTGGGATTGCGGTGGAACGTTTGGCGCCCCACCAGAAAGAGGCCTTTCGGTTGTTTCATGAGCGGCAGTTGTCCTACCTGGAGATTGCGGCAAAATTGGAGGTGCCCGTTGGAACCATCAAGACCTGGGTCCATCGAGCCAGAAGGCAGATTGCTGACCATTTGAAACGTCGCAAGACGTTGGAGACCGATTGAGATGAACTGTCGGGAATTTGAAGAAAAGTTGAACGATTTGTTGGATCGCAGAAGTGATACCAGGAAAGATCTGCAACTGCTGGGCCATGCAAAAATCTGCCGGGATTGTGCTCAGTCCTGGGAAATCTATGCGGGCTTTGATGAACTTGGTTCGGACCAGAGACCTCAAACTAAAAAGGGCTGGCCAATCAGGGGGTACGTTGCAATTGGAATTGCGGCTTCCATTCTGCTGTTCCTGCTTTCACCGCTGGGAACCGTTTGGCTGGGTGAGCCAGACGTCCCGGGCCAAATGGTTCAGCTGGATACTGTTGAGTTGAATCTCCGCGCTGCGGAACTGGAGTCCCGCGGCGAGGAAGCCCGACAGACGGGGAGTGAAGTCAACCGATTTTGGCAGGATCGCCCGTTTATCAAGGAATTTGCTTTGCCCCAACCACCGGAATTCGAGAAAATGGGTGCTTCCATCAACTCGGTCTGGGAGACGATTCGAGAGGATCCCTTTCTGGTGCCAATTATCAAGCATGGAGCGCTTTACATCGTCAGTAACCATTAGCGGATACGGGGCTGATGCCGGTTTCCCGGCATCCCGCGTCCCTGGAATCCCGATGGCTGAGATGACATCGCCCGACCATTCAGCCGAGGGTCAGTTAGTTAGATAAGCCGAATGCAGAATGCGTTACGATCTGGCGGGACTACCTGTTGGTGACCCTGTTGGTGAACCTGTTCCCTACCGGAATCAAGGCCTCGAGTCGTCCGGGGGGCCGCGATCTCATTTCTGCGAGAGGGAGGCTCAATGGCTGGCCCGTGTTCTGCCTGCCCCCGTTCTGCCGGCAAAAGCGTGACCGTGAGGAAAATCGGGTTCCCAGGGCAAGGTAATCAAAAGGGACGTGATTTTGGAAACTGCGATCCAAAATTCCGTTTCGGTTCCTCCATTGGTCCATTGCCGTCCCGGCATGGCCATTACCGTGCGCGTCCCACTGGACACGCACGGAACGCCCGAATAAGGGTGATCACTCAAAAGTGAAAATGCGTCCATTGCGATCGGAGAAGTACACCTCTCCGGACTCGCTTTCGCCGAAAGTAATGATGGGGGCCGCCTTTTGTTTACTCAGGTCCTTGTGGACCCCCTGGATCTCTACGTGCCTGACAACTTTCCTGGTGGCGGGATCGTATTTCAAGCCCCAGACAAAACCGGTGACGTAATCAGCGAACAGGTACATTCCGTTGAGTTCGGAATGTTGGCTTCCACGGTAAACGACTCCACCGGTGATGGATTTGCCTACGTCGTGGCTGTATTCCCAGACGGGATCAACAAAGCGATCCTTCGAAGTCGGTTTGCGAGGCGCTTTTTCAAAATCGTGCCGGGATTCACGGATATTCCAGCCGTAGTTGCCACCCTTTTCCAGGATGTTCACCTCTTCCCAGATGTTCTGACCCACGTCGGCAACCCAGCCAATTCCCGTTTTCCGGTCGAATGCCATACGCCAGACATTTCGTAGTCCATAGGCATAGATCTCCGGTTTGGCATCCGGATGGCTGACAAACGGGTTGTCTGAGGGAATCGAGTAATTTTTTCCTTTTCCCTTTTTGTCGACATCAATTCGCAGGATGGATCCCAGCAAGGTTTTCAGGTTTTGCCCATTCCCCATCGGGTCATTTCCAGCGCCGCCGTCACCTAGGGCAATATAGAGGAAGCCATCCGGTCCAAAGCAGATTGTGCCTCCATTGTGATTCCAGAAAGGCTGTTTGACGGTCATGATGACTTCTTCAGAATCCGGATCAATCCGGTTGGAATCCTGCTTGGAGACGGTAAACCGGGACACGACCGAGGTCCGGGGAAGGCTTCCGGTTTTCTGGTACCTGGTGTAGTAGACAAACAGTTGTCCGTTCTTTTTGTATTGGGGATGAAAAGCGAGCCCCAGGAGCCCTTCTTCGTTTTCCCGATCGATATAGCGGACCTTTTTTTCAATATCCAGAAATACGTCCGGATCCTCCGTGGCCGGATCTTCCGACATCACAAACACCTTGCCAACCTGGGAAGCAATGAACAACCGGTTGGATCCATCACCTGCATTCTTGATGACGACCGGGAGTTTGATTCTCAGGTTTTTGAAGGTGCGAACGGTTTTGACTTTGGCAATTTCCGTTTTTTGTTCATTGCCGATTGTGCCGTCCAACGGGGCCATGGACAGGGCAAGCAAAAGGCTGCCCATCAAAATAGTTTTCCCTGCGGTTTTCATGGGGGGATTTTCTCCAGATGGTTTGAGCGGGTGAAACTGGATTATATCAAGGAATGGCCTTTGCGGGGTCTCCGTTTCATTCATGGAGCATCCACTGGTAGGCGGTTCCCGTGAGGCGATTGGAGACCGCGTCCAGGTTATCCAGCATTTCCGCCAGGGGTTGGCCACCAATCTTTTGCAGGCAGGCATCAGGTGTTTCAGGGTCGAGCCCAAGGAAAGAAGCCACCTTCTGAAACCCCCCGCGGGGATCGGACTCCAGGTCCGTTTCGTATTCAAGTTGTATCCAATTGCAATGATGTGCGTTCAGGGTCGCTTCTGCCTCCAGGTAGGTCTGGTCGAGAAAATGAAAGCACTCAATCATTTCCCGATCGGTACCACCCAGTCCCAGTCGTTCGGGATCCAGGGAAACTGCCCTGACGCCGGGAGATGGGGTCCCGGTCTGGAAGTGCCATTGCCGCGTCTGTTGACCCCGGGCTACCGAAATGGCCTGTCGCAGGTAATTCTTGCGTTTCAGCAGGATGAAATAATGAAACCCCCTTTCTCTCAGGTGGGCGATGAATTCTTCCAGTCCCTTGTTGAGACCGTTTGGGTCCAGGTGCTGGAACTTGGTTTCAAATCCGTACCAGGGTGACCGGCAGTGCTGCAGGGCCTGGTCCAGCAAGGAGAGAGCATCCTCCGGACCCCTTATCGCCGTATCGGGTTGTGCGGGTTCATGCAATGCGTGGAAGAGTTCGCCGCCCCAGGAGATTTTCGAATGTCGATCGAGCATGTTGCCCAGCAGTGTGCTGCCGCAACGGCCAAAATGAAAGCAGCAACAGCGACCGGTCTTCCCTTGTCGATGTTGGCTGCTGAATAATTTTTTTACCGATTCAAACATGATTGTGTGTCACCGGTCATCAGACGTACCGGGGCCGCTGTTTTCCGGGTCCTCCACTTTGCTCCCCAGGATCCAGAGGCTGCCAATCATTGCGATAATTCCGCAGGGTAACAGGACCCAGACGGGAACTCCGTATCCGATCGGCAGGGTGCCAAACAGAATGGAGACCAGCCCAACCAGGATCGCATAGGGCAGTTGGGTTCGGACGTGGGCCACATGATCACAGCCACTTGCCTGCGAAGAGAGGACGGTGGTGTCAGAGATCGGTGAGCAATGATCACCAAATATGGCTCCAGCCAGTACGCTGCCGACACAGCACAGGAGGACCGGGTCGGACGCCAGCACCGTTTCTCCCCCCGCCGTGAGTTGCGAATAGGCCAGCGGGATCACCAGGGGCATCACGATTCCCATGGTGCCCCAGCTGGTGCCAGTGGAGAACGCAACCAGAGAGGCCAGCACGAACACCAGAGTGGGCAGCAGGGCCACAAAATGGTCAGCAATCAGGCCATCCCCTTCGCGCAGGCTGGCTAGTTTTTCAGAAAGGAAATCACCGGTGTACAGCTTGCTTTGGCGAAAAAGAAAGCGGTATTCAAAGGTCTGGTATTCCAGTCCCTGCATTTCTCCTTTCAGCAGGGGAACCGATTTCCCATCCTGTTCCAGGTTTGTCTGCCAGCGTGCCAGCAAGAAGCTGGTTTCCTGGGAGTAGGCCTCGCTGTAAACCAGCCGTTTTTTGAGCAGGCTGATTTCTTCTTCACTGCCTCTTATCAAGAACTCGAGGTAAGCCTGGAATTTTGCCGGGGTTTGGATGTTCGACAGGAGCGGCTGCAGGTCGACGGTCATCTTTTTGAAAGCCGCTTCTTCGACCAGTTGCATCCTTTTTTGCAGAGTGGAAAACTGTTCGACTTTCAGATTTTCCCGCATGCTCTTGAGCTCTTCGTCAAGTTGCGTCCGGTAGATTTGGTACCTGCGGTCAATCAGCAACCTGCAGGTGTCCAGTAACTGGGCCGGATGGCGATCGTCGGAATTCATTGTGTTGGCGACCCGGGAAACGATTTCGTCGTCCTCAACGCCAGCATCCATTAACGCTGAGACAACGCTTCGGTGGGAATCATCTGGAGCCTGGTTTTTTGTCATGCCGGACATGCATTGTGCCAGCCACAGGACCATCAACGCAGGCACCATCAGGCGGGCGCCGTCGGCGGCTGCCTGGTGAAGTTCGCCAAAGGTGAGCAACCTCTGCACGGCAATCAGTACGTAGGCGGTTCCCGCTCCCCAGAGAGCCCCCCACAGCAGGGAGGAATAGGAAGAAGATTCACCGAAGATATCCATCAGTTTTGTACTGTCCGTATTTTCGGCTCCACTGGTATAGAGAAAATAGATGACCGCACCCACCGTGACAAAGATGGGGATCACCGCATTGAACCAGCGGGCAGGCGTTTCCGGATCGGCTGCCGTTGGGTCCACGTGGATTTCCGTCCCCTGGGCCCCTTTTCTCTCCGTGGAGGTATCAATCCCTTGACGGATTGCGTTTTTTTCCGCCTTCAGCATGGGGCCGAAATCCCTGCCAAGCAGCGCGACCACCGGCACAAACAGCAGGGCAAACAGGACATAGAAGCGATAGGGGATGCTTTGGACAAAAATGGAAAATGCATTCCATGAATCGCCAACTGGCAGGCTGTCCAGTCCTGCCTGTACGTACCCGATTTCTCCGGCTACCCATGTGGAAATCAACGCCAGCCCTGCCACCGGTGCTGCTGTCGAGTCGACCAGGTAAGCCAGTTTTTCTCTGGCGATCCGCAGCCGGTCGGTCAACGGTTTGAGCGTGTTTCCCAGCAGCATGGTGTTCGCGTAGTCATCAAAGAAAACAAACAGCCCAAGGAACCAGGTTGTCAGTTGTCCCCGCTTTCGATTGCTGGCCAGTGGGGTCAGCGCATTCACCAGGCCACGCATGCCCGCTGCACGGTTGATCATGCCAACCATGGTCCCCATCAGGATGGTGAAGAAAAAAACGTGCAAAGTATCTCCATCGGTCAGCTGTTGCCAGAGGTGGTCACTGCACATGTGACTGATCGCCTGGGGAACCTCCCAGTTTTTGAGGATCAGGGCACCGAAAAAAATGCCCAGCAGAAGGGAGACGATGACCCGCCTGGTGAGGATGGCCAGCACGATGGCCGCGAGCGGAGGAACCAGGCTTAGCCAGCCGTAGGGATGTTCACTGACGTTCATGAGGAACCGCAGGGTAAGGCATGGGATGGGTTGCAGGATACCGGGTTAAGGAATGTTGCGAAACAGTTTCCCCGATCCGGAACGGTTTGACCAGTTTACAGGAACCGGTGGCAGATCTCGACCGTCCATTGGAACAGGCAGATTGCGCAGTTTCGGTTCAGGCCAGGATATCCTGAATCACCCGTCCGTAGACATCGGTCAGCCGGAAATCCCGGCCCGCATAGCGGTAGGTCAGTTGCTTGTGATCGATTCCCAACTGGTGCAATAACGTGGCATGCAGATCATGCATGTGGACCTTGTCCCGAATGGCGTTGAAACCGAATTCGTCAGTTTCGCCATGCGCGATTCCCTGTTTGAATCCACCGCCAGCCAGCCAGACCGAAAAGCCATTGGGGTTGTGGTCTCGACCGTCGTTGTTCTGGGAATAGGGAGTTCGACCAAACTCTCCCCCCCACCAGACGATGGTATCTTCCAGTAGTCCTCTCTGTTTGAGATCCTTCAAAAGTCCTGCTACCGGTTTGTCGGTCGCCCTGGCATGCAACTCGTGGTTTTTCAGTTTCGAGTGCTGGTCCCAGCGGGGCGTGTCTTTCAGGTCGCTGTAGCTGACCTGGATGTAGCGGACACCTGCCTCTGCGAAACGCCTCGCCAGCAGA
>JAYZFP010000012.1:0-17107 GCA_036336715.1 Planctomycetota bacterium
TTCCTCCGGGGCGTCGGTCTGCACGAGATCTCCTTCGTGAACCAGGAAGGCGATGTTGAGTCGTTCCTGGTTGGCCAGGACCCATTCGGTTTGCTTGAAAAAGTAACGCCTCAGGTCTCCGTTTCCCCATTTGGCAGACAGTTTGAGCCGCGTGTCGCAGTAAAACTGGGTGTCCGGCAAAACTGCGATAGTGAAAGGCTTGCCGGTGTTGGAATCCTGTGGTTTCTGTTGCGGCTGGTCGTGCCACGCCAAAAGCGGTGAGCCGAACGCGAGGAGCGCAAGAAGAGCCAATTTGATTTTCATTCCAGGATGATGAGAATGCTTCATATTCAATTATCAGGTTTTCGTGGCATCGATGTTGCACCCAGCATTGTGGCAGCCGGATTTCCCGTATTCTATTTCATGTGGTCCTTTTCTTCGACACGCCTCCGGGGGGCCTTTCCAGGACCCGCACCCGGGATGCAAAAAAGGCTGATCGCCTCGGACAAAAAGGTATCCAGGTTTGCCCACGCGAGGATCGTCCTGTTTTGAATTGGCGAGTTGGGCGCCCTGACCCGTTGGCGTGCCTTGCTGAATGGAATGATGAATTCCTGGTATTCCGGAAAATTCGCGATTGATCTCCGCTATTTTTTCCGTTTTCGCGAACGCTCGGATTTGGCCTTGAATTCGAACACGGGATTTTTTGGCAACCATTGTGCGAGGTGATCGCGGGTCGCCTTGTGGGTCGGATCATTCACGAGGTTGTGGAACTCCTCAGGATCTTCGCGATGGTTGTAGAGTTCCTCCGCACCGTCCCTGTAGGAAACCAATCTCCAATCGCGACTGCGAATTGAATGATTGCCAAAGTACGAAGATGTGATCGCGGGGCGTTTGCGGGGTGTCGCGGGATTGTCCAGTTGGGGAACAAGCGAGACGCCTTCGAGTCGCGGGTTCTTTGGCAGTTTGCACAGTTCGACCAGCGTCGGGTAGATATCAATCAGGCTGGCGGGTTCAGCACAGGCTCTGGCGGACTTGATGCCGGGTCCGGCAAGTAGGAGCGGCACCCTGGTGGATTCCTCCCACAAAGTACGTTTGGCCCAATGTTGCTTTTCTCCCAGGTGGAACCCATGATCGCTCCACAGGACAATCACCGTGTTGTCGGCATGGGGGCCGGTTTTCAACGCGTTCACAACGATCCCAACGCAGTGGTCGACAAAACTCACAGATGCCAGGTAGGCATGGGTCAGGCTGCGCTGCTTGCCGGTCTTGATGACCTCGGCGTGTGTTGGAGCGGCCGCGTAGTCATTGATTCCAAGGAAATTCCCCGGAAGATCCGCGAGATCCGACTTGGGATTCTTTGGCAGAATTATTTTGTCGGCTTCGTAGAGGTCAAACCAGTTCGGTGGAACAAAGAGCGGAACATGAGGACGGAAAAAGCCGACCGACATGAAAAACGGTTTTTCAAAATCCTCCTGCAACGCCTTGGCCGCGTTCCTGGCGAGTTGGATGTCCGCCATCTCGGAGTCGCTTTCCGGAAATGCGCCCCAGTCCCAGGCCCCGCTCCAGTCAGCAGGCCGGTTCATCGGTTTCCTGGGCCGTGGGCTTTTTTTTCGGCCGAGGGAGCGGTCAATGTCACCCGCCAGTCTGCCACCGAAACCGTGGTGAAGGACTTTTCCGCCTGACAGGGTGTAGTAGCCATGGTCCTTGAAATAACGCTGAATCGTCGGGGCCTTGGCAAGAGCGGGCAACTCCTCGTAGCGTGGGCCGAGTTCGTAACTGCCGTGAGTCGTCGCCGCCATTCCGGACATCACACTGGCCCTTGAAGCCGAACAGACAGGAACCGCGCAATGAGCGTTGGCAAAGATCCGACTTCGCTTCGCCAGTGCATCCATGTGCGGTGTGTTGGCCTGGGGATGACCGCCGAGGAACCCGACCCAGTCGTTGAGGTCGTCGATGGCAATGAAGAGAACGTTGGGTTTTTCCTGGGCACCCACCAGGGGCACCGATGCCAGCAGGAGCAGGTTGAGGAGGCAGAAGCTGCCAATGGTTCTTTTCATTGGGTTCCTTTGTTGCGATGGCTCTGCCCGTTAGCCCGAGACAGCGGCGAACGGTTTGCCTGGAATGGCCAGGGTTATTTAAATGTCCGAAAAACAGACCGGATTTCAAATTGCATGTTCTGGAAAAGGTCGCCTGCTGAGGAAACCATGGTCGTCGAGAATCTACGGCTTAACAACCCTGTGATGGAATGGCCGCAAGGATTCGGACCAAAGAGTCCACCCACAACGGTGGAGCCGGAGTCCCGTCGTTTTTGGGGCGATTGGGGAACAACTGGAAGGTTTCGGGGGCTGGTATTTGATGTGTGCCCATTGAATTTTGCTGTAGCCGTAGATAGTTGCCGGAACCTCGAACTGCTGGCAGCACTCCTGGATCCCTCCAACAAATCCCAGCAGGAATGTTCCGAGAAGCAGTTGCCAAAATGGCTCCCCGGGGAGAGCCGAATGGCCAATGGGTTCGCAGGATCGGCGGCAGTTGATACGGGAGGCAAAACTCACCGCCGATCCCTTCAAGGAATCCGATTTGGAAAAACGCCAAAGATCCATTGTGGTCTTCTCAAAAACGATGGCAGTTTTCGTGGAACCGTTCCTGGGTCATGGTAAGATAAACGGACGTTTCACCATTCCTGCCGTCCTTTTCAGAAAGTCTTCGTCAATTGCCTGCGGCCGAAACTCAACCTGCCCGGCACCGCCGGATTGTGTTTGATCGATCATCCAACCCGGGTCACTTGCTCAAGGGATTCCTTTTTTCGATTTTGGCATGGGTGGGCCCTCTCCTGGCGACTGGGCAGACACCTGTTGAGGCAGGAAAGGTCGGCTACGCTTCCCGTGTGAAGCCTTTTTTCGAAACATACTGTGTGAAATGCCATGGTCCTGACAAGAGCAAGGGCGAGATCACTTTGCACACGCTCCGCGGCGACCTTTCAGTTGGAGGTGGGCTGGAAAAATGGGAGTCGATTCTTGACATCCTCGATTTTGGTGAGATGCCACCCATCGACGAGCCGCAGCCACAACCTTCCGAGGTCGAGGCGATTATCCAATGGATTGAGTCGGAAATGCGGTTGCAGGTCAAGAATGCGAGCCAGCGGGTGCCTGAGCCGAAGGCCCGCCGCCTGACCAACGTCGAATTCCAGAACACGCTCAACGAATTGCTGGGGTTTGAACTCGATGTCATCGATGACCTTCCCGAAGATCCCGAGCTGCATTACGGGTTCAACAATTCCGCGGGACTGATGCGAATGGGACCTGAACAGTTGAATCGCTACCTGGAGATCGCACGCAAAGCGATGCGTGCCGCAATCGTTGACCCCAAAAAGCCCGAGCCTTACCAAAAACGCCGGCAGTGGACGAGCATCGGCCGGGACCGCGGGATGGCCCTCGATGAGTTGGGGATCTGGGGCAATCGGCGTGGGTCAGTCGCCGGTGGAATGGGGATGCGAGATTTGCCAAAACATGGAGAGTATCGCCTCCGGATGCAGGCCTCAGGAATCGTTCCACCCGGATATACCGAGGTGCCATTGAAAATTGACATGGGAACCCAACCCGGTCCAACCGAGACGCCCTTCAAGACAGTTGCCAAGCTTTACCTGACGAATACTCCGGATGAACCGAAGGTTTTTGAGTTTCGCGGACGGATTGAGAACCACCCCACTTCCCTGGTTCGCTCGGGAAAGCAGGGGCCACTGGTGCGCGAAATGACCATCAAGCCACGCATCTTTTACGACAATGGAACGCACAACGACGGCGCGAATTATGCCAAGATTCGTCAACTGGCCATGCCGCGTGCGGTGATCAACTGGATCGAAATCGAGGTGCCTGTGGTCGATGTCTGGCCGCCGCAGCACCACACGAAGATCCTGTTCCCGTCTCCGCTGAGGGAAAGTGACGAGTCAGCCTATGTTCGGCAGGTCCTGAAGCGTTTCATGGGCCGCGCGTACCGGCGTCCGGCGACCGCGCCGGAGGTCGACAGGTTCGCAAAGCTGTTCAGGATCGTTCGCCCCGGCGTCCAAACCTTTGAAGATGCGATTCGCGAAACGCTTTCGATGGTCATGATCTCGCCGCAGTTCCTCTACCATACCGAATCATCGCCGGCAACGAACCAGCACCATGCGATGGCTTCCAAGCTCGCTTACTTTCTGTGGGCGAGCATGCCGGATGCCGAGTTGCTCGATTTGGCTGCCCAGGAACGTTTGGACAATGACAAGGTCATCAGGCAGCAGGTGCAGCGGATGCTGGAGGACGATCGGTCGCATGCTTTTGTAGAAAATTTCACACTGCAATGGTTGAGCATTCGGAAGATGCTCACGGTGCCGATCAATGAAAAGCTTTACCCCAGATTCCTGTACCGGGTATCCGCTGGTGAGACCCGGGGTACGGAAGTGCCCTACCTGATCACTGTGCGTGATTTCATGATGCAGGAAACGGTTGGCTTCGTCGGTGAGCTCATCAGGGGGAACAGGAGTGTACTGAATGTGGTGGATTCCGATTTTGCATTTCTTAACGAGCGCCTGGCACGGCATTACGGCATCGAGGGAGTCCGGGGCATGGAAATGCGGCCCGTTCCTGTCGCGCCGAAGGATCAACTGGGCGGATTGCTGACGCAGGGTTCGGTACTGATTGGCAATGGTACCGGTACGGCGCCACACCCGATTTATCGCGCCGTGTGGCTTCGCGAGGCGATCCTGGGGGATCACGTTCCTCCCCCGCCGTCGGAGGTGCCTGCACTTGAGGAGACGGCCGGTGGTGCGACCGAAGAGGCTTTGTCCATTGCCGAGCTGCTCGCCAAACACCGGACAGTAGAAAGCTGTAACGATTGCCACTTCCGTCTCGATCCGTGGGGAATCCCGTTTGAAGATTACAACGCCATCGGGCGTTTTCAGCCGAGGGTTCCCAGGGACGGTACCCGAGTCAGCGGGTTCAATGCTGACAAGCATGGGGACCTTGCGGGTTACCAGGCCTACCTGGATGAAATCAACACCGTCAAGGTAAACTCCAGGGCCCGTGTTCCGCATGGACCGGAAGTCGACGGCATGCGCGAGTTGAAGAACTTTCTCTTGACCCAGCGACGGGACGACATTGTCGAGAACGTGATCCGTCGCCTGTTAACCTATGGTCTTGGCAGGCAGTTGACCTTTCGCGACCGTTTCGCGGTAGATGCGATTTGCAAGCAGGCTGAAAAAACTGATTTTGGAATGCGGGATATACTCGTTTTCATTTGTTTGAGTGACGTGTTTCGCGAAGAAACCCGTCGCAGGCAGGACAAAAAGGACTAATCGATGGCTCGAAAAAGTTGGCACTTGAACCGGCGACAGTTGATCCAGGGTACGGGAGTGGCCATGGCGTTGCCTTACCTCAATGCGATGGGGATGGTAGCGAGCAGGGCAAACGATGCGCCGGCCGTTGAAGCCGCGACGATGCCCAGGAGATTTATCGGCACCTATATTTCCTACGGTGTCTACCAGCCTGACGGTCAATCCGGAATCCCACGGAGGGACAAGGAAGGCAATTGCGAGCATCACGAATGGAGCTGGTGGCCACAAGGTAATCCCGGCAAACTGAAATCGTTCAATAAATCGACAGCACCCTTTGAACCCCTCCGGGACAATATTACCTATCTGCGTGGCTTGGACCACAAGGGCGTGTACCGGCTTGGTGGACACAGTTCGGGGGACGTCTTTCTCACGGGTGCCGACATGGCCGAGGTCGAGACGACCAACAATATCTCGATCGATCAATTGATGGCAAACCACCATGGTCACCAAACCCGGCACGCATCGCTGGTGATGGGAACCGAAGGCGGTACCGGATCTTACCTGCGTACCAAGACCATGAGTCACCGGGGACCTGGAAAACCGATTCCCTCCCTTCACAAGCCCGATGAGATCTTTAATCGTCTGTTTCATCCTTATGGCAACCAGGGTATCGAGCAGGTCCGGGCCGGTTTGAAGCGTGACTCGTCGATCCTGGACCTGATGATGGAACACAGCAGAAGCTTTCATGCTGACCTGGGTAAGCAAGACAAGCGAAAACTGGATGAATACCTCGAGTCAGTCCGGGAAATTGAGAAACGTGTCGAAAGGACCAGGGACTGGACCCACACGCCGCTTCCGGAGGTGGATCGCGACAGCTTGAACCTGACCGTCGACCACAAAACCGGTCCGGCTGAATACATTCGGGTGATGTACGACCTTGCCTACCTGGCGTTCGTAACCGACCAGACACGCTATGCCACCTACATGACCGAATCCGAGCAGTCCAGTTCCAGCGAACTCTGGAATTACGCCAATTACGTGTTGGGCTACAAGGGCGCAACCCATGACATTGCCCACAAGCGGCCCCAGGTGATTTCCGGCAAATGGGACCTGTGGCGGGCCGAGAACCATGCATATTTCCTCAAAAGATTGGCCGATACAGAGGAAGGTGATGGCACGATGCTGGACAATACATTGTGTCTCTGGGGTTCGGCCCACCCGCACAGTTCCCACAGTGGCCTGAATTACCCGCTGCAACTCGCCGGCGGAAAGAACATGGGGCTGAAACACGGCCAACTTCTTGAGTTTGTCGGTGATCAAAAGGTGCCCATGGCCAACCTGTTTGTCACCCTGCTCCATGCGATGAACATTCCTGCCGAGAAATTCGCAGACAGTTCCGGGAACCTGGATCAACTGCTGGGAGGCTAGGCGATGGAAAGGATATTGGCCCTTCTTGTCAGTCTCGCAATCATGGTGTCACCGGGGGCGTTGCCGGGGCAGGACGAGCTGCCACGCGTGCTGATCATTGGTGACAGCATCGCCGGAATGTACAGCAGCCAGGTTTCGAGGGAGCTGAAAGGCAAAGTGAGGGTCGATGCAGCCTATCGCCCGCCCGAACTGGTACTAAATTCCAGCACCGTGCTTGAGTGTCTCGATCAGCTTCTGGGGAGAATCGACCGGAATGGTAAGCCGGTACCGAAAGAAAAATGGCCGGATTACGACCTGATACATGTTAACGTCGGGCTGGGCGATCTGGTCCATCGTGTCCCCAACCTGAAATCGATCCGTTTGTTGCCGATTTCCAATGGCGGTGTGATCACGACGCTGCCAGCCCAATACGGTAAAAACCTGGATGAGTTGATCCGCCGACTCAAGGACAGGCATCCAAAGGCGAAAATCGTCTGGGCCAGTACGACGCCGATCCGGCATTCCACGTCCAATGTCTTCAAGTCGGGTGCGGCGATTGAATACAACAGCATCGCGGCGGAAGTGATGAGAAAACACCAGGTATCGGTTAACGACATGCATTCGTTCGTCAAAAATCTCATCAACATGGACAAGCCTGCCGGCTTTGGAGCTGACCCGTTTCACTTTGACAAAAAGCCCATTCACATGCCAGTCGTTCGGGTGATCGAGCGGGCTTTCAAGCTGCCACCCCTGCCCAAAACAGAAGAAGAAAAGAACGCCCAGTAGATCCATCGGCTCCAGGTGGATCCGCATAGCCGGATTCCGGCTGTGCCGGGTTTGACTTGCGCGGTGTGAATGGTTGATTCCCTTGTCGTCTGCTGACGGGAACCGCGAATGCAACGACTGCGAAATGGGGGGCTGTTGCGAATCCCTGCTGTGGCGGGCTCTTCCGTTACGGAGGAACCTGTCCGCCGAAAAAGCCATGACTCATGGGCCGCCCGGTCCGGGTCCTTCCTGGCAGGATCCGGATGAGTGACTTGCCGAAGTTATGTGGAATCGGTGCAGGTTCCCAGTACGGTGCCAAAACACCCGGTTTTCAACAGGGTGGAACAGGTACAAAAAGCCTGGAAACCGGGTATCTGTCGGGTGGAGCCTCAGGCGTTTGAACTTGAAAAACACAAGGTTTTCCGGTTTCCCCCCCCCTGCCCCATCGTGGTTGTGTCGATTATTCGGGCGTCGCCAGCGGTTCTTTTCCTGTCACGCAAAGAGAACCGAAAACATTGCTATCAAACTTTTTTGATTCTGGTAATCGGTGTTGGCAGGAAACAATTATCGTGAAATTAGGTTGTGCAAGGATGCTGCTGTTGGTTCTGCTTCTGGTAAATGGTTTGCAGGCCAGTGACCCGAATGATCGTCATCCCGAGAATGCTCTGTCCGGGACGGTTGTTTCCAAAAGTTCGCGGAAGAGTTCCAAATCCAGCGAATCTTCAATGGTTGAGGTCGAACCGGTACCCTTGGTTACCGAAAACCTGGTTACCGAGAATTGGCTGGACGCCAAGCCGCTGAAAAAAATTCCATTCGGCGAAGAAGGTTGGCTGGATTTTGGGGGCAGCTACCGGGCAAGACACCATCGGGAAACCAACATACGTCCCGGGACCACCGGGGGGTTGTCGGGCCTGGACGATAATTTCTGGCTTCACCAGACCCGTTTGTGGGTCGATGGGCAATGGAATTCCCGGCTCAGTTTTCGGGTCGGTATGATCGACGCGGCCAGCAATGGCGAAGTCTTTCCCTCGCGAAACCGGGAAGTCAATCGGCTCGACCTGTACCAGGCTCATGTGAACATGGTAATGCATGAAGGCGAGGGAAAGCTAACCGCAAGAATAGGACGCCAGGAAATTCGTTATGGTTCTGCACGATTGATGATGGCGCCCGGCTGGGCAAACCGACGCCGAACACACGATGGCGTTCGTTTCATTTATGAGAGCGACAACTGGGAGGTGAATCCATTCTGGGTCCGGCCAGCCATACGAAATCGATCGACCTTTACATCGTTTGACTCCACCAACCCGGACCAGGAGTTGTACGGGATTTTTTCCACCTACAAGGGGTTGGAGCACGACAAGATTGACCTCTACTGGTTGGCCTATGATTTGAGAAATTCGACAAGCGGTTCCCGCTATGACACGTTGGCCACGCGGTACATTGGAGACCGCTGTAACTGGCTGTACGAAGTCGAAGGTGGTGTCCAGTTGGGTGTTAACCCGGACGATACAGACCACATTGCGGGCTTTGTGACCTGCGGTATCGGGCGAAGGTTTGCTTCGTTTTGCTGGAAGCCGGAATTGTGGATTTACTATGATTGGGCCTCCGGCGACGACACGACGGGCAACGGATTTCATCATTACGTTCCCCGTGCCCACTACTACATGGGTTTCATGGACCTGTTTGGGCGACGCAATATCGAAGACCTGAACATTCGCTTGACCGCCAATCCGACCCAAAAACTGACCTGCCTCGCCTGGTGCCACTTCTTTTCATTGGCCAACGGAGATGATGTTCCTTACAACCTGAACATGCGGCCTTACGCGGGTTTGGCCGCCGGCTCCGCGGGCAGTCAGACATTGGGTACCGAGCTGGATCTGATGACGACGTACGATATCAGTGAGCAGACCCAGTTTCGGTTTGGGTATTCCTATTTCTGGTCGGGGTCGTTTTACGATACCACTCCCGGCGTGCCCTTCAACGGCGATGCGAGTTTCCTGTACAGCCACATCTCCTACAAGTTTTAATCCCACCCGGGCAACCCAGGGTTGTCCTCTGACCGGCGTTTCCTGGTTCGCGAATTACGGGCCAAAGCCAGGGCAGTCGATTTTATGAACTGTGCCTGCCATCGGGTTTCATGCTAAATCGAACGCCCGTTGACTGGCCCCCCCCTCCCCCATGTTTCTAATCTTTCTGAATGTTCGGAAGAATGGCAAGTTGGAGGATCGTCAGCATGGAGAATGGGGCAGACTGGATCCAACAGACAGGTCGTCCTCTTTTTAAGAGGGATGGTTTTTCCCGGTTGTTACGGTGGACCAGGGTCGGGGAAAAGTGAGGCAACAAGAAGAGGAGGTCAGGTTGGCGGAGGCACAGATGTAAGATCATTGGTACATTGGGGCAGTGGGATCCTCCCTGTTCGTTACCCAGATTTATCCGATGTTCAAATTCATTCACGCCGCAGACATTCACCTGGACAGTCCATTGCGGGGCCTCGAGCAATACGAGGGCGCTCCGGTTGAAGAAATCCGGGTTGCCGCTCGACGTGCCCTGGAAAATCTCATTGACCTCGCGATCCGGGAAAAAGTTGCCTTTGTTCTGATTGCCGGGGATCTCTACGACGGTGATTGGCGTGATTACAACACGGGACATTTTTTTGTAAACCAGGTACGACGGCTTCGGGAGGCGGATATCCCGCTCTACCTGATTTCCGGTAACCACGACGCGGCCAACCGGATGACCCGCACGCTGAAAATGCCCGAAAACGTGACCTTTTTTTCTACAGAGAGGTCGGAAACCGCCTACCTGTCCGACCTGGGTGTGGCCATTCATGGGCAGGGGTTTGCAACGGCGGCGGTCTACGATGATCTGTCTGAAGCTTATCCTCAGGCGGATTCTGGCTTGCTCAATATTGGCATGCTGCACACTTGCGCGGCCGGGCGGGAAGGCCATGACCGGTACGCCCCCTGTTCGGTCGAAGGCTTGAAGTCCAAAGGTTATGATTACTGGGCGCTGGGGCATATTCACTTGCGAGAAGTGTTATCGGAAAAACCCTTTATTGCCTTTTCGGGCAACATCCAGGGAAGGCACGTGCGGGAAACCGGCCCCAAGGGTTGTCTTCTGGTCACGGTCAACGACGACCGAACCCTGCAGCCCGATTTTCAGCCCCTGGATGTTCTGCGGTGGGAAAAGGCGATTGTGGATGTTGGGGATTGCCGGGGAATGGATGACGTCCTTGGGCGCGTGTCATCGGAGATTGAACTTCTACATGGCCAGGCGGCAGGACGCCCACTTGCCATGCGGGTCGAGTTGGCTGGTGAAACGACGGCCAATGTCCAATTGCATGCCAAAAAGGATTATTTGGCAAACGAAATCCGGTCGCTCGGTATCGACGTTGGAAAAGGTGGGGTGTGGATTGAAAAGATCCGCTTGCTGACAACGGACCCGGCATCCAAACCGGTTTTGGGAAATGTTCCCGATGATGCGCTCAGTGAGGTGGCTTTTCTTTTTGAACAGATCCGGGCCGAATCCGGTCGTGCCAAATCGATCGGTTTTGATCTGGCAGATGTGGTCAAGAAGTTACCTGTCGAGTTGAAACAACTGGCACGTATTGATGATGAAGAGTGGTTGTCCGATGTTTTGACGGCCGCTGAGCCCCTCCTGCACAGCCGGTTGACGGGAATGGAGAACCTGGAATGAGGATCCTTCGCCTTCATATGAAAGCCTATGGACCCTTCACCGGTATGAGCCTGGATTTCTCAGGTTTGCCGCAGGGATTGAATCTGGTTTACGGACCCAACGAAGCTGGCAAAAGCTCCTCCCTGCGGGCGATTTCCGATCTGCTTTACGGGATTCCCACACGCACGCCGGACAACTTTGTTCACCCGTATCCCAAACTGAGGATCGGTGCCGATTTGCAAAACAGTGACGGTTCGGTCCTGGAGATCACCCGGAGAAAGGCGAACAAGAACTCCCTGTTCGATGCCGATGATACCCAGCCTTTAACCGACGATTCACTCGATCGATTCCTGGCGGATGTGGATCGCGATCTGTTTCAAATGATGTTCGGAATTGGCCACGAGAAATTGCGGCAAGGTGGTGAGGAGATCCTCCAGGGAGAAGGCAGGGTCGGAGAATTACTTTTTTCTGCAGGTGCGGGAATCACGGAATTGCAGGCAGCCCAAAACCGACTCAACGCTGACATGGACCGGTTGTTGAAATCCAGTGGACGTAGCGGGGCGATTGTGGACGATATCCGGGAGTACAGGGAGGCCCAGGAAGGGGTTCGGTCCGTTCTGGTCACCGCTGACACCTGCAAGCAATTTGAAGAGAAATTGCAGGCCGCACAAAATCGCAAAGATTCACTGGACGAGCAGGTTCGGGAGGCCCAGGCGGAACGGAATCGGCTGGTAAGAATCCGCGATGCGACCTCCGCCATTGGTCAATGGAAAAAGGCGAAGAACGACCTGTCTGAAGTGCTGGAGACTCCCCTCCTGCCGGATGATTTTGAGGAAAAGAGCAGTGAATTAATGGTGACGGTCGGTAACGCCGAGCAGCAGAAAAAGGACGCAGAGGATGCACTGCTTAACCTGAAACAAAATATCGAGCAACTGGTCATTCCCGAGGAGTTGCTTCAAGAGGCAGATGCCACGGAGGCCATTCGTGATCGGTTGGGAGGGTACCGGAAGGCAATGTCCGATCGACCCAAGCTGGAAACGAGCCTGGAAGAATCCGAAAACGAGGCAAAGGAAATTCTGAGGCAACTGGGTCGGGCACCGGAACTGGACGGGATTGAAGAACTCCGGCTGCCCAATGACAAAACTGTCCGCATTCAGAATCTTGGGAACCTTCAGGAGGCACTGATCGAAAGGGTGAGAGCCTCCCGGCGGGATTGCGATAAAACCCGCAGCGCCATTGACCGAATCGAGAAGGAAATTGGCGATCTTGGGTCAACCCCGGCGCATGGTGGTTTGAAAGAACTCCTGGATACCGCCCAGAGCGGCGGTGATTGGGAGGTGACGCTTCGGAGCCTCCAGGAGGAAATCGATGAACTTGGCGTGACTGCCAATGTCGAGCAGAAACAGCTCGATTTGTGGTCTGGCGAACTGGAAGAGCTTGAGGGAATGGCTGTGCCTTCTCCGGAAACGGTCGATCGTTTTTCGGACGAACTGAAAACCAAAGAGGCCGAAATCAAAACGGCCAGTTCGAGGGTCAGGGAGAAGGTTGACCAGAGATCCCGGTTGAATGAGGAACTGGTCAATTTGGAACTTGGGCAGGTCGTGCCGACGCAGGAGGACCTGGACCAGGCTCGCAAGCTGCGGGATGAGGGATGGCAATTGGTTATGGAATCCTGGGAAAGCCGTCCCGATTTGAAGGACGGCGAAATGGACTTTCTGCAGCACTTTCCCGCAAGCTCCTCACTCCTGGAAGCTTTTCGAAAAAGTGTGGAAGACGCCGATCAGATTGGTGATCAACTTCGACAGGATGCGGACCGGGTGGCAAAAAAGTCCCGGATACAGATGGATGTCGAGGAGTGTGATCGCAGCGCCGAAAAGCTTGAGAAGGAGCTCGAAAGGCTCAACCGGGAATTGGATGAAATTCAAAGCCGTTGGATCGATGTCTGGGCGTCCCTGTCAATCAAGCCCCGGACGCCAGGTGAAATGCGGGATTGGCTTCGTCGCCAGCAACAACTGGTTGAAACAGCAAAGCAACTTCGTACCAGGCGACGTGAGGAAAAAACTCTGTCGAATCGCATCGTTGAGCTTTCGGCAGAACTGCGCGAAATGCTTCAACAGGCTGACTCCGGAATCCAGGCGGATGGATGTTCTCTCAGTGAACTGGTGCGCCTGGGGAATTCACGAATCGACGAAATCAACCAGGCAAAAAATCGTCGGGATCAGCTGTCCAAAAATCTTGAGACGAGCCAGGGGGATCTACTGGAGGCCGAATCCCGCTTTGAAGAAGCCGAAAAGGATCTGAAGCAATGGACAGATGACTGGGCGACCGAAATGGAATCCCTCGGTTTGCCTGAGACTGCATTGCCGTCCCAGGCAAACAGTGTTTTGCGGGATACTCAACGACTTTTCCAGAAATACCGGGACGCCGACCAGGTGCGGATTCGACTCCAGGGAATCAAACGCGATTTCCGGGAATTTGCTGAGGATGTCAGGGAGCTGGTTGGTAAAACCCTCCCCGAGCATGGGGAGGAATCGCCGGAGGTGGCTGTTTCCCTGCTGACGAACCGGTTGAAGGAGGCTCGGCTGGACCAGGAAAAGCGGTTGTCCCTGTCGAATCAAATTGTCGAACAGGAGGATCGGCTGAAAAAGGCCGAGGCTGCCCTGAGTCAATCGAACACAACCTTGGAACACATGTGCCGATTGGCTGCTTGCGATTCCGCGGATCAGTTGTCCCAGGCCGCCATCCAATCTCGGCGTCGTCGGGAACTCGAAAGTACGGTGCGGGGTTTTGAGGAATCCATCAGCGGCCAGAGCGGGGGATTGGACTTTGACAGTTTCCTGAAAGAGGTGGAAGCGGAGGCCCTCGATATTGACGGTCTCCAACCACGGATTGATGAACTCGATCAACAGGTCGAGAATCTGGCTGCCGAACGCGATACGGTGATCGGCCAGGTCAAAGAGGCCAATATCGAGTTGGCCAGGATTGACGGTGGCTCCAGGGCTTCGGAACTGAGTTTGAAGTCCGAGAGTGTTGCCGCCCGCCTGGACGAGCATGTTCAGGAGCTTGCCAACCTGAGAATGGCAGCGGTCGTACTCCAGGCGGCGATCGAGCAGTATCGTGAAAAGAACCAGGGGCCCGTGCTTTCACGTGCTAGCGATTTGTTCCGCCAAATGACCCTGGAAGGATTTTCCGGCCTGCAGGCAGATTTTGACGAGCGTGGCGAACCGGTTCTGACGGGCGTGCGAAAATCCAGCGGCGAAAAGATTCCCGTTTCGGGCATGAGTGACGGCACCTGTGATCAGCTCTACCTGGCCCTCCGTCTGGCCAGTCTCGAAACCTGGTTGAGTCGCCACGAACCCCTTCCGTTTATTGTGGATGATGTCCTTTTGAATTTTGATGACGATCGGGCGATCGCCTGTTTAAGGATACTGGCAGACCTGTCCAGGCGAACCCAGGTGATCTTTTTTACGCACCACCAGCACCTCGTGGATATGGCACAGAGAAATCTTGCTGCAAATGAATTGTCTGTGATCACTCTCGCCAGAGGGTGAACCGTCCCGGAGCTTGCAGATCGATCAGCAGGATTGCTCGGCCCGAACCCGGTCCCGTCAATTCCATTTCGGAATCCCTTCAAAGATTTCAACGGTGAAAGATTTGTTTGCAAGGCCTGCCGCGAATCCTGGGTACCCGAGTCGTTTTGAGTGCTGTCTTGTATGTCGGGCGGCATTTCGCGACGCATTGGGCCTTGTTATTAAGCCGTTCGATATTGAAGAATCCGATCTATTGCGTTTCGTCGGAGAGGCATCTCCACATCATGTCCACTCCTTTGATTTTGTACGGCATGGGGGCTTTGGGCTGGAGCTGTTTTGTCATTTACGAGACGGCTCAAAGGACGCCGGATCCGAGCATGGTCCTGTTCGGTGCAGGAGGATTTGCACTGGGTGCCGGATTGATCGTGTTGACGCTCCGCTCGGTTCTAAACCCCTCCCAGGTCGGAGTCGTTGAAGAACCGTCGGCAACGTTTGCGGAGACCCTTCTTGGCATATCGGCAGTTCTTTCCCGAGCTCCCATGTACAGTTCCCAGATCATTTACCCGATTTCCATGGTGATCTTATGTCTTGGCTCCGTTCTTTTCATATTGGCCCAGTTTATTGGAAGCTCAGTCTTTTTAATTGGTGTACTCTCCATGTTATCAATCGGTGGCCTGGGGGTTTTTTTCCCGATTCTGGCTTACGTGGTTGCGTTTTCAGGAATGCTGACCATCGAATTGTTCCAGGCCATTTTCGACATTCGCCGAAACACCAAGTTGTCAAAATAGGGCGAAACCGTTGGCGGGTCCATCATTCACCTTGCACGTTAATGATGTGACCAGCCTCTGGCTGTTTTTACGGCGTCCAGTGTGCCGATCACGGTAAGGGACTAGATCTCGAGGACGTTGCGGGCAGCAAAGATGTTTACGGTGCCAAAGAAATCAACCTTTCGGCTGTAGATTGCTTTTCCATCTACAGCAACCACGATTTTGCCGCTTCGATTTCGGTTGATCGTGATAATTGTGCGTCTTGCCGGGTTTGATATCCCGATGGATGATTCCCTGCCCATGGGCATAGGCCAGGCCTGCAGCAATCTGGGCGTAAAGCTTGGCTGTCGCTTGGGCGCCCAGGTTTCTAAGACCCTTAAAGGATTTCAAATCTCCGGAGTCCAAAAGCGGCATGGTGTAAAAGATAATCCCGTTATCGGTGCCCACATCCAACACGGGAACAATATTGGGGTGGGATAATTTCGCAGACAAATTGGCTTCATGAATCGTCCTGGCCCTGACTTCATCGTCATGTACAAAATCGGGTTTCAGGATTTTGATGGCAATTGATTAATTGGTGACCGGGTCAAAAGCCTCATGGACGATTCCCATGCCTCCGGAACCCACCTGTTTTCCAAGTTGATATTTCCCGACAGATTCGAGGTTGGCAAATGATTTCTTTCCGGGTTGAAAGGCGGCCGTTTTCGTATTTGCTGGAACCTCAAGAAAGGAATGGTCGTTGGCCAGTTGATCTGCGTTCAACAAATCCAACAATTCTGCAGCCAACCCGGGATCCAGGATGGCAATCTTTTCAACTACCTTTTCCTGGGTGGACAGGTTCTCATCATAAAGTTGTTCAAAAAGCAGGGACAGTTTGTCATGACGCGTGTTTTGCATTTCCAAATCGTAACAAATTGGCTTTCTTTTTTTCGCCTGTTTTCTGTTTAAATCCCTGGCGAATCTGCGACAGTTTTCCTGTTCCGGAATCACGCTCCAAAGAGATTGCTTTGGAATTGCCTACCGGCGGTTTCCGCCATGCCAATGGCGGTCAGGCTCAGCTCAGGGGAGGCGGGTCTTCAAGACGCAGCGAATCGTTGATGCATTGGCGGGTTGCCGTTTTCTGCCTGCAAAGAACCAGAAAACGGCACCAGGCATGGTTCCAGGAAAGCATTTTTCGACAGGACTGCTGGATCCGATGAACCCCTGCGGTTGTCCAGGCAAACTTCGATTGATCGCCGGTCTACTACTTTCTTAACTGGGAAGCGGGTGTGATTTTGACCTTGCCCTTGGCCTTTTCCGTCTTGACGTCTTCGGCAAGGACCTCGACCGCCTTGGCGAGCTGGGCATCCTCGCCTCCGGGAGAATTCCAGCTGGGATCATTCCAGAAAGCAATGTGCGGTTTGCAGCCGTTCAATTCCATGTCTTCGCCGGTAGTGGCCAGGTACCAGCCACGCATTGGCATGCGGACCATGCTGCCGTCCAACAGTCCCACCGCGCCGGTGCTGATCACGCCCCCTGCCGTACGCATGCCGACCAGCCGGCCCCGCCCGGTTTGCTTGACGGCATGGCTGACGATTTCGGCATTGGAAAAGCTGTGTTCGTTGCAGAGCATGACAATGGGTTTGGTCCACGAGGCGTAAACCCGTCGGTCCTGCGGGTAGCCCTCGCCGCTTCCCCGG
>JAYZFP010000013.1:0-26114 GCA_036336715.1 Planctomycetota bacterium
CAAGAAAACAAAACGGCCCACGGTCTTGCCGTGGGCCGTCCAGCCAATCGCTCTCCTGAGCTGTATTCGTGAATGAAAGTCCTGTCAAAACAGGAACGGGTGGAAGGCGAACACCGGTCCCGAAAAGGCCCCGGAGAGGTACCGGAGAGATGCAAAGCCGATCAAGAATCGTTAGCGGAAAACACCCGTGTATCCGACTGCCGAAACCGCCTGGCTGGCGGCACCCTTGACGCTGATCGGAAACGGCTCCCGTAACCAGGGTGCACAGTCGCCTGGCCGATAGTAACCCAGTGCGTACATGCACTCGTTGGGCGGGTGGATCCCGGACTTGTAAGGATAGATGGCCGCGTTCCCAAAAAAATGAGCCGCTGAAAGAATCGGCTGCAGGATCGGCCCCCGGCTGTGACCATATCTTTCCAGTTGGATGTTCTGAAAATAAAGCGGTTTGCTGCAGGCTGCCGATGCAGTCCAGTTGAAACCCTGCGGTTCCCAATTTCGTTCATCCATCGGCATCCCCTCGAATGTACAAAACTGGGGAACCACTTTTCCCTTTTCGACTTCGGGTGTCATGTTCAGGGCGATCTCCCGGATCGATCGATGAAGCATCACCCCATTTATTTCCTGGCAATCCAGCTCGTAAACCTGCTCCCGAATATCCTGATCCTGCAGGGTCTCAGCCGACCGAACCGAATCCCTCATCGGCAGACTCCGGGGGCGACCGCTCTCCGGCCGATCCGCTGGCGGCAGTTGCCGGACAGGCGGCTGGAACCCCTGCCTGTCATCGGCTTCCTGCACTGTCCCCGGCGAGGGGGTGTTCTCCTGAATTTGTTTCGCTGGCTCGACGACGGGACTCCCGAAAGTCCGATTCCCCGATGGCTTCGCCTCAACCGGGGAATTGTCAGGTCGCCGCAGGATGCTTTGCTGTTGGCGGTTGGTTCCATTGGTTTCCTGCCTTACCCGGCGGGAACGGGTGCCGGCCGAAACCAGGGTGCCCAGCTTGCGGGGCTTTGAAGCGCCGGTGACCCGGGCAGGAAATTCATCGGAACCGGCCAGGTCTCCAAAAGGATCGTCGATCGGATTGACCCGAATGGGGGCACTGCCTCGTGAATCTTGCGGAACGCCGCTGCCAACAGATTGCCGGACTGCCTTCGTGCGGGGAATCTCCTGCTGAAACTGGGCGGGACGGTTGCCTGTGGTCCCGTACCGGGAATCCTGGTTCTTCCTCACACCGAGCAGGTAGCGAAAGGCATCCGGTTTTTGAAAGCGGGCGGGTGGCTGGTCCTGGGCCGCCAGGGAACTGGAAAAGGTAAACAGGCAGCCAAAAACCAGTAGCGGCAACAGAAACAACCGGAGGGAATCAGCTCGATTTCCCCGATCCGGAGTTTTCGACACTGTAGTTGGGAGACTCTTGCGTAATGGCGATGTCATGAGGGTGACCTTCTCTAACGCTGGCAGGTGATACCTGGATAAATTGTGCTTCCTTGCGGAGTGCGTCGACATTCGGCGTTCCACAATACCCCATGCCTGCTCGCAGACCTCCTACAAGCTGGTAAACGAAATCATCCAGTGGACCCTTGAAGGGAACCCTTCCCTCGACCCCTTCGGGTACCAGTTTTTCGGTTCCTTTTTCAGTGTTGCCCTGGCGATAACGCTCATGGGAACCCTGCACCATGGCACCGATTGAACCCATGCCACGATACACTTTAAAAGTTCTGCCCTGGTACAGGATCTTGGACCCGGGACTTTCAGAAAGCCCCGCAAACAGTCCTCCAATCATGCACGAATTGGCACCGGCCGCGATGGCCTTGGTGATATCCCCTGAATAACGAATCCCTCCATCCGCTATGATGGGAACACCACGCTCCTCTGCAACCTTTGCAGCATTTTGAATTGCCGTTATCTGGGGAACGCCAATCCCTGATACAACTCGGGTTGTACAAATTGACCCTGGACCGATACCGACTTTCACGGCATCCACTCCAGCGTCCATCAGGTCAAGGCAACCCTGAGCGGTTGCGATGTTTCCCGCAACCACATCAATGTCCCACTGACGCTTGATTTCCCTTGCCGTGTCGATCACGTTTTTGGAATGCCCATGGGCACTGTCCACGACCAGCACGTCAACGTCTTTTCGGATCAGGCTTTCTGCACGATCAAATTCACCAACGCCGATGGCGGCTCCCGCCCGAAGTCTTCCCTGTTTGTCTTTGCAAGCGTTGGGGAAACGCTTCATCATGTCGATGTCTTTGATCGTAATCAGACCTTCTAGTCTGTAATCTTCGTCAACCAGTAAAAGTTTCTCCACTTTTTTGGCCGTTAAAATTTTCTCAGCTTCCTCAAGCGTTACCTTTTCCGTAGCCGTCACCAAGGGTTCCCGGGTCATCACATCTGCTATCGGCTCATCGCTAGCTTCGAGAAACCTCAAATCCCGCCGCGTAATAATGCCCACCAGCTTGTTACCCTCTACCGTAATGGGCACCCCGGAACAATTATGCTGATCCATGACCTCCCGGGCCCGGGATACCGGATCGGTTGGAGGAAGCGTGATCGGATTCTCAATGATTCCGTTTGCACTTCTTTTGACCTTGGACACCTCTTCGGTCTGATTCTCGACCGTCATGTTTTTATGAATAATGCCGATCCCGCCCAGCTTGCCCAGTGCAATGGCCATGGCACTTTCGGTGACCGTGTCCATGGGTGAACTGATTAACGGGACATTGATCTTGATATTTCGAGTGAAGTTGGTGGAAACATCGCAATCATGGGGCATGACTTCGCTGTACTGAGGCACGAGCAGTACATCGTCAAAAGTGATTGCCTGACCCTGAAATTTATCGTTCATAATCCCTGCTCAAAATTTTCCTGATGATGATTCCGCAACCATACGGTTCTTGCACGGCTATCCGAAATGGAGGAACTCCCGTAATTCGCGTGCGGTTGAAACCGGTGGCCTCCCTGTCCCACACCCTTGCCGAAAATACTGTCCAGCACTTACCAGACGGTCGTGGCGGATCCCTTTAACGGAATTCCTGTACCGCTTCCTTTTGGATCACAGTACCGGAGCCCTCGCTCACTGCATCTTCCATGAACCGTTTCCCACACTACTTCCATCGGGACACATGCCAACGCCTGCCGGCCCGAAAGAGGAACACTCCCCCTGCAACGCTCAACCGGAAAAAAATCGCCCGGAATCGAAACGCTAAAATCGGCCGAAATTTTCTTCGTCCATCTGGCCGTCCGGGAAGAGGTCCGGAGGCGGCAGGTATTACACGGAAATCGGAATGACGCATTATGTTGCCGTTCTGCAAAAATGACAACGTAGCTCTGTGGGCAATCCGGGGGAAAACCTGTAAAATTGTGGGTAAAATCGCAACCGCAGGCGATTGAACTGAACGCTGCGCCGCTGCCCGGGAAAGCCGGCCGGGCCAGGCAACTGACCGGCACCACTGCACGGCACGCCTGCCTTTGGTTGACGGCCCTTGGTTGACTGCCCTTGGTAAACTGAGAGCACCAACAAGCACTCAAACACTGACAAGGCCCCAGTCGCGGGGCACTGCACTATCGGCTAATCACACCGGCTAATCACAACGCCCAGATTGAACGAGACATGAATTCATCCACCCCACTTGAGCCCACCCCGCTCGATATCGAACAGGCAGTCAAGGAACGCTATTCCGCAGCTTCCGAACAACAGGAAGCGGCCCTTTGCTGCCCCGTAGACTACGAAACCGAGTACCTCAAGGTCCTTCCCCAGGAATTGATCGACCGGGACTACGGCTGCGGAGACCCCAGTCGCTATGTGGAAGCGGGGGAGACCGTCCTCGACCTGGGCAGCGGAGGGGGAAAAATCTGTTACATCGCGTCGCAGATCGTCGGAAAATCAGGCCAGGTCATTGGTGTCGACATGAATGACGACATGCTCGACCTGGCCCACCAGTTCAAAAGCGAGATCAGCGAGAACATTGGCTACGACAATGTTCGTTTCTGCAAGGGTCGCTTCCAGGACCTGGCTACCGACCTGAACGCCGTCGAACAGATTCTCTCGGAACAACCGGTTTCCAACACCACCGAATGGCTGGCCGTTCAACAGCGAATCCGGCAAACCAGCCAGGAATCGCCGATGATTGCCGACGACTCCGTCGATGTGGTCCTTTCGAATTGCGTTCTCAATCTTGTTGACCCAAATGACCGGATCCAGATGATCCGGGAGATCCACCGCGTCCTCAAGCCGGGCGGCCGAGCGGTCATCAGTGATATCGTTTCGGACGAACAGGTCCCCCAACACCTGAAAGACGACCCCGAACTCTGGAGCGGTTGCATCAGCGGTGCCTTCCTGGAACCGGAGTTCATTGAGGTTTTCGAACAAAACGGATTCTACGGTGTGGAAATCGTATCGAGGCAGACTGCTCCCTGGGTAACCGTTGAGGGGATCGAGTTCCGCAGCATGACCGTTCGAGCCTACAAACTGAGCCAGGAATCCTGCATGGATTACGGACACGCAGTCATTTACAACGGCCCCTGGAAGGCAGTGATTGATGACGAGGACCACGTAATTACCCGTGGAGAACGCATCGCCGTCTGCAAAAAGAACTTTCAACGGTACACATCCGCTCCTTACTCCTCTTCGGTGACGCCGATACCACCTGCGGTAGAACGAACCGCTGACCAGGCAGTCCCCTTTGACTGCAAACAGGGTGAATTGCGAGACCCCAGGGAAACCAAGGCGGGCAGCAAACCTTCGGAAGCAGTGCCCTCAACCGGGCTTCCGATAACGGGAGGCTGTGCCCCGGATTCCGGTTGTTGCTAATGCCAACGCCCGAAACCGGATTCCAGCGGGGAAGCCGGGCGGGTACCAACCGTTTTTCGCACAATGGCTGCACAGGCCGAACATTCGAGCGCGGGTGATTCAATACCATGAGCTGGACTTGCTCAAATTGCTCGACAAAAATTGACGCCCGTTTTGGTGCCTGCTGGAAATGCGGCACCGATGCCA
This sequence comes from Planctomycetota bacterium, assembly GCA_036336715.1. Classification (GTDB taxonomy): domain Bacteria; phylum Planctomycetota; class Planctomycetia; order Pirellulales; family Pirellulaceae; genus JABAAE01. The sequence goes on from JAYZFP010000013.1 coordinate 4,994, forward strand.
GCGGAAATCCGGACCCTGATTTTGCCGCGGAATCCGATCCGGAGGACCTGACGGAGGACCCCGAAACCCCGCGTATCCACTGCCAGAACTGCGGCTACCAGGGAAAAGCACTGTTCTCGACGGAAAAAAAATCTTTTGCCGACTGGCTGGTAGCGGGCCTGCTTTCCATTGCAGTTTCCCCGAAATCCTGGATCCACTTCTGCCACCTGCTTTGTCCCAAGTGTGGAGCAGGAGACCAAAACCACCGTCCCTGGTCGGGTGAAATCCAGCCGGAAAACAGGGAACTCTGGATGGCAGCCAATCGACTGGAAGAACTGCGAAATCGAAAAAAACGCCACCTCGTTTACCTCGTTTTTGGTTCCCTGCTGTTGGCAGGTTCGGTTTTGTGGTGGTCCCTTTAAACCGGAAATCCCCGTTTCGGCCCCATCAACGAATCGTGACACGACCCGCGAAACACACGGTTGACTGTCTGGCAGGAGGGGACACAAAACCTTCGCTCCGAAAGTTTTTGCCTGAAGTTTCACCTGGAAAATTCGCCTTGCTACAGCCGGCCGGACTTGCTAAACACCGTCAACTTCTTTCGAGGGAACGAATATGTTTACAAGTAACAATCGACCTGCCTGTCGGACTGCCGTCGTCATGGGATTCTTCCTTTTTATTACCGGCATTTCCGGTGGGTCTTTTGCCAGTGGGCAGGACGCGATCAGTAACCGCAAGCCCACGCTGGAAGAGAGACTGACCTACGGCCTCAAAGTGCGTACTGCAGACGAAAAAAAATTCATCAAGGAACTGGTCGCACTTGTCGACAGTGGAAAGCTGAAACAGAAGACCGTTGACGAATCCTTTTTCTGGGTTCAGAGAGAAATGGAGAGAAAAAAGAAAGGGCACCCCAGGGCTCGCAAGTACATCGAAAAATACCCTTTCTTTTACTTTCGCCAGATCGTCAAACTGAATGCGAAACGGAATGACAATCTGATTATCAAGTGAGTCGAAACCAGGTTTCTCCGCTACGGATCGGCACCAGTTTTTCATCAAAACCTGCTTTTCATTCGGCAAGAAACGTCCCGATCTGACGAACCAGCCAAGGTGGAAAGGATCGCTCCGGGATTCACCTGACTTCCCGATTGCAAAGCATTCACGGCTGAAGCAGAATGGCGTCAGGCGTATGCTGTGCTTCCCCGCCCGGATGGCCTTATTCATCCGCCAAATTGCCCCGTCTCCAAGCCAGGAATTCATTGCAATGAACCAGGTCGTCTGTGGAAATTGCCAACACCCGCTGCAGTACCCTTCGGAACGCGGCGGTAAAAAGATCCGTTGCCCAAGTGCGAGAGCATCCTTGCTCTCCCCGTAATCGCCCAGAAACCAGCAGTCCAGAAACCAGCAGTCCAGAAACCAGCAGTCCAGAAACCGGCTCGCCCCGCAGCTGCAACACCCCAAACGATACCGGCTCCCATCCCGCAGCCCCAAAACCTGCAAAGTGCCGACCCTCTGGCTCCACAGGACCTGCAACCGATTCCGCAGGCACCCCAACAGGCCCCCCTCTCCCCACTGGCGTCACCGGCGGCCGATCCACTCCAACCTCTGCCAGCCGTGCAAGGAGAGCTCCAACCCCTGGGACCTGCGGGCCTTGCTCCACAGACAACGCCAGCACAGGCCATTCCAGCACAGGCCGTTCCAGCACAGGCCGTTCCAGCACAAGCCGTCCCAGCACAGCAACCAATGCCGAGGCAACCAATGCCGGGGCAACCAATGCCGGGGCAACCGATGGCTCAACCAGGAATGCAGCAACCAGGTGGTTTCCAACAAACGGGAGCCCCTCAACAACCGGCTTACGCACAGCCCAAACCTCGTCGAAAAGGGAGCGGAAAAGCTTTGAAGCTCGGCTTGATCTGGGGAGGGATCGGAACCGCCGCACTGCTTGTCGTCGTTTTACTCCTGGTTTTCCAGCCCTGGCAGATGCTGATGGGCGGCCCCCAGGGCACTTTTAACCAACTGAAAAGATCCCTCCTGAGTGGTAACTTTGTCGGAATATACGATGTGATGTCCGAAGACGGGAAAAAGCAATTCGACTCCCTGATTGATTTTGCGGTGACAATGGACCCCCGGGGAGATTTCACCGAACTCAAGGGACTTGAGGGCCGTGCCCTTTTCAAAAAATTCATTGCCATTGCAAAAGAAAAACAGCCGCCCGGCCAACAGCAATTCGAATTAACGTCCAGCCAACGTAGCTCCCTTCAGGATTGGACGATCAAGGAAATTGAGTACAACAATGACCGGACAGAGGCCACCCTGACACTCAACGTTCCGAAAGGTTCTGACACCAGCAGCCTGAAACTGTTTGGGAATAACAGGAATTTTTCTGATGAGAGCAAGATGTACATGGTCAAGGAATCGGGTGGCTGGAAGATCAAAGCGGGCCCTTGACGGCGGATCGTTGCCACCACGCCATTACATCGACAGCCGGGACATTCCAGTGTGCCAATCTCAGCCGGGCCGGCGGAGCCCCGGGATTTTCAATTGCCGGGGCGGCCCACTTTGGGTTGCGTCCAGACAGACCGAATGGGGTATACCTTGAAAGACTCAAGTGAGGCCACCCCCTCCCTGGCGAACAGCCGGATCGATCGGCTGTCGGGGGCAGGGAAAATCCGATCGGTCAGGCAGACGGCCCCCGAATCCCCGAATACTTCCACGCTGCTGGTATCGACCAGAATCCTCAGTTCCAGCTCTCCCCTTTTTAGCTTCAGGGGCGCCCTGTGCTTACCCGCAAATTTTGGGTGGAACCCGGATTCACCCGAACTGCGCCGGTCCAGGAACAGTTCCCCGCTCGCAACATCATAACCGACCACCGTTTTTTCGACCCCGTCTTTGGAGCAACGCAAAACCAGCCCGGCCTCGCTGCAACCGTTCAAGTTGATCCTGGCAATCAGCTCAAAAGCATTGGAACCAAATGGGACGGGCAACTTGACATCAGGTCCTGAAAATTCAAAGGCCTCGCTGATTTCAACAACCGGACCGCGTAGCGACTCGAATTCCTTCACCGGTTTCTGGATCAGCACGTAACCGGCTTCTGTTTTCCTGAGAGTCAATTCCCTCGGAATCGACAGGGCGCTTCGCCAGCGATCGGTAGGAAGCATCGCGGTTTCCCAATTGTTCATCCACCCCATCCAGATCCGGCGTCCATCGGCTGATGGAATGTCCGAAAAGGAAACAGCGGCATAAAAGTCCCTTCCAAAGTCAACCCATTGGGATCTTTTTTCAGGGTCATCGCAGGTGAATCGGGTCCCATCGAACTTTCCAACGAAATATTCGCCGCCGGAACCCCCGGCAACCGCCCCGTTCCCCATGTCGACCTCCAGCACCCAGCGTCGGCCTCCCTTTTCATTCTCAACCGGAAGTTCAAACAGGTCCGGACACTCCCAATTCGACTTTCCTGGAACCCCGGCGTTTTCAAAATCACTCAACCAGGTCCACTGTTTCAGATTGGGAGAACCATAAAACTGCAGCTTTTTTTCGGCGGCCAGAGAAACCAGCATGATCCATTGTTGCGATTGCCTGCTCCAAAAAACCTTGGGATCCCGGAAATCGGGATTCCGCAGGTCCAGCACAGGGTTACCGGCATACTTGGTCCAGGTCCGTCCCCGGTCGTTGCTGTAGGCAATGTCCTGGGTCTGTTTCCCGTATCCATGTCCGGTATAGATCGCCACCATCGGCGGCCGACCGTTCCGGCCAAATCCGGACGTGTTTTTCCAGTCAATGACACAACAGCCGGAAAAACACATCACCCCCTGTTCGTCATGAAGCGCAATCGGCAGGTGTTCCCAGTGCAACAGGTCGCGGCTGACGGCATGCCCCCAGCTCATGTGGCCCCACTCGTTGCCGTGGGGATTGTGTTGGTAGAAAAGGTGGAATTCCCCCTCGAAAAAAACCAGTCCGTTGGGATCATTCATCCAGTTCATTTCAGGCGTGAAATGAAAACTCGGCCGAAATTTCTCCCGGTAGTAAAGGGGAGATTTGCGGTAATCCGCAAGCCGCATCGGGACAAAGGGAGGTTCGTTGGTCATCAGGATGTGATCCACGTTGATATGCCCCCAGCCACCGGTGGCTTCATCAAAAATCCGCAGGGTAGCGACTTTTCCCTTGAGACTGGAAACGTCCCAGAACCGCATCGCCAGCTTTTCATCGTTGATCCCAGTCTGAAAGCGGACCCGCCGGCCGTCCACCAGCAACTCGATCCCCAGCTGTTTCGGCAGGTTGCCGCCCCCCACGCGAAACGTGATAAAGTCCCGCTGAACGGTGAACGGAGGGCTGGTCAGCGATCCGGTCGTACGGTCCAGCCCAAAAAATGAATTGACCAATCCCTTCCCACGAAAATTGCTGACCGGGTTCTGATTCCGGAGGGTTCCTTTGGCAGGGGCCGTCCCGAACGCCTCTCCCTTAACCTTCCAGGCACCATAATCCCGTCCTTCGAAATCAGCCAGCAGGATGTCGGGCTGAGCCGACAATTGGCTCAATGGAGCCGGGCAAAACATCATGAAAAGCAGCAACAGGCCACCAATCCATCTTTTGGAATCCCCCATCATCAGCTCCGCTTAACAGGAAAGAGGTTAATGACTTCCGCCGAAAATTCTTTCGGCAAATTTGGTGTCGCCCCCGATTGAGTGCAAACAAAGCTGGCCACCCGGTTGGCAAGTTCGCCAACCTTCCGGATCGAATCGCGGCTCCATTGTTCAGCCTGCCCGAGAATTCCCATCGCCAACACGGCCGTGAACGCGTCCCCCGCGCCGACCGTATCCACAACAGCAGGACTCAATGGTTCGATCTCGACCTGCTGTTGGCCGCTGACCAGCAGGGCTCCCTGGGAGCCGCGGGTGAGGGCGATCCAGTCCAACGCATAGCGGGACTGAAGCTGCTGCAGCCATCCCGACTGATTCCCCCGTAAACCGAGAAAATCAGCCAGCCAGGGGAGCTCATCGTCGTTCAGCTTAAGCACATTGCAAAGTTGAAGGGAGGGCTCGATCGTTGTGGCAACGACGTGTGGAAATCGAAGATTGATGTCGAAAATCCGGACGCATTGCTGGCTCGTGTGTGCCAAAAATTCCTGAATCACCTTCGCGGAGCGGGCTGACCGCTGCCCGAGTGTGCCAAAACAGACCGCATCAGCCTCCGCCGCGACCTTGTAAAGCCGCTCTTCCATCACCAGGTTGTCCCAGGCGACATCTTCGGCAAACCGGTAAACCGCGCTCCCATCCGGATTCAATTCGATCTCCACCCGGCCGGTGCATTTTTCACCGGTCTGCAGCAGGCGGGTGGACACACCGTGGTTGGCCAGCTGTTCAACGGCTTTCCGGCCAAGAGCGTCCCCTCCCACACCGCTCAACAAGGTCACTTCAACCGAATCGGCTCCCAGTTGGGAAGCCGCACAGGCAAAGTTGGCCGGGGCTCCGCCAAAACAGGTTCGCTCCGGAAAGAGATCCCACAGGATTTCACCGACAGCGGTCACGTTGTACACGGGTTGCATGCAGAAAATTTCGTAATCAAGGCTTTTCGTGGAGGGTTGAGTCGGCCAGTTGCGCGATCAGGAACCCGGTTCACCCGACCAAACGTCAGGCACACCTGGCAGCACACTCCCTTCCATCATACGGCAAATGCGTTCCCTCCAAAGTTGCCAACCCAAAAAACTCGCAGGTCCTGGAATCCAACGAATTCCGAATGGTACCTGCCAGTCCGGAAGCGGCCTGATTCCCTGATTCGATTTCAGGTAGAATTCCGGTTTTCCGCATCCCGGAACCATTACCTTGGACACGCATCAGATTCCCTCACACGTGGACTCCCTTTCCAATGAGATGAAACTGGCTGCCCGGGCCGCGTCGGCGGCCGGCAAAGTCATTCGGGAAGGCTATGGAAAACTGCACCAGGTCCAGGCCAAAGGGGTCGGTGACCTGGTCTCCGACATCGATCGCCTGGCGGACGAGGCTGCTGCAAATGTGCTCAACGAAGGAAACCGTGCTCGGCCTATCCTGTCCGAGGAGCTGTCCCCCGAACTGGACGGCGTCCAGGACGATTTCTGGATCGTGGATCCCCTCGATGGCACCAGTGCTTTCCTGTTCCGAACGGGAGGCCACTATTCGTCGGTATTGATCGCCCTGCGGCAAGGAGACCGTACCCGACTGGGAATCGTTCATTTCCCTGTGACCGGCGAGTGGTTCTATGCTGAAGCAGGGCAGGGGGCCTTTCAGAATGGGCAGCCCCTGAAAACCGATTCCCTTGCAGAGTTGGCAACCGGCTGGGTCGAGCTCAACCAGTACAGTGACTCCAGCTTCGAAACGGCTCAATTTGCCCTGTTGCGAAATCGCCTGCGCACCCCACAGGGTGCTCCGCTGGTAACTCAGAACGCCCCTTATTCGGGTGTCGCCATGAGGATTGCCGACCCGACGACCTTTCTGGTGGCCGCCATCCATGACAACCAGCCGGGACACGTCAAACAGGCAGCCTGGGATATCGCGGCTCCCCAGCTGATTCTGCAGGAAGCGGGCGGGATCGTTGTCAATTTCCAGGGCGGACCGGTCGATCCGTTTCACCCCGAACCTTTTCTGGTGGCCAGTCACTCGGGAATCGCGAATTCCATTCTGGCTCTTTTGGAAAAAAACGGGCAGGAATGATTTTTTCCTGGTCTCCGGGTGCCGGAAATGCGTTAGATGATATGAGTGGGTTCAAGGTAAAATGAAAGTTTGCTGAAACCTGGGTCCATTATTTCGGGTAAACTTCGCTGGAATCATGTCTTACTGGAACAATAAATAGAAAAACCGGTCTCTTCTTGCTGCAATCATCTGTTCGTTTTTAATTCAATTCCAGGTTCAGCAATTCGGGGTTCAGCAATCCCGTGTTCGGGCTGACGACTCCGCTCCGAACAAGGTCGCCCCCCGGATGATCAACCCGGCAGAAAGAAAGGTCGGGCAACTTTTTCCGGCCATCAGCGGAAAAAGCATCGACGGCCGGACCTTTGAGCTCACATCGGCCAAATCATACAAGGCGACGGTGATTGCCCTCACCAGCACGAGTTGCCCGGTCTGCAAAAAATATGTGGCCCGGCTGGCCGAAATCGAAAAAGCCTTTTCCAAAAAAGGTGTTCAATTCTGTTTCCTCAATACACTCCCTTCCGATGAACTTGAGGACATTCGCTCCGACATACAAACCCATGGACTGAAAGGTCCCTACATCCACGACAAAGCGGATCGCTTTAACCGGGACTTCGATATCCGCACCACGGCCGAGGTCTTTGTGTTTGATTCCGCCCGCACGCTGGTTTATCGCGGTGCGGTGGATGACCAGTTCGGAATCGGTTACACGCTTCAGGCTCCACGCAAGACTTACCTGGTCGACGCCTTGACGGCCATCACCCGTAACCAGCCAATCAAGATCACGGCTACGACCGCCCCCGGCTGCGATATCTACCTTCCGGCTAAAAAACCGGTTGCGACTTCGGTCACCTACCATAACCGGATTTCCCGTATCGTTCAGAACCATTGCGTCGATTGCCATCGCGAAGAAGGGCTGGCTCCTTTCAGTCTCGAAACGGCCGACGACATCGATGCCCACGCGGGCATGATCAAGACCGTCGTCAAGAACGGGACCATGCCGCCCTGGTTCACCAGGGAAAAAGACCGAAACAAATGGGCCAACGATCGCCGACTTTCGGTTTCCGAGAAATCGGACCTTTTGGACTGGATCGATTCGGACCGAAAGATGGGGCAGGTTTCCGACGCGCCGGTCAAAAAGACGTTTCCCTCCAAATGGAACATTGGCGAACCGGACCAGGTCTTCCAGTTGCCGCGAAAAAACAAAATCCAGGCCAACGGTTTCATCCCCTACAAGTACACCCAGATCGAGACGAATTTCAAAACCGACCGTTGGATCCGTTCGGTGGAAATACGACCGACTGACCCGGGTGTGGTCCATCACGTACTGGTGTTCATTCGGCAACCCAACCGGCGACTTGAGGGGGACGGCGCGGACGGATTTTTCGCCGCTTACGTACCTGGAAACAGTTTCCAGGAATTCCCGGATGGTTTTGCAAAAAAGATTCCAGCGGGCTCCAAACTGGTCGTTCAACTGCACTACACACCCAATGGCCGATCGACCACGGATCAGACGAAAATCGGACTCTGTTTTTACGAGGGAACTCCCAAGCACATCCTGAGGGTCAAAGGGATTGCCAATCGCCGCATCAGCATCCCCAGGAACGCCCCCAACCACCCGGAAAAGGCAACCTTCCGCGTCGGCAAACCGGTCAAGGTGCTGGCCTTCATGCCGCACATGCACGTTCGGGGCAAATCATTCCGCTACGAGGTGGAAAGCCGGAGCGAAGGCCGTGAAACCATCCTCGATGTGCCAAACTATGATTTCAACTGGCAACTGGTTTACCGGCTTGCCGAGCCGATCGAGGTGGACCGGGGCTCGACGGTTCATGTAACCGGCTGGTTTGACAACAGCAGCAACAATCCCGCCAACCCCGATCCGAACCAGGTGGTCCGCTGGGGAGACCAAACCTACGAGGAAATGATGCTTGGCTACGTCGAGTACTACGATCCCAACGAGAAGGTCACGGCCAAGTCCAAGCGGGAATCCTCCCGTTTGGGGACCCAACCACGGACGAACAACCTCAGTCAGTCAGTTGCCACCCGCGCCTTTCGAAGATACGACAAGGACGGAGACGGAAAGGTGACCCGCGAAGAACTTGGCAGACCACAGATTTTTGAGACGCTCAACCAGGACGGAAACGATTACCTGACCCTGGAGGAAGTTCTCAAGGGCGCGGGCCGGTAGAGCGGGCCGGCAACCAGCTCCCTTAGAACAGGCCGGCAGCATGGGCCAACCAGAAAAGTCCGTTCGAACGGTCAGGTTGAACAGTCCGGTAGATCAGGGCCGCCCCGGCCCTTCCAAAGAACCTGCCGAAAAACGCTTCGGAAAACGGGCTCAGGGATTTCCCCGGTTGTCTCAAATGACCTGCGGTGACTACTGAACCCACCAGGATTTCTTCTGCTGGTTCATCCATCGCTCGCAGTCGTCCGGCAAAACGGCTCCCTTGGGATAGGAAGCCAGGGCAGGGCGATCGAATTCACCCCACGCCTGGATAATGGGGTCGATCACCCGCCACGCATTTTCCACTTCATCACTGCGGGCAAACAGAGAGGCATCCCCTTTGAGCGCATCCAGCAACAGCCGTTGGTAGGAATCAGGCATCTCGCCGCAAAATTCGTCTGAAAAATCAAACTCGAAATCCGTGGTTTTCAAATCCATTTCGGCGTCGGGAACCTTGGTCGTAAAGCGCATTCGAATCCCCTCGTCCGGCTGAATGCGTATCACCAGTCGGTTGTTCTCCCATTTTTCCTTGGGGCCATCGCTGAACAGCAGCGTGGGAGGATCCTGGAATTCGATCACAATCTGGGTCAGCCTCTTTTCCAATCCCTTGCCGCTGCAGAGATAAAAGGGAACCCCATTCCAACGCCAATTTTCAATGTGCATCCTGACTGCAGCAAAGGTGGCCGTGCGGCTTTCGTCGGGGACACCTTTTTCATCGGTATATCCGCTATACTGGGCGCGAAAGGTATCCCGAAAAATGTCTTCCGGCGTCTGGCGTGAAATGGCTCGCAGAACCTTGACCTTTTCGTCTCTTACCAGGTTGGCCTCAAATTTCGGGGGGCACTCCATGGCCGTCATCATCAACAGCTGCAACAGATGGTTCTGAAACATGTCTCTCAGCACACCTGAGCTGTCGTAGTACCCTCCCCGGGATCCAACATCTACCGATTCACTGCAGATAATTTGTACGTTGTCGATATAATTGCGGTTCCAGAGGGGCTCAAAAATGGAGTTTGCAAACCGTAGCACCATCATGTTCTGCACGGTTTCCTTGCCCAGGTAATGGTCAATCCGGAAGACTTGTGATTCATCCAGCACCTCGTGGATCTGCCGGTTGAGAGCCTGGGCGGTTTCGAGGTTGGTGCCAAACGGTTTTTCAATCACAATCCGGCAGTTTGGATTGCCTCGCAGTTCCACCTCCTCACCCTGGTCCACCAGCAACCTGTGGGCCCGACCGATGTTCCGGATGGCCTCACCGAAAAAGCGGGGCGCCGTCGAAAGATAATAAACCCTTACGGCATCCTCACCCTTTTCAATCTCCCGAAGCAGCCTCGAAAGGGAAACAAAATCTTCCAACTGGCTGATATCAAGTGGCTGATAATGGATCGACTGCGAAAACTGGCTGAACGATTCCTCTTCAAAATCGGAAACAAATTCCCGTGTCGACTCCCGCAAAGCCTCCCTCCATTGCTGGTGGGAAAACCGGCTCCGGGAAGCACCGACGATCCGCGTCTCTCCGGGTAAGCGATTTTTGATGAACAGCGAATAGAGCGCCGGGATCAGTTTACGGCTGGTCAGGTCCCCGGATGCACCAAAAATGATGATCGTATTTGACATGCGAGAAAAGAAGCCAAGTCGAAGGAAATGTAGTAGTGCAGCTGGAGATGACAAACCGACCGTTGCCGTCGACCTTTCCGCCGGGGCAAAAAAAACGACCCGGGTGACACCGGAGAGTCAATGCGGGTGACCAGCGGCGAAACGACAGGTTTCCCGGACACCAACCGCATGGCTTCCTGCAGAAGCCGGGTTCAGAAACGCATGGCCGTGAATCCGCCGTCCACATAGTAGGCAGCCCCGGTAATGAAGCTGCCTGCATTTCGTGAGCACAACAGGATCACCGCGCCCAACAGTTCTTCGGCCTCACCGAAACGATTCATCGGCGTCTGGCCCATGATTTTTTCCACCCTTTCAGCCGTCAGGATCTTGCGATTCTGTTCGGCCGGAAAAAAACCGGGACAAAGCGAGTTGACCCGAACGTTTTGGGTCGCATATTCCCGGGCCACATTTCGCGTCAGGTTGACGACCGCAGCCTTGGAGGCCGAGTAGGCATAAACCTTGGACAGGGGGAGGTGAGAAGTCACACTCCCAATGTTCAAAATCGCTCCACCCAGTTCCTGGTTTGCCATGAAAGGTGCAAAAACCTGGCAGCCAAAATGGGTCGCCTTGAGGTTCCCATCCACGACCCGATCCCACTCCTCTTCACTGATCTCCTCGTAAGGCGTTGCCGAATTAACACCCGCACAATTCACCAGGATGTCCACGGTTCCCCGGTCGTCGACCACCCGTTGCCGGAGATCCCGCAGGGATTCGAGCGAAGAAGCATCGACCGAACAGAAGCTGGCACTGCCGCCCGCGGTCCTGATCGCTTCGGACCGTTCCTCACCCCGTTCCCGGGAACGACCGGAAACCACCACGTGAGCCCCCGCATGGGCTAGTCCTTCACAGATCGCCCCACCGAGGACACCGGTCCCTCCAATGACAATCGCGGTCTGATTGTGAAGACCGAACAGGTTTTCAATAAATTCGCTGGCCATCGTTGAATTTATTCTTCAGGTTGTTTGCGAAGCGAAAGCCAATCGGTGTGAAAGGTCCCGTCCTGGTCAGTCCGTTTGTAGGTGTGCGCCCCGAAGTAGTCCCGCTGCGCCTGAAGCAGGTTGGCAGGCAACCTGCCATTGCGGTAACTGTCGTAGTAGGCAAGCGCCGCACCAAAAGCTGGGACGGGAATCCCTGCCAGAGAGGACACGGAAACCACTTTTCTCCAGGCGGCCTGACTGGTTTCAATCGCGTTGCGGAAATAGTCGTTCAACAGCAGGTTTTCCAGCTCCGCATCCGCATCAAACGCCTCCTTGATCCGATCCAGGAACTGGGCCCGAATGATGCAACCTCCCCGCCACAACAGTGCACAGTCACCATAGTTCAGTGGCCAGTCGTGTTCTTCAGCAGCAGCCTGCAACTGCACGAATCCCTGGGCATAGCTGCATATCTTGGAAGCGTAAAGCGCCTGGCGAATGGCCTCCACAAATTCACTCTTGTCACCGACCAGGGCGGATGTATCGACTCCCTCTGGTCCCCCGAGCACGCTGCTGGCCCTGACCCGGGCGTCTTTCTGAGCCGAAATACTGCGGGCAAAAACAGCGGTGGTTACCAGGGTACTCGGAACGCCGAGGTCGAGAGCCAGTTGGCTCATCCACTTTCCCGTTCCCTTGGCGCCAGCAATGTCGAGAACCTTGTCGACCAGGAAGTCCCCCGTCTCTTCGTCCTTGACACTGAAAATATCCCGGCTGATCTCGATCAGGTAACTCTGAAGGTCCCCCCGGTTCCATTCTGCAAACACATCGTAGATCTCCTCGTTGGAAAGACCCACCAATTCCTTGAGCAGCAGGTACGCTTCACAGATCAACTGCATGTCGCCGTATTCGATACCGTTATGCACCATTTTCACATAGTGACCGGCGCCTCGAGGCCCCACCCATTCGCAACAGGGAATGTCCTGGTTGGGTCCAACCTTGGCAGCGATCGCCTGGAAAATCGGCTGAACGATCGGCCAGGAATCGACACTCCCTCCCGGCATCATCGAAGGTCCCTTGAGCGCGCCCTCTTCACCACCGGAAACTCCGGCACCACAGAAAAGCAGCCCCTTTTCCTCGACATAACGGGTTCTTCGCTCCGTATCGGCATAGTGGGTATTCCCCCCGTCAATGATGACATCGCCCGGCTCAAGCATGGGAATCAACTGATCGATAATCGCGTCGACGGCAGGGCCCGCTTTGACCAGCATCATGACCTTGCGAGGCGTCGACAGGTTGTCAACCATTTCCTGCAGAGAATGGCAGCCGACAAAATTCCGTCCGGCAGCACGTCCCTCGATGAATTCGTCCACCTTTTCGGTGGTCCGGTTGTAGACAGCCACCCGGTTACCGCGGCTCTCCACATTGAGAGCCAGGTTTTCGCCCATCACTGCCAGGCCGATCAAACCAAAGTCACATTTTTCGCTCATGGATCCCTATTCGTAAATTGATTTATTTTCAGATTGCTTGCAGTTCGAATTCCCGATTCGGGCCGTTGCCCCGTATCAGTGCTGTCACCACGGAACGGGCTACTGCCGACCGGACAATGCCTGGCCCTATTCCACGGGCCAGGGCGGCATTTCCGGCAGGTACTTTTCAAACTCATCGAGCAGCATCTGCTGGTAATCTCCGGCAAAACTGCCATCGATGAATTTATCGATCCCCTCTTCGTAAAACCGTTTCCAGCTCGCGTCTTCATCCCCGGGATTGATCGGGTAAAAAAGGCATTGATTGTGCTGGGCGGCCTTGAAGTCCCCCGGGGCATCACCAATCATCAGCGACTTGTCCGGGTCGTATTTTGCTGCGTTGGAGAGGGTTTCCTTCTTGCTGCCAGACTCCTGGCCGCAGATTTCAACAACGAACTGATCGATGCCGTGCTCACTCCACTCGGCCTTGAGGGCTTCATTGGGTGTTGCCGAGCAGACGAGCATGTCAGCATGGGGGTGCAATTTTTCAAGGCTTTCCCGAACCAGCGGAAAGGGAGGAACGTTACTGACCATGTTGGCAACAGTCTCGTTGACCTTCAACGACCACTCGAGGGCCAACCGGAGATCCGGATCGTCGTTGCTTGCGACCAGCTTTTCCAAGGCAGGGTTCCCAAGTTTGGATTCTTCTTCAATCCACTTCTGCACAGATGCCGGAATGGTGATCTCAAACTTCCGGGATTTGACCTCCGGCCGTTTCTGCAACCACTCCAGGGTTTCTGTCAGTGCCGGAAAGCGGTTGATCCCCCGGCTCTTGGAGTACAGGTTGACAAATTCAGCAGCCTCGCGGGCGTACTTGCTGATTGCCTGCAGCCCGTAGTACTTGATGGTGTTGGGAATAAAGCACTCCTTGTGCTTCAATTCCATGGTGTCAAAGGCACATCCATCGGAATCAATTCCGACAAAGAATTCTTTTTCGCGGTTGATTTCAAACATTGCTTTTTTCTTCTCCGTTCGGTTTTAGCGGTCAGCCTGCGGCTGGTAAGCAGGGAGTTTCTGATCGGCGTAATCAGGTTGGAAACGGGTCAGACGCTGTCGCCCGTCAATCATTGGCAGGCTCACCATGCCTTCCCCGACCAGTGGCCTGCAGTAACGGACAAAATCATCGGTTACATCGTAACCCGATTCCATAATCCAGCTCGCCGGGAAGGTTCGCTCACTGTTGGCGACCAGTTCGAGTGGAACCTTGTCGAAGCGAACGCTGTAGACATCCCCCTCATTCCGCAGGATCGTCGACATGTTGCCCGATTGCCCGGTTGCCGCCAGCACGGCTGCCATCCGCCCCGCACCGTAGGCCTCGTCCAGGTCGACGGTCGACGCATAGGCCATGCTGTGTCGCTGGTCGGTTCCGGGCACATTGCAGCGGGCCGAACCCTTGACTGCCAGCCCCTTTTCGTTCAGGTAATTGGTAACAACCTGGGCCACCGTTACCTGGCTGGAGCTGAACTGGGTGTGCCCGAAAGAGTCTTTTCGTTCTCCGATATCCCCTACATCGAAACCTTCGCTCAGGACAACCACGCAGCGACCGTCCTGTTTCAACTGTTCATTGACATTTTCGTGCAACTGCTCCAGCGAACAGGGACTTTCGGCCAGGTAAATCTGGAGTGGCATTTCCCGGTTGGGGTCAGCCAATCGAGCGGCTGCCGGAATAAATCCGATTCTCCTTCCCATGGCCTGCAGCACCAGAACCGGATCGGCGGGGCACGATCCCCTGTTTTCTTCATTGGCGTTCTGAACCGCATGCATCCAGTATTTCGCGCAGCTTCCGTAACCGGGCGTGTGGTCAATCAGCTTGAATTCACTGTCGCCAACGTCATTATCAATCGTTTTCGGCCCACCAATTCCGACCAGGTCCAGCCCACGTTCCTGTGCCAACTTTGCGATTTTGTTGGCGGTGTCCATCGAATCATTGCCACCGATGTAGACAAAATAACCGACGTTATGAGCCTTGAAGACCTCAATGCATCGGTCAAAGTCCTCGTCCTGGCCAGGCTTGAGCTTGTACCGGCAGGTACCGATGGAACCAGCAGCCGGTGTGTAGCGAAGAAGGGAAACCTCTTCGGGACATTGAGACGAAACGTTCAGCAATTCCTCTTTCAAGACCCCTTCAATGCCATGACGGGCTGCGTAAACCTGGTCAATCGCTTCGAGGTCTCTGGCCGCTTCGATGATGCCACGAAGCGTGTTGTTGATAACGGGACTGGGGCCGCCACTCTGGGCGACGACAAGATTTTTTCCGGCCATGAGCTTGTTAACGGGGTGATCTGATGGGAATCCCGAATTCTAACTCTTTTCCCGCCATTTTTACAGGTGGTGATTCACCCGTTAAGAGAGAGAACATTCGGAAAAATACCACGCCCTGATCGAAGTCTGGGTAGTGATGATCGGCATAAGGGGCCTTGAAACTGTTGGCTTTGATCTCAAGGCACCTGCGAGATGCAGACCGATGCAAGCCAGACGGTGGTCCGCAGGCCTTTCCAACCCCGGGCCTGCACAGGCCTTTTCATTTTGGGGCGTACCGGCATTCTCCGCCAGACAGACTTTCCTACCGGTCAAAATGACTGCGCAAGGAAACAGCCCAGCCATCTTGAAGTCTCCAGCTGCGACCTGCAGCGCGAACCATCACGGAAATCACGAGGGTGAGACGGCAAAACGGGGTTATCTTTTCAGGGAGCGGGATCCTTTACCAGCAAAGAACTCCGAAGGTCATGACAAAACCCATTTTGTGGGGGCGATCCATTTGCGGGTTATCCATGGTGCATGACCTCGCCGCGCCCCGCATCAAAAGTCACCAATCCATATAAAGCCGGGAAAAGGTACTGATTCCCAGGCGCCATTGACGGTCCACACGTACCAGCTCGATGGTCTCTCTCTGTTCATCGGGAAACTGAAGCGTCATCGTTGCCCGGTCACCATTGATCCGCTGGCTGGCCACCGTCGCTTCCTTCAAAAGTTCCTTTTGCTCCGCCAGCCTTTCTTTCTCGCCCTGGGAAATTTTCTGCACCGACAAGCGGGAAACTTCCGCGTAAAAATCCTTGCCCTCGAGAGACGAATCGGTTGCCAAACCGGCTGAGCGTCTCTCGGAAGCCAGGTCATAGGTATGCCGGGTGTCATCGTCCGACAAATCATAAATCGTGGCGAAATCATCTTCGATCAAAGCCGTTTGGAACTGCCGAAAGGCGTTTGTAGGTCCCCCCCCATCCCGCTTTTGAATCAGGTAGAGCGATGAAAGAACCAGTACAAGCAAAAAGGTCGCAGCTCCCCCGCAAATCAGGCCGTAACGAATCGCCGGCGAGAGCTGGCTCTGGGTCGGCTTGCTGGAAAAGTCTTTTTGTTTCAATTTCTGGCCGCTGGTCGACCGGGTCTGAAAGGAGGTCCGAGGAGCAGACTTTCCATCTGACCCAATCGGGCTATTTTCAGGAAGGGCCATTGGAGTGGATTCGCTCGCCGAACCGCCCTCTGCGACTCCGTCACCCTCAATGGAAGGCTGGGTTGTCGACGGCGCTCCCTCCATGGTCCGATTGGCTGTGGTGAGATCACTTCCTGGCAACTGGGCCTCAGCCACAACTGCATCTGAGGCGTCACTTTCAACTGAAGCGTCACTCGAACCGGGTAAAACAGGAGCTGTTTGCTCGCCAGAGGGAACCGGAGCTGGTGTTTCGAAGGGGCTCTGCATGGGCATGGCCTGTACCGGGACCGCCTGGACAGGAACTGCTGGCACAGGAGCAGCCTGAACGGGAGCTGCCGGGACGGGGACCGCCTGGACAGGAACTGCTGGCACGGGAGCAGCCGGGACGGGGATTGCTTGGACAGGAATCGGCTGGACCGGGACCGCCTGAACGGGAGCTGCCGGGACGGGGATTGCTTGGACCGGGACCGCCTGGACCGGAACTGCTGGCACAGGGATCGCTTGAACAGGAGTTGCTTGAACCGGAGTTGCTTGAACCGGAGTTGCTTGGACAGGGACTGCTTGAACCGGGACTGCGGGGACAGGATTGGCCTGGTCCGGGCCTGCTGATTGAGAAAGGGACGGTTCGGATGAAGCCGAAGGACCTTCCCCTGCGGCGGTTGGTTCCAAATCGTGAAGGTTGAGACCGCTCACATCGGTGTCGGCAGCATGAACATCAACCTGATTTTCATCAGACGATTCTCGCGGGGGGACAGAAGTGCCCGGCAAGACGCCCTCCTCCTGCTGCTCGGCCAGTTCCACAACGCCAGAACAGTTTGGGCATTGGATCTGTTTTCCCAAATGTGCCCGGGAAAATCGGAGTTGATTGCCGCAATGGCCACATTGAGCCAAAATCATTCAGGGGTCCCCGCTTAAACTGTTGCCTGGTTTTCATTCTACTATTGGAAACAGAAATGACGACCATTCGGCTACTCGGAAATTGACTGAATTCGAGAAAATCCGGCATTCAGCCCGCATCAGGAAAAAATGAAAACACGAATTAAAAATGCGACAGTAGTACTGCCGTCACAAACAGTGCAAACGGATGTGCTGATCGACGATCACAAAATCGCGGATGTCTCTCCTGCAGCCACATTGACAGTGGACGAGGAAATTGATGCCACAGGACTCCACCTGATTCCAGGGGTGATTGATGACCAGGTTCACTTCCGGGAACCCGGTTTGACGCACAAGGAAGATATAGCCCACGGCAGTCAAGCCTGTGCCAAAGGGGGCATCACGACTTTTCTCGAGATGCCCAACACCAATCCCACAACCACCTGCCAATCCGAGCTGGACAAAAAAATAGAAATTGGCCGAGCCAGAAGCCGGGTCAATTTCGGATTCTATATCGGGGCCACACCCAAGAATCTCGATGAGCTGCGATCCGCACGCAACACGCCTGGAATAAAGATTTTTATCGGATCCAGCACAGGGAGCTTGCTGGTCAGTGACATTGATGATTTGCGAAACATTTTTGCCAACACCACTCTTCCAATCACTGCTCATTGCGAAGACGAGGCAACGGTCCAGAAAAACGCTGCGAAATACAGTGGTTCCACGGACATCCGGGATCATTCGCGTGTGCGGGACCATGCCGCTGCACTGATCGCCACCAAAATAGCCGTTGGCCTGGCCAATGAATTCGAACATCATTTCCATGTTTTGCACGTTTCCACTGGCGCCGAGGCCGATTTCCTTGCTCAGAATCCCAGCCCCCATGTTTCGGCCGAAGTCTGCGTGCACCACCTCCTTTTCAACGTCGACGACTACCCGCGTCTGGGTTCACGAATCAAGATGAACCCATCCATCAAGAATCCGGAGGACAACCAGCGACTCTGGCAGGCGCTGCTGGATAACGAAATTGGAGTGGTCGCGACCGACCACGCTCCCCATACCCGGGAAGAAAAATTTGCCCTTTATCCCGAGTGTCCCTCCGGCTTGCCGGCAGTCGAGAATTCCCTGGCCCTGATGCTCAACGAAGTGAACCGGGACAGATGTTCCCTGGAACAAGTGGTCCAGTGGATGTGCAAAGCTCCAGCTGACGTATGGCACATCCGGAACAAGGGAAAAATCGAAGTCGGATACGATGCCGACTTGACCCTGGTCGACATGAACCGGGTTCATACGGTTCTCGACGACCAACAGATCACCAAGTGCAAATGGTCTCCCTGGCACCAGACGACGCTCCGGGGCAAACCGGTTCGCACATGGGTACTGGGCCAGCAGGTCTACCTGGATGATGGAGAAAAGGAAACTTACAACGAGACCTTTCGCGGCCAACCGGCTGAGTTCAGCCACAGCTGAAAAACTGTTTTCACCTCTGGATCACGTCAAAGCTGATCCAGGAAGCAGGGCGTCTCATCGCACAGGTGAGCCGCCTGCTTCCCGGGATCGTTCCCGTGCCCTTCAACTTATCCTCCCTATAACGCGTTCGAATGGACGGACTGCGGTGGCCTGGAATCAACACCGCTTCTCCCTGTCAGCCTGACCGACAATCCCAAGGAGGGCGTCCCGAAACAGCTGCAGCCCTTCGGTAGCAGGCAAATCAAGCTTGAAGTCGACCAGGCTCGAGAGGTCCGTAGTGGCGGGGTTGATTTCAATGGTCAGGCTACCGGACCGGTTAGCCAGGCGAACCGGGTGGGAAATGTAGGGAAACAGGGCAGAAGTCCCCACCACCAGCACAGCATCAAATCCGGTTTGCAATTGCAACTGCAGTTCTTCGGTCGCTTCCACCGGTAATCTTTCGTCGAACAGGACCACGTCTGGACGCATCATCCCATGACAGGCCTTGCAAACCGGGGGCACATGGTCAACATCCAACTCACCCATCGGCGTCACTGTGCCACAATCTGTG
Organism: Planctomycetota bacterium; assembly: GCA_036336715.1. GTDB lineage: Bacteria > Planctomycetota > Planctomycetia > Pirellulales > Pirellulaceae > JABAAE01. Next base: position 24,269 of record JAYZFP010000013.1, read on the forward strand.
CAGATCAGCCGACGCATCGTCCCGTGAATTTCAATCACATTCCTGGATCCTGCGTCGAGGTGAAAACCATCGATATTCTGCGTCAGTACCCAAACCTGCTCAAAACAATCCTCCAGCTCCGCGAGGATAAGATGTCCCCGATTGAAGGTTTTACCTCGGCACGCCTCCCCGATTTGCATCAGGTACTTCCAGGTCAATTCGGGTCGACTTTGAAACATCCCCCCGCTGAGAGCCACTTCAATCGGAACATTATCTTCGGTTTCCTTTTCCTCGTACAAACCGGCAACACCACGATAGGTCGGCAGCCCCGAATCAACAGAAATGCCGGCCCCGGTAATAAAAAGAATCCGTTTGTCGGGAGAATACCAATTCGACAACTCTTCAATCAGAAACTGGTTCATTTGATTTGCGATCCAGGAAGGAAACCCATGCTGTCATTATGCAGTTTTACCGTTTCCGCACGAGGCAACGAACCTCCGGTCCGGTGCGTGCAGGATTTCATCCTGGAAACGAATCGGTCCCTGAAATTTTCGCCGGCATGGAGGTCCGCTCAAAATCCGGTAGAATGAAAGCTCCGGCGGATCGTGGCGATGCCGCCAGGCAAGAGTCAACAACAGGATTGGCAGGAACCGTGAATTTCCAAATCCCATCATCTTTCAGGACTTGAACAACAGGCGGTTCGATGGGTTGGGAAAACAGGGACTATGCCCGTAGTGACATGGGCTATCGCGGAGGAGGCGGGGCATCTGATCAGTGGCCACCGGTGGTCAAGTTCATCATCGTTGCCAATCTCATCGTTTTCCTGTTGCAGATGTTTTTTGTCCGCCGCATGACCGAGCGGGAATTACTGGACTCGGTCATTCGCAGCGTACAAATTGAATCCCTGATCGATGAAATTGAAATCGAGAGCGGCCGGAAACTGGATCGGGAAAAAATACGGAATGACCCGGAACTGACCCGGAAACTGGTGGCCGATTTACTCAAGCAACAGAATCGGCCGGTCGCCCTGCCACTGGTGTCCTCGGTACAGCAGGTTTTTGAACTGGATACTCCCAAGGTCCTCAATGGCCAGGTATGGCGACTGGTCACCTGCGGCTTTTGCCACGATCGCTCCGGGGTGTTTCACATCCTGTTCAACATGCTTTTTCTTTACTGGTTCGGCGGAACCATCGAAAGAATGGTCGGTTCGCGTGAATTCGCGCTGTTCTACTTTTCCGCCTTGCTTGTTTCCAGCCTTGCGATTGTTGGGCTGGACCTTTGGACCGGCCAATCGGTGCCCGCCATTGGTGCTTCCGGTGCGGTCATGGGTGTGACAATGCTGTTTGCGATTTACTTCCCCAAGCATACGGTCCTCCTTTTTTTCGTTATCCCGGTCGAGGTGAGATGGCTGGTGGTGATCTATTGCATTTACGACCTGTACCCTGTGCTGCTTGAACTCGCCGGACAACCACAATTCACGGGGACGGCTCACGCCGGTCACCTGGGTGGGCTCGCCTTTGGATTCCTGTACTGGAAACTCGGGCTGAACATGGAATCCCTGGTTCCAACTGGGCAGGGAGCGATCAGGAGGGAAACCGGTAACCGGGTTTCAGAACGCAGGGCCAGGAAATCAGGCCTCAAGGTTTACGCCGGTGAGTTGTCCGAACTGGAAAGCCGGGAGGACGGGCAGAGTGACGAACTGGATCGGGAAGTCGATCGAATTTTGCGGAAGATCCAGGACGAGGGAAGGGAAAACCTGACCGAAGAAGAGCAGCAGGCACTCGAACGGGCCAGCCAGTGGTACCGGGATCGCGACAGACTCTAGACTCCCCTGCAAACGCGATGCACCCTTGCAACGGTCGACCAA
>JAYZFP010000014.1:0-23010 GCA_036336715.1 Planctomycetota bacterium
GTATTCCCCCCGGGACCGTTTTTCCTTTTCGGAACCATCCTGACTCCCCGCAAGAAGCGTGTCGCAGCCCACCCCTCCGAAAAGAAACAGGAGCAGCAGCAGAAGCTTGCAATCCAGCTTCGCCGGATTGCCAAAATCAGTCGTCAAAAAGGACCCTGTGGATAACAGTGGGTGTTTCATGTTTGGCTCATGGACGAATGCTTCAGATTTTAAACCAGTTGCACCGGGTCCCGGGATTCAGGAATCAACTATTCAGCCTGGTAACGCTGCAGGTCTGATTCTAACTCCGGGTTGCCGGGAGAGACAAATATTGCCCGCCTCTGCAATCGAACCGCCCGCTTCGGTTGACCCTGCCGGAATTCGCAATAGGCCAGAGCGGCAAGATAATCCGGGTTACGAGGCTCCAGCTTGACTGCAATCCGGGCCATCGACAGCGCTTTCTGCTGATCCAGGTCGAGCCGACTCAACAGCCTGGCCGTGGAGCAGGCGGCCCTTGCCATGCGGACCCTGCCGAGGTTTTCCTCGGCTGGAATCTCCGACTGAATCAGGCGGGAACCTTCCTGGAACCGGTCAAGATAGGCCCCGCGCGCGATAGCGACTTTTCTCTCGAACGCCTGCCGGTCAAAATCCGGCAGGGAATCGGCAAGGGTGTGAATTTGAATCAGCAACCCGGTGGAGAGGGGTTCCTTCTTCAGTCCCTCGGAAAGCCAACGATAAGCATCCTGCGGACGTCCCTCTTCCCTCGCAACGGCTGCCAACAAACCTGCACAGCGGGCGAAGTCCCCCGCAGAACCGGTTTGCTTCATGACTTCGCTGGCCAGAGCCACCACTTTTTTCAGGTTCCCCTGTCGCCACTCCAGCTCCGCGAGCAACAGCTCCAGGGATACCGAAAGCGGCATTCGCTTGCGAAGGGTCTGGAGGTACAAGGTAGCTGCCTGGATCAGTTTTCGCTCGAGCAACTCCTCGGCAAACAGCTCCTCGTCCAGTCCGTTTTTACGAACACTCTCCTCCGCCCGGGCAATGCTTTCCCTCGACTCGGCCAGCCTTCCCTCTCGCCAGAAAAAGTCTGCCAGCAGGAAGCCGATGACCGGGTCTTTCGCCACCAGTTTCTCCCAATTTTCTTCTGCCCCCTCCACTGCCTCTTTGCGGCGGTTGTTACAGAGAGTTTCCAGCAGCAGTCTCCAGCAGGATTCTTCAGCGGCAAGCGTCGCCAGGCGGATTCCGATCTGATCCAGTTCCCGGCAGAGCTCTTTCCTGGCTTCCGGAAGTTGCCTGTAAAGAGTTCGGTTGGCAGTCAGACGGGCGAAGATGAGGCGCGGGTCGATTTTTCCTGTCGCGTTTTTTCCTGCCACGAGTGTTTGCAGTTCCTGTTGCTGCAACTTGATCGCCAAACCGTATTTGTCGAAGCGAAGAATGCTTCCCGAACCACCAGACAGGGAAACGGCCAGTCCGATCACCTTTTCCGCCCAACCGGCGTTGGAGTCCATCAACAGTTCCAGAGAGGCAAATTTGAGGAAGAGCCTCTTTTCGATCTCCATTTTCAGCTTTGCATCCGGGCCCGCGTCTTTTTCAAATAACATCTCGAGGAAACGGGCGGCAGCATGGTCTCGAACCAGGGAGGACGAATCGTAGACCACAATCCGGTAAAGGGCAGGCCAGGATTCCCCGCTTGGAAACCAGCTCAGCCGGTCAATAATCGCCAGTCTTTCCTCCGGTTTTCGCTGTTGAAAACCGAGCATCATGTTGACCACTGCCGGCGTGTCGGATTCGCGGATCCAGTGAACTTGGATCACTGAAAGCAACTCCCGGATCGTCAGGCGAGCCTCCAGATCCTTCGTTTCCCTGGCCTGGTAAAGCTGGTCATAGGCGGTCGCCCCGGCCTCTCTCAGGTTGGAGCGAGCCTGGTCGCGCACCAGGAACTGCTCATCGGAAAGCTGTTCAATCCATTTACCGATCTGCGCGGCAGTCGCCCCATCCTGGCATCGGGAGCCACGGACCGGCAAACCGAAAATCAAACAGAACATGACAGCCAGAAGCAAACCCCTGCCAGGGATACAGGCTGGCCCAACGCTACAAACGGGGATTCGGATACCTGCCGGTGGCGCATGAAAAAACGCCGAACGTTTTCCGCGTTCGACGTTTTGATTTTTTCGATTCATTGGCAGTTGAAAATCGTGAATGATCCAGTGCCGACGGAACTAATCGAGGAATCCAACAAGTTCCTGGCTGCGACTGGGTTGCTGCAGTTTTCTCACCGCCTTGGCCTCGATTTGACGGATGCGTTCCCGGGTCACCTTGAAGATGTGGCCGACCTCTTCCAGCGTGTAGCTGTAACCATCACCGAGACCATACCTCAACTTGATGATTTCCCGCTCCCGGTAACTGAGCGTCTTCAGCACTCGGTCAATGCGACCCCTCAACATTTCCTGTGCGGCTCCGGTCGAAGGGTTGTCCGCATCTCCATCAGGCAACAGATCACCGAATTGACTGTCTTCGCTGTTACCTACAGGACGATCGAGACTGATCGGGTAGCGGCTCATGGCCAACACGCGACGGGCCTCTTCCACGGTGGTCTCGGCACGACGGGCAGTTTCCTCCAAAGAAGGCTCCCGTCCGAGTTCCTGAAGCAATTGCCTGGACACGTTGCGTACCCGTGACATCGTCTCCACCATGTGGACAGGGATACGGATGGTTCGACTCTGGTCAGCAACCGCCCTGGTAATCGCCTGACGAATCCACCAGGTGGCGTAAGTGCAGAATTTGAAACCCCGTCGGTATTCAAACTTGTCAACCGCCCGCATCAAGCCTGCGTTCCCTTCCTGGATCAGATCCAGGAAGCTCAACCCGCGGTTGCGGTACTTTTTGGCAATCGAGACTACCAATCGCAGGTTTCCTTCCGACAGGGCCCGTTTGGCCTTTTGATAACGGGAGAAAACGTGACGGATGTACTTGACCCGGTTGCTGAGGCTCCTGGGCGTCTCGTGACAGGCAATCAGGATATGATGCAATTCCTTCAGCCAAGGCTCTCGCTCCTGGGGAGACTTGCGGGCCTTTTTGTGTTCGATGATTTTTGCCTTCAGTTCCTGCACCCGGATGTTGAAATCTTCTACCACGCTGATCATGGCTTCGATCCGCTGGGTCCGCAGCCCCAACTCCTCAATCAGCCGAACACAGCGGCGACGGCGACGGGACAACCTCGTCCACGCCTCCCGGCGTTTCTTCTTGGGCTGCGACTTCGAAAGAGAGACAAAGTAATCCTGCCGGTTTCTCCGCAACAGGGTCTCCAGGGACTCCACGTTGTAAGGCAATCGACCAAGAATTTGTTCTTTTTCCAATCGATCGGTCACCGAAACCTGGACGGTTCGGTCAAACGGAAGCTCTCCTTCGTGAACCCGCTTGATCACCTTGAATGCCTGCTGAATGACGTAATTGCATTCAAGCAACTTGGTGCGAAATTGGCGTCTCGTGTCCTCGATTCTCTTGGCCAGAGTGATCTCTTCGTGACGGGTCAGCAGGGGAATTTCACCCATCTGTGTCAGGTACATTCGGACCGGGTCATCCGACCAGGATTCCCCATCGTCGATTTCCGAAAGGGATTCATCAGAGTTCGCATCATCCTCGGAATCGGAGACAACAATAACGTCATCCTCTTCTTGCGCAACAAAGTTGGACGCGTCGACTGCTACGCGTGCATCATCGTCAAATTCGTCTAAGAGTGTATCGTACAAAGGAGTACCTACCTCTTTCTCAATAATGGTTTAAATGCATTCCCCGCCGCGAAAAAGGTTGCTTGCTGTGGCTACATCAACAACCTGTTTCATCCTGATATCCAACGCCTCTTCCTTGGACGTCTCGCGACACAAACTTAAAATGTTCACAATTCTAACACCTGTCGGATCACCGACGGGAAGTTTGAAAAATTTGGTAAAAGATTCCAATTAAAGAAAAGCTCGGGAGGCAGTCAATTTTGCCTGACCCTCAATCTTCCAAATTCCTTTACAAAATTTCCCTTCCAGGTCTTCACCTGCGCCTCTCCCTGCCGTTCCTATCCGCAAATCCTTCCTGCCTTCACTCATTGTCAGGCTGGCACGAATTCCGTTTCGCCTCTGAATCTTCCGTGAAAGAAACTGCTGTCTTTTCTCTTGTTCTTTTTTCTCTTTTTTTAATTCGCAGGGCCATCCGTCCTGCCAATCCAACTTGGGTTCCGAGAGTTGGCTTTCGGAATCGTCGCGACCGGTCTCCTGAAACTCGGGATTTGGCCAACGGATCCGATTCCTGGTCAAAACAACCAGTCACACCGATTCAACTTGCAGGAAATCACCTTGGGCTTGCGACCCGTTTTTTAAGGAACGATCACCTGTGCTGAATCACCGGAACTGAACCACCGGAACCGAATCAACCGTGCGCCGCGGGATTCTTCAAAAAGACGTGCTGGCCATTTTCCAATCACATGCCGGTAGAATTGCGAGCCATCCAGCTTCGAAATCTGCCGGCAGGGAAATCTGCCCAGAAACGTTTCTTTCTCAGAAAACGCGATTTCATTCCCTCGCCCGTTACCGATTGCAGTCATCAATTGCTGGGGCCTGAATCTGCCGGGCTTCGACGATCGGGAAACCGATGATCGAGATACCGACGATCCGGTCTCAAGATTGCCCGGTCGGGACGCTTTTTTAAACCCTCTGGCTTAAATTTTGTCTCTACGGCTTGCTCTTGATGGCGACGCGGTCGGGTTGGAACTTTTTACCCACTCCGTGGGCGATGATTTCGAATGGAAACCTGCTCCGCAAAATAGCTTCGCTCCGCCTGGTGTTCAGCATTTTCCCTTTGTAGATAGCCCCTGAATCAGGGCTCTCTGAGGGGAAAAAGGACCAGCTTGAGGGTGTAATGTTGCGGTTGTTAAATTGTAACTCGACCAAACCACGGGTCTAGGCTCAAACACCAAAAAATCGGAAAGATCGTTTCCAGAGATAAAGCCCGGCCGACCGGCAGAATACTAAAACGAAGGTCTGTCCGGGAAACGGTGATTTGCCCTAATAATTCGGGTTTTTCTGCTTCCCATGAAACGGGGAACGGAGGACTTTGAATCACACCCCAAAGGTTGCCAACAAGAGTCCCAATCGAGCCGGAGAAATGATCAACCGGCCAGCAGGGATAAATCTGCCCGACCGGACCCGTTACGGCACTTACCAGTTCCCCCGCGAGGTCTTACGATAACAGAAAAATCCCCATTCCTCCCCAAGGTCATCATCGCCCATGAAAGAACTGTCTGGCAAAACGGCAGTCATTACGGGTGCCTCCAGTGGAATCGGAAGAGCAACCGCAATTCGCCTGGCAGAAGCCAATGCGAACCTGATTCTGCATTACTGCTCCAACCGGGCAGGCATCGACGAGACCCTGGAACTTCTGCCGGGAGGAGGAACAGCCGAACTCATTCAGGCCGATTTCCTCAGAGCCGATAAAAGAGCCCAGTTTTTCGAAGGATGCGTGGCGGAGGACCGCCAGATCGATATCCTGGTTAACAATGCCGGGGGAGATGTTTTGACAACGGAAAAGAAAAACTGGAGCTTTGAAGACAAGCTTGATTTTCTCTGGAACCTCGACGTAAAAAGCTGCATGGACCTGTCCCGCCGTTTCGGTGCCCGCATGTCCCAAAACCGTGGCTCCAAGCCATGCATCATCAATATCGGCTGGGACCAGGCCACCCTCGGGCAGGCAGGTGAAAATGGTGAGATCTTTGCCACCACCAAAGGAGCCATCATGAGTTTCACCCGCAGCCTTGCCAAAAGCCTTGCCCCGGCGGTGCGGGTCAACTGCGTGGCTCCTGGCTGGATTCAGACCTCCTGGGGAGAATCGACCTCCGAATACTGGGATCAGCGTGCCAGAAGTGAATCCCTGCTCGGGCGATGGGGGACTGCTGATGATGTCGCCAATGCCATCGTCATGCTTTCCCGGGAAGAATCGGAATTCATCAATGGCCAAACCGTCGAGGTCAACGGTGGCCTCGGCTTTGGCAGCAGTTGATCAGGCACTCGGTGGAAATTGCCTCGTCCTGAAAAAAGCAAACAGGTAAAGAAATAAAAAAAGCCGGCCCAAAAGACCGGCTTTCTTTTCTCCAAGGACTTCTCTGCTGAATTCTCTACTGGATGGTCCGCTGGGAAATCCTGTTGACTGGCCGCGAAGATTCGCGACTTCGATTAAAAGTCACCGCCACCGAAGCCGCCACCACCAAAGCCGGACGCACCCACCTGGATCAGGCCGAGGATACCGTCTTCCATCTCAAGCCGTGTCTTCTGCCCATTCTCGATGGTGCTTCCGATGATCCGCAGGCTCTGGTTGCCCTCGTCTTCGAGCTTGTCAGCCATTTCTGCGAACATGTCGTCACCATTGATTTGTGCAACCATTCTCAGAATGGGAGACAGTTTCAGGTTGACCTGGGTCATCGGGTCAGCCGCTTTCGAAGACTTGCCATCAATGGCTTTCTTCAGCTTGGCAATCGGATCGACACCAAAACCGACGTAAACTTTGTCGGAGCTGATTCCCACGGCCAGCGTGGTGGTTTCACCCAGAATGGATTGTGCCTCATCTTCGGGAATGCTGCCGGACAGCTTGTGGAATGTCACACCCTTGTATTTCTCGGCGTCCAGTTCCAAATCCACAACCGGGGGCAACTGGTCACCCTTGGCGTCGACCAGCTTTTTCACGGCGGCTTCCAGTTTTTTGGCATCCGCCAGATGACCGGCACCCACCACGTTCAGGCCGTCTTCACCAAGCAGAACGGCACCGCCCATATCCATTTTCCCGGAATCGATGGTCGCCATCACAACGTCCAGCATATCGCCGACAAAAGATTCGAGCAGCTCAGCATCTTCTTCGGAAAGGTTCGCATCCTCGGCCAACATGTTGCCCAGCTCATCCTTGATAACGCCAAAAGTTCCCTTGGCGTTTTCAGCATCAGCGCCGGATACCTTGGAAGCGGCGTTGAAAGTCAGTGCTGCTTCATCCATCTTCAGGAAGGAAGAGAAATCGGTTTTGGCGCCTTTGCCAGCTGTCAGACCTTTGGCAAGATCGGAACCTTTTTGCCCGGTAAAGCTGAAGTCGGCATACAAACGTTTCCCCTTCTTGTCAGCCGCCAAACCGAGAAAAATTTCATCGGATTGCTGGATCATGCCAGCCAGCTGGTTGAGAGAATTTTCATTCATCCTTCGCTGGAATTCGGCCGCCGGACCGGGGAGATTTTCGTAGGTCTCATCAAAAGCCTGTTCCATCAGTTCGATCGCCTGGCTTCTCAGGGCAGCCGGGATTCGCTGAACGTAAGCTTTGACGGCCACGCCGTATTCATCTCCAATGTCGGAAACCAACTTGGCTGGATCTTCGGGCAGGTCCTCCAGCATCTCGGCATTTGCAGAAATGAAGGCCCATTTACCTTTCCCGCGAATCACGATTTCATCGCCGGTCGGACTGATAATGATGAAATCATCACCATCTTCTTCGATCTCGACACCGTTATTTTCGAGCATGTCGATCACGTCACCCAGGTCTTCTACTGGGATGAAACCGACGAATTGTGGAACGCCATCATCCAACGTGAGATAGCCACCAATGGGTCGTTCGGTATCAAAACCTTCGAGGAAAGCTCCCGCCCCAAGGGTGATCGCGGGCACAAAATTCCGGAAGCCGGCTGCGCCCACCATGTAGGCTACCGAATCAAGCAGGTTGTCAATGCTCTTGATTCTTACGACGACCGCTGCGCGGTCCTTAACGGATTGAGCCTGGGCAATATTGGATTGCGAGAGCATCAATCCAAGTGCAATCGCGGACAGAATTGCCCCACGGAAAAACTTGGTCACACTTTTCTCCTAAAACGGCTCTGCGAAATCCCAGAGAAGAATCCGCAGATAACAATGGATCGGTTTCCTGGTCCAAATCAACCCGGGTACACGGTTTCGCAGTAAAGTCTCCCGAAAAAGAAGCTCTCCACGAACCTGTCACAATTCAACGAACCTGTCATAAGGCAACGTCAAAATGCAGGTAACCAGAGAATCAAGGTGCAAACACCGGTTTGGACCATCGGCGGTTGAACGAATACGTATCGTCCTGTCTCAGCTTTTACCCCACGCAAAACCGAATGTTTCGTAAAGGAGCCGATTTTTTTGAAATTCCCTCCGACCCCATTTTTCTACCCGATTGCGGCCCGAAACGGTAGGAAGTTCACTCGATTTCAATGACAAACAGTCAAAAATAGGCGAATTCAGCAGCACTGTTCAGTTGAATCCCGCAGCATTCCGCGTCCCATCAGGGTCTCACCGGGTTTGATAAACGGCAACGGACGTTGTTCTGAAAGGTGGAGCGCCAGCATTGTTTTTGGCAGAGCCCGTTCCCCTTATAATCAATGAAGGCAACATTCGATCCACTGGTTCCCATCGAGGTTTCCCACCTTGCCCCACCGAACCGCACTTTTCCTGCTGGCAACGTTCCTCAACAGCTCCGGCTTTTCCCAGGCCCAAGGGGCAAATGACCGTTTTGAATCGACCATTGAGCCCATCCTTCGGCAGCACTGTCTGGAATGTCATTCCCATGCTTCCGGCACGATCGAAGCGGACCTCGCACTCGATTCAGCCTCGGGGTGGAAAACCGGAGGAGTGAGCGGTCCTGCCATCCAGCCGGGACAACCTGAAAAAAGCCTGTTGCTTCGTGCCGTTCGCCAAACCGGGCAACTGAAAATGCCGCCGGATGACAAGCTGTCGGAAAAGCAGATCCTGGAGCTGGAGGCATGGATTCGTGCAGGCGCCAGCGACCCAAGGGTTACTGCAAAAACACGTCGCCCCAAGGCGGATGTCAGCTGGTGGTCCCTGCAACCGGTCGAGCAACCCTCACTCCCTGCAGGTGCCGGTCAGGAGGCCCACCCGATTGATCAAATATTGGCCTCAAAGCTGAAGGCTGAAAAAATCAACCGTTCCCCGGTCGCCAAAAAACGAGTCCTGATTCGCCGACTGTTTTACGATTTGCACGGACTCCCTCCCACACCGGAGCAGGTGGAAGAATTCGTCAACAAGGATGACCCTGCGGCCTATGAACAGCTGGTGGACCGACTGCTGAATTCTCCCCGGTACGGCGAGCGGTGGGCCAGGCATTGGCTGGACACTGTTCATTTCGCCGACACCAACGGCTGCGAGCACGACACGCTGCGCCCCCAGGCCTGGCCCTACCGGGATTACGTGATCGCCAGTTTCAACCGGGACACACCCTGGCCACGATTCGTCAGGGAACAGTTGGCAGCTGATCACTTTTTTCCGCAGGCATCCGACCTCATTCCGGCACTGGGCTTCATCTCCGCCGGCCCCCTGGAATTAAGTCGCGCCTCCACGGCACCCGTGACTTTTGATTACCTGGACCGCGATGACATCGTGACCCAAACCATGGCTGTTTTTGCCAGCACCACAGCCAATTGTGCCCGCTGCCACGATCACAAGTTTGATCCCCTTTCACAGGAGGACTACTATTCGCTGCAAGCTGTTTTTGCCGGAGGAGGCAAGGGAGAAACCGAATACGACACCCAGCCGGAAACACGTTCCCGCCGTGCGAATTTGCTCCGGCAACAGGCAAAGATCAACGGCCGGGACGAACCCTTCCTGCTTTCCAAAAGCTCTCAAAACCAGGTGGCAAAATTTGAACAGCAGTCCAAAAATCAAGTTTCCTGGATCCCCTTTGACATGCTTTCGGTGGAATCGAACCAAGGCGCTACCCTTGAAAAGCTGACCGATGGCACGATCCTGGCAGGCGGCAAAAATCCGACCACGGATACTTACACGCTGGTCGGCAGCGGACAGGGAACCGGTTCGGGGCAGGGAAGGGACAGGAAACTGAAAAGTGTGTCCGCCATCCGCCTGGATGTCCTGCCCCACCCTTCGCTGCCTCAAAAGGGCCCCGGCCGCTGTGCCAATGGGAACCTTCATTTGAGCGGAATTGAGATCCGCCTTGAGAAAAACGGCAGCAGCGAGATCCTGCCCATTCAATCCGCCACTGCTGACTGGAATCAGCAGGGCTGGACGATTCAGCATGCCATCGACGAGGATCCCCAATCGGCCTGGGGCATCTGGCCGAGGGTGGCACAGCCCCACCACGCGGTATTCCGGCTGCAAAAACCTGTCCAGGTGGATTCAAAATCCAGGCTGATCGTCCGGCTCCAGCAGTTGCACGGTGGCAGCCACCTGATTGGCCGGTTCCAGGTCTACCTCACTGACTCAGAGAGTCCCTCCACGATGGTCTTTCCGGAACTGGTTCGCCGGGCACTGCTTGTTCCGGCAAACCAGCGCAGCCGGGAACAGCAACTCGACCTCGCCCAATTCGTACTGAAGCGGGAAACCGGAAAACAGCTCCGGCTGCTCCCCCCACCGGGAAAGGTTTTCGCCTGGTCTAGGCATTATTCCCACGCCAAAAAACTGGACCAGCCAATGGCCCCCAAAACCGTCCATGTATTGAAAAGGGGCAACATTGACCGTCCGGGTGCGGTGGCGGTCCCCGGGGCCCTCTCCATGGTCCGGGAATTGAGTCCCCGCTTCCCCTCCACTTTGCAACTGGACGAATCCCATCGCCGGGCAGCCCTGGCCAACTGGATCATCGACAGGCGGAATCCACTCTCCTGGCGAAGCATTGTGAACCGGATCTGGATGTACCATTTTGGCGAAGGGCTCTGCAGGACACCGAACGATTTTGGTCGGGCTGGGGCCAAGCCCGACCACCCCGAACTGCTGGACTGGCTGACCACCTGGTTTCGGGACGAGGCCGGGGGTTCGATCAAGAGGCTGCACCGACTGATCCTGCTCTCGGAAACCTGGAAACAGTCGTCAGCCTTGCCGGCAAAAAGCGTCGCACTCAACCGGGACGCTGACAATCGCTGGCTCTGGAGACAGCGGATGCAAAAAATGGACGCCGAATCCTTCCGGGATTCGCTGCTGCAGATTTCATCGGCTATCGACCTCCGGATGGGTGGCCCCGGAATCGAGCAGTTTTCGAAAACCAAGGGTCGCCAGAGTACTCCCCAACTGGACTACGACGCTTTCCATTGGCATGCCCCATCCGCCAATCGGCGTTCCGTCTACAGGGTGGTCTGGAGGGGCATCTCCGACCCCTTCATGGAAGCCATGGATTTCCCCGACCTCGGATTGCTCATACCGCAACGTGAAAATTCGGCTTCCCCAATCCAGGCGCTTTCCACGTACAACAACGACTTTGTCCTGCACTTTAGCGCGGTGCTGGCCGAACGGCTGGACCGGGAAAGCAGCAAACCGTCCGAACAGGTGGATCGGGCGTGCCAGCTGATCTGGCTCCGTCCACCGCAACCGGAGGAACGGGAGTGGATGCTGGACTACTGCAATCGTCATTCGCTGGCTGCGCTTTGCCGCGTCCTCTTTAACAGTAACGAGTTCCTTTTCATCCGCTGATCCCGACTGAAACATGTTGCGCAGAACTTTCCTCAATACGATTGGCAACGGATTCGGCGGCCTCGCTGCCGCTGAGCTGCTGGCACGCGAATCAGCCGCCGATGAAACCGCCTCCCGGTTGGAAGGTTCGCAACCGGATTGGCAGGGAGGGATTCACCATCGTGCAAAAGTCAAAAGGGTGATTCAGCTCTTCATGACCGGCGGTGCCAGCCCGATGGACACCTTCGATTACAAACCGGTACTGGAGAAACTCCACGGCCAGAAACTGGGGCCCAGCGATAAACCGGAGGGTTTTACCGCAGCCGCCGGCGCCATCATGAAAAGCCCCTTTTCCTTCAAACAACATGGGGAATCAGGGCGTTGGGTCAGCTCCGTTTTTCCCCACCAGGCCAGGCATGTGGACGAGATGACGTTCCTGATGGCCATGGCCTCCAAGACCAACGTCCACGGCCCTGCGACCTACATGATGAACACCGGGTTCATCCTGCCAGGATTTCCCTGCATGGGAAGCTGGATTTCCTACGGCTTGGGCAGCCTGAAGGACAACCTGCCGACCTTTGTGGTTCTCCCCGATGCCAAGGGTCTTCCCTACAATCAAAAAGGTCCTTTTTCCGCCGGGTTTTTACCGGCCGAACACCAGGGGACCATACTCAAGGCCGGACCCCGGACCGGCATTCACAACCTCAAGGCCAATCCGCAGTTCAGGTTTGCCAACCCGTCATCCGACCGGGAAGGTTTTGGACTTTTGGAAAAATTGAACGCCCAATTCTCCCGAGAGCACGAACTCGATTCGAGCGTCGAATCGAGAATCCAGGCTCTCGAACTGGCAGCCCGGATGCAACTTTCGGCTCCCGAGGCCATGGATCTCTCCCGCGAGACTGCTTCCACCAGGAATGCCTACGGGTTGGACGAGAAAGAGACCGGAGATTTTGGCAGACGCTGCCTGCTGGCCCGGAGACTGATCGAACGGGGAACCCGCTTTGTGCAGGTTTGGAGTGGTCCGCAGGGGGCCACCGAAAACCGGGACAACCATGGCAGCATCCCCAAAGAGCTGCCTCCCATTGCCCGTTCAGTCGATCAGCCGATTGCGGCCCTGCTGACCGATCTCAGGCAGCGGGGACTGTTGGACGATACCCTGTTGATCTGGACTACCGAATTCGGTCGCACCCCATTCGCCCAGGGTGGAGACGGCAGGGACCATAACGGGGGTACGTTTGTAACCTGGATGGCAGGCGCCGGTGTTCGGGCGGGAACCAGTTACGGTCGAAGCGATGACTGGGCCTACAAAACCGCTGAGGGAAAGACCTACTGTTACGATTTCCACGCCACCGTGCTGCACCTGATGGGCGTGGACCACAAAAAGCTGACCTTCCGGCAAAATGGAATCGATCGGCGACTGACCGATGTGCACGGTCGTGTGATCCGTGAGATCCTCGCCTGATGCCTTGGACTGCAGGGGGACCAGACAGTGCGTCCGCAAGCTAAATGGGAAGCAGACTGCCGGGTGAGTACTACCGCATCCCCGCCATCTTGTAGCCACTGTCGTGTCACCACGGTTCGTGCAATATCGCCTGTCCCACCAAAAGGGGCATCGTTCTTTCCGCTGAAAAGCCGCGATCTGCTTCCCAACCTGTTCACCCGAAAAGGTGCCAGCAGATCTCCGAACGTGGATGTACCGGGCGTTGATGTTCCGGGCGTTGATGTTCCGGGCGTGGGTTTTCAGCAAGTCATGGCTGTCAACCAGCACATATCAGTCAACAAAAACGAACTTGTTGAACATGATGGCGAAGTAACCGCCGCAGATCGCCAGGCTGATCAGGATCGGAAAAACATACGGAGCCAGGGGATGATTCAACAGTTCGTTCAGTTTTTGCATTTTGGAGATCCAGGGAAGTTTTCACCCAGTTTAACCGACAGCCGGTTGGACGTACAACGGAGATCGAACGCTGCCGGACATCCGCCGGTCCCACTCGAACAGCAGCCTCAGTTTTCCGAACTGCGGGACGATTGCCGATTCAACCTGCCCGCCGGGGAATGGGGAATCGATCTGCGTCGCGGAGATTCGTTGGGGAAACCGCGTGAATGGCTCACCGGATCCCCTCCTCTTCCCCGATCAAAAGAGTCTGGTTGACATCCATGCCCCTGTAAACCTGGCGGATTCCGGAAGCAGGCCAGTACAGCTCAAGGGCTTCAATCCGGCTGGCATTCCCCAACCCGATTTCCTGCCGCAAGGGATTCGCGCCAAAGCTCCCGCCAGAGCTGAAATGCCGGAACAGGGTCCGGCGCGAATCACCCTCGGATAGCTGCAGTTTCAAGCGAACCCCAATTCCCGAAGAATTGGATTGACTGCCGGCCAACCTAATTTTCAACCAGTTGCTGCCGTTCCCGGGATTCTCAAACAGCGCGTTGCGAAATCGATCCGCCTTGTAGGCGCCACCCAGTTGGACAAACAGGTCGTTGTCGCCATCCTCATCGAAATCGGCAAATGCGATCCCATGTCCTTTTTGCAGGTGCCCCAGTCCTCCCGCCGCCGTCTGGTCTTCAAACGATTGACCTGACCGGTTACGAAAAAAGAGATTCGGCACCAGGGTATCGAACTGGGGATCCCCCGTACCGAGGTAAATATCCTCGTACCCATCCCCATCCAGGTCTCCGAAATTCGCTCCCATGGCAAGCACCACCCGTTCCAGCCCCACCTCCCCGGTGACGTCCCGAAAACCCTTTCCATCTCCCCGGTACAGCCTGGGGGATTCGAAACGGCTGGCCTCCCCGAATCGCTCAGCAGCAACGTTCTCGATACTGCCTGAGTACGATGCGACAAACAGGTCCAACTGCCCATCGTTGTCGTAGTCCCAGAACCAGCAGGCAAAAGAATCCCGCGGGTTGGCTACCCCACATTCAAAAGCCTGGTCGGTAAATGTCCCATCCTGGTTGTTTCGAAAAAGCTGGTTTCGATCTCCAAGGTTCGAAACATACAGATCAGGGAAACCGTCGTTGTCATAATCACCCCAGCAGGCCCCCCTTACCGAGGCCTTCCCGGCCAGGCCGGCCGTTTCCCCGACTTCCAAGAATTCCCCGCCGTCATTGCGGTACAGCCGGGAGCGGTAGGACCGATCCGAGCCGGTGAACAGGTCAAGGTCACCATCATTGTCAAAGTCCGCCCAGGCGGCGACCAGCGAAGGAAACGCCTCAGCCAGACCGACATCAAACGTCACGTCTTCGAAACGGCCCTGACCGTCGTTTCGCAACAACGAGTTGGGGTGTTCACCCTCCTTGTCCCACCAGGCACCCCGCATCACGTAAAGGTCAACATCACCATCGTTATCGTAATCCGCGTGATTCAGATTCAGCCCCCCCAACATCCCCCGCAGGTTGGATTCCTGGGTCCGTTCCTCAAAGTCGCCCCGCCCATCGCCAAAAAAAATTTTCATCGAACGGGTCGGATCGGAGGTCGAATGAACGAGGTCCAGAAAGCCATCGCCATTGTAATCTTCTACCGCCAGACCTCCGCTGAGGTCGAGTGAATCCACCCCTTTCGCGGCAGCGATGTTTCGGAACCTGGAAATCGTCTCCCCGGGAATCTTAACCCCACGTGAACCGGGCCGTTCGACTGGGGGACTCCAATCCGCTTCTGCCTCCAATCCCGGGTTGCCGGCCCGTACCCCTTTGGGGGAAACCCCGGACTCTCCGCTCAACTGCCCCAGCAGATGCTGCAACCACTTCGTCCGCAGGTCGTCAGGTCTCTTGGCCCGTAACTGATCCAGCAGGCTCAGGGCCTCGCGGGCGGCGGCTGGATCCTGGTGCACGCCAGCTGCAGAAATCGGGTAGAGACAACTTTCACTCTGGTCACAATCCACGCAATTCGTCTGCTCGGCCACCCGGAGCCAGCCGAGAACCCGGTGATAAGTGACGAAGTACCGCAACTGCTCCGCCTGGCGACGCTGGCTTCCGTTGGCAAATTTCAGGAAATCGGACAGCAGCTGGTCCGCCTCGCGAAACTGTTCCTGTGCCGACCGATTGTCACCCAGCTTGAGGTTTTCCACGCCCAGACCGTTGAGAAGCATGGCCTGTTGAATAGGCTGCCTCCTTGGGGTTCCCTGCAATTCGCCGAGCAAAGAGTCTTTGCGAGCGGTACCGAGGTAGGGATTGCTGGTGGATGCCTGCCTCGCAATTCTTCGCAGTTCCTCCTCCATCCGCTCGTGTGCCGTTCGGGGCTTCCCGGGCGGGCGGCCTGCTGCGGGTCCGCCTTCACCCCGTTTCGATGTCCCAGCGTCACTCTCCCCGGTGAACTCTCCCACCCGAATTTTTCCCGAACCGCATCCAGAGAGTGTCAGGCAGCCGATTAATAAAAAGACACGCAGACCATGCGATCGGAAAGCCTTTTTAAACGCTTGGACGATGAACCGCGGTACGACCGATTGAGTCAACGACGTATTTTTCATGAAGATCTTCCATTTTCGGGTTTCAGGAAGACCGCAGGAATCCGCCCCAGATAACCGGGGCATTCACAAAGGGCTGGCGACAAGACCACGTCCACTCGCCCAACGCCCAACTCGAAGCAAACCGGGCAAACCCTCCGTTCCTTTTCACCCGTTTTTCATCCCGGGCGTGGCACGCCGCTGCCAGAGAAATCCCGCACCGGGCAGCCGCCTGGCGACATGGACGGCCCGACAGTCACCACCTGACTTCGAGCCGGCGCAGCCTTGAGGAGATCTTTTCACTCCTGCTTGCCGCGGGCGTTGAGCGCGGAAGCACGCAGCTGAAAAAGAAAAGAAACCGCAACGGATAACCGGTTGCTACCCGGGATCGCCTATTGGCAACTCCCGGCTACCGGCCCCGTCGGCAGACGAAAAAAGACGCATCAGCCAGTGCCAGGAAACGGCCAACAGGACGCCGGTCATCCCGACATGCAGAACCTGGACAACACGCAGGATTTCGAGGTGCCCGAGAATGATCCCCATCACCATCATGGCGATCACCATCAACAGGATCAGGCCGGGCTCAAAAGACCTCTGGGCACCCTCCTGGCGGACACCGCGATAAAGGAGCACCGACAATACCAGCAAGCTCCATGAAAAACTGCGATGCACCTTGTAGATGGTGGTCACCTCCAGTTTTTCGTTCCACTGCTCCCGGTCCCGTTCGTTCATCTGCATCTCATCCGTCTGCTCCCTCAACTGGCTCCCCATCAGACCCTCCGAAAACAGACAAAGGAAAAACAGGACCGAAACAACTTTCAACCCTCGGGAAGATGCCGATGAAGGCGAATCGGTCGCCAACGGTGGCCGCGAAAGCCAGATTACCGAGACCAGTACAATGATCAACAGGAACGCCAACGCCATGTGCAGCGTGATGATGCCCGGCTGCAGGCCACTGCGAACCACGATCGCCCCCATCACCGCGTTGAAGATTACATCGATCAGGGAAAACAGCGACAAACCGATCAACCAGCCCCGATTTCGGCGAGCAGTGAAGGAAATCCCGGCCAGCAGCAGGGTCGCGAAGCCCAGGGGCATCGTGGCTAACCGGTTGGAAAACTCGATCCAGGTGTGCAGCGGATCAAAACTGTCCAGAACCGTCTCGCGGGTAATGGTGTCGGGATCGATCCCCTTACGCTTGGCATGCGTCTTGAATTTTTCCAGGTCCAGACGGTCAACGTCGATCTGATCCGCGCTGGTGGGTGGCAGCAAACATCCCCAGCAGGTGGGCCAGTCGGGGCAACCCAGCCCCGAGCCGGTCACCCGCACGATGGCACCGGCGACCACCAGGAACAGCAGGCAGGAAAGGGCAAACCATGCGAGTCGATGAATCATTGGCAATCAGCGTTTGTTGGAAGGCACAATTTTTCTTGGAAGGCACAATTCCTTGTTTAGGCACTGTGCAAGCGATGCCTTTGCAGAGGACCATCGGCCGGAATCCATCCGACCGCCTTCTTCCAGTGTTATAACCCGTCAACCGCTTGGCAATCGGTCGGCACCGTAATCCGGCCCGGGGAAGCCGGTCCGGGGATCCTCCGTGCAGTCAGTCGGCCTTTTTGGAGAGCCGCCGCGCCAATCCTACTGCCAGGGCCGGAGCACTTTCCACTGGTTGATCCACCGCACGACCCGGGAGTCAATCGACTCGCCGCAAGTAGTTTCCCCCGAACAGATTTCCGCAGCGGTCAGCCACTGGATATCCTTACGTGGCTCGACCTGCTCCAGAGCACCCGAGCGGTAAATCTGCACGTTGTAGAACGCCAGCGCGTAATGAACCCGCTCGTCCCTTTTCTGCTCCTCAAACTCAATTGACAATTGGGCCATGTTGGAAACCAGCAGATCCCTGTGGCGGTCCAGCTCCAACCGCCAGGCCACTTCACGGGTCACCGTTTCCCGGAAGCTCTCCGACTCCAGGCGTTGGGAAACGATCAGTTGCCAGGAACGTCCGGGGGTGTCCCGCTGCACCAGCCAACGATTACCCGCCGGGGACCTTTTTTGAACAAGAGCAATGGAGAGACAAACCTGGTTCATGAAACCGCCTGTTTTGAAAATTCCCCTGCGATGCAGAGTGTGTTGGAATGAATTTTGACGATGTCCTCGAGGCAATCGGCGTAACCCCCTCCCATGGAAAGGGCAACCGGAATCCCGCGCCTGCCCCACTGTTCCAGGACCATTCGGTCCCTCGACGCAAGACCACGCTTGGTAAGCGACAAACGACCAAGACGATCCCGTTCGTAGGGGTCGGCGCCACTGATGTAAAACACAAATTCGGGCACCAGTCGCTGGGCAATCGATTCCAGAGCCGAGCTGAGAGCATTCAGGTAACCTTCATCGCCGGTTCCGCGGGCCAGCCCGACATCGAGGTCGCTCTTTTCCTTGCGGAATGGGTAGTTGGTCTGACTGTGGATGGAAAAGGTGAAGATCGAGTCGTCCCCTTCGGCAATGCGGGCAGTTCCGTTCCCTTGGTGCACGTCGCAATCGACGATCAGGATCTGCCGGATTCCATGCTCCCGCTGCAGCCACTTGGCCGCGACGCAAACGTCGTTGAACACACAGAAGCCTTCTCCACGGTCCGCGTAGGCGTGGTGGGTGCCCCCGGCCAAGTTTGCCGCACATCCGGCATCGAGTGCTGCGGCAGCCGCCTCCAGGGTGGCCCCCGTGGAACGCCTCGACCTCTCCACCAGCTCCATCGACCAGGGGAAGCCGATCTGACGGATGCTCTCCTCGCTCAGGCTCCCCTCGCAAACTGCCCGCAGGTAGTCGGGGTGATGCACCAGCAACAATTCCTCATCGGTTGCCGCGTGCGGAATCGCGAACTGAAAGGCATCGCGGGCGGTCACATCCGCCTGCAACGTTTCGCGCAGCATACGATATTTGCTCATCGGGAAGCGGTGGCTGTCCGGGAGAGGGAACTCGAAAGTATCGGTGTAAAAGAGCTGCAAAACGATGTTTCTTCCCGAAAGGATGCGGCGATCGAAAACAGGTTTTTGGTTGTTCCCCCGGCGGAAACCGGGAAGGTGTTGGAAGACGATCAACCCGCCAGATATGAATGGGGTCGTGTTTTGTGGCAGTTGGGGCGTTTCCTTCGACGGTTGCGCCGCAACGTGGGGTTAACCGTAAAGACTTTTCGCTGATAATCGGCGTGCAGATGGTTAATTTGCGGAAATCGGACCGGTTTCCTCCTGAATAGATGCCGGCCCTGGTGGTGAAAAAATGAGAATTGGAAACAGATTCACAGAGAAAGACCTCAGAGAATGGCTTTCCCTGCACGGTTTCTACGGCAATTCGGCCAAGGTTCAGGAACTGGAATTGCACGCAATCGGCCGCCCCGGTTGGCTCCAGGTCTTTCGGTTTACAGTCGAGGCCAAATCCCGCGAAGGGGACTGGCGAACCGTTTACGGTTGTTTGAGGGAAGATGAGCGATATTCCGCTCGCGACGTCAAAATTTTCTGGAACCGGGAAGAGCGACAGAGACGCCTGCGTGAATGGTCCCACGGGCTGCTGCAAAGACAATCCAGTCGATCGGAAGAAGTGGCGCCCCTTCCCCTGGTCGGACTCTACGTGACCCTCTTTTTTGGCTTTGTCTACGGATTGATCTGGCTCTCCTCCAAATTGCTGGCAGCTTGAGTCCCCGTTTTTCGCCAAGGGCGAACAGGGGGGACCCACTCCCGGGCTGCCAACGGGAAGGCTGACGCATCTCGGAACAGGATGCGTCAGTCTGCCTCGCCTTCTGCCGGACTTCTCAACAGGTTTCCCGGCTCCCTCGTTGTGGGAGCACATGTCCTTTTCACCAGAACCACCCAATCCGAAAGCCAGCCGATCGGGCGGCAGGAAACTGGCCAACTGCCGGCAGGCATTCCCCGGGCGTGCATGTGCGCTTGATAACTGTTCAGGATTGGCGACAATTCCCCCGTTTGGAACGGCCGTTCGGTCTGCTAGAATCTGTCGTTTGGCATGCCGGTGAATTGTGGCCAAACAGCACTCCCTGTCGAACGGGGACGCTACCCGTGACAGGGCCTTCCCTCCCCGGACCGCCAACAAACAGAGACTCGCCCCGGTAGCTCAGTTGGATAGAGCAACTGACTTCTAATCAGTAGGTCGCAGGTTCGAATCCTGCCCGGGGTGCTCAGTCCAACAGCGGTGAAATGACGGCAGGCTCCGGCATTCTCGACAACTCTTTGTCATTGTTTTTGGTTGGTGATGGCATTCAGGCCATGGCACCCGGCCGCCGCCCACGATGGCCTTATCCGGCGATCCGTCAAACAAACCCGTGCTTTGACAATTGGCCATGATTCTCCGTAGGCCGTTGTTGCCTCGGCCTGCGAACAACCCACCTGGCAGGACTTCCGGCTTGGCTGGATCGTCATCAGGGCAGGATTTCCGTTCAGCGTACTTTTGTTCGCCGTTCAAACGGGTCCCGTTGGTCCCATCAAATTGGGCGATCAAAATGCCAGCAAGTTCAGTCGAACGAGTTGCGATACCCTGGATGAATGGGGAACGGCTGCTCGGAATGGAAGAATCCAGAATCCGTCTGCGATATGCCATAGAATATCAGGCAGCACCGTTAACCTGTTTCGCGGAGGAAAGATGTCAAATCCCAATCGGTATTTTCTCGCTGTTGTATTGTTAAGGCCGATGATCTCCGTTTACCTGTTGAGCGCTGGTTTGGTTTTGGCTGAAGAGCCGCTGATGTTCGACAAAGAGCTGGGCCATTACCGGGATCTGTCGATTGAGGCTTTGAGTGACAAGGAATTGTCCTGGCAAGAACGCGTCAAGCTGTTTGGTGGAGAGACGACACACTTCCCGGAGCTCACCGAACAGGAACGAATCGCGAAAGAGGCAGAACTGACGGAGCTCCTTCGCCGAATCGGCATTGCCGATCGCATGGTACATCCCAATCTGAACGACGCCCAACGCGTCGAATCGGCCCTCCGCAAGTGGCTCGACGTTCAGACCAAAAACATTCCGGCCAAGTATGCCCAGGAGGATGCCCAAAAGCTGAGGCACGCCGCTTTGGGTTTTTTCCGCGCCTACGAAATCCTGGAAGACCCAAAGTACCTCAAAGCCGGGCTCTCCTGCGCCGATCGAATTCTGGAAGCCCAGCTGTCACGAGGGCATTGGTCTTATGGTGCTCAGGGCGATGGCATGATGCGCATTCAGGACGGCTTTGTCACCCGGCCATTTTGGATCATGCTCTATGCGCACAAGCTGAGCGGCGGCAAAAAGTACTTTGAATCGGCCCGACGAGCTGCCGATGTATTGTTGACAGCTCAAAGCGAGGGCGGTGGTTGGCCTGACCAGTGGATTTTTCCAGGTGGTTCCACTCCGTCGAGTGGAGTGCGCAACGGGGCGATTTCTTTTAACGACAGCGCTACCAACGCGACGTTTCGAATCATGGTCATGATGTATCACTTGACCAACGATCGAAAATACATCGCCAAGCTTGGAAACCTGGGCCCTTGGTTGGCCAAGGCCAACCTGGGCAAGGGCGAAGTCGCCGGATGGTCACAGCAGTATCATGGTGACGGTCGGCCCGCGCGGGCTCGAGCCTACGAGATCGATTTACCCTACACCCGCGTCACCGCCTGGCACGTTGGGCCGCTGTTGACCTGGCTCTACCTGATGGACGGTAACGAGGCCCACATGGAGCTCCTCAAGAAAGCCTATGCCACCCATGAACGGATTCGCCAGGAGGATCTGAAGGACCTGGAAGACTGGAAAGCGATTGGCGCCGTCTGGACAGACGCGCCTTCTTTCCCCGGAACCCAGTATCGTCCCGGTCTTCCGGATGCTTACCTGCCCGACGCCTCGAATTGGGGCTGTGTGCAAATTGCCCACAAATTGATTCCATTCCGAAAGATTACGCCGGAACAAGTCCAACGGTATGGGGGACTGATGCACCTGGATCAGCCCAACGTGCGTGAGATGGCAAAGCTGGCCCGCGCTTATCAACCACCTCCCCGCTGGAACAACATCTACCTTTATTCGCACACGTCCACCAAGGTAGGAAACGCCATGTTCAAAGTTCGCCGCGTCTTGCTCGATCACAAACGGGGCGGACGGGAAGCAGTGCTCAAGTACTACAGCCATCCGACCAGGTACACTCCCGACCAGTACTTGCAAGCTCGTATCGCAGCCGCAAAACGAGTGCTGGACTATCGCAATCGGTCACTGGCGGTTGACTGGGGTGACCGTCCGGGAAGCAATGGCATCAGCGCGTGGAAAGACTTCAGCTGGGTTTCACGCAAGCACAGCTGGTACACGACGGGGGCGGCCTTCAATACGGCTGGTCCCTGGTCTGGAAGAGTCTGGTATCAATGGCAATTCGTGCATGACAACAAGTTGGCCCACGGCAAAATCGATGCCGATGCGGCCGCCCGTGGTGGCCGAGGACTGGAAATGTACGGGAATCTCGATTCCTGGGACGTGTTGGGAGAGTGGGGCATGGCCTGTCACGAGCTGGAAAACTATTTCAAAGTCTCCCTCGGCGGGAACTGAACAGCGCTCGTGCGTTTCGGAGGACAAACGGACGAAATTCCTCCGCGTCCAATTCATGCTCCCTCGACGCTTGACACCCGAAAAACCCAAGTGAATCGCTACCAAAAAATTCGCGAGGGAAGTCGTCTCGGGGCACTCGTTCCCATGCGCGAAATGGGAACAACCAGCCAGTTGGCTGTCAGGAATATTTTTCGCTGCGGCAGATTTCGCCGCTTACCCGGAGTCTCCGCGACGCTTTGAGATGGCCCCGCATCGTGATGCCGCTACCGGTTTTCTGTTGGCGGAACGCCGAGGCAAGGGCTGCTTCCAGTCTGCTTTGCTGAGCAATTTGAACGGCGGCAAGCCAGAAGTCCGTGTCTTTGGAATACATTCGTTATTCGGTGGCTGGAAGAAGGATATCCCCCGCTGGTGTCGTCGCACGAAACGCAAAATTCCATGCTCCCCGGGTAACACCCACTCGGTTGGTCAACCAGACCTGAACGTCATTCGTTCCCTTACGAAGTTTAACCTTCACACTCTTTGCGCGGATGTAGGATTGTGAGCCGAGGTCTATCGGCGGGTCTTCGTTTATCTTGAGGATCAGGTGATCATCCCAG
>JAYZFP010000015.1:0-38000 GCA_036336715.1 Planctomycetota bacterium
ACCCGCACGATGGATTCTTCGGTGACCCCGGCTCCTTCCAGGTCCGTTACCTGCAACTCGTCGTCATTGACGATCTCGTTAAGTTGCTTTCCAGTCATTTCGATAAATTTCATGTCGACCCCGTATGAATTCAAATGGACAATCCCCAGTCTAGCACGGAAGCAAAACTTCGAATATCGGCGGACCGGCAAAAAACGGTTGGACGCCAGTATTCACTCCTGCTTGTAGAAAGTCTGCCTGGGGGTTTGCCGAGTGCCCAAAAGGTCGTCCGCGGTCGGGCAGCAGCAGCGGGAGGCCCGGCCCCGTGAAAACCGGTGCCGTGAAAACCGGTGCCGTGAAAACCGGTGCCGTGGTACCCGGTCCAATCCGGTTGCCCAACCATGCCGTTTGGTGGATGGTCTTACATTTCGTATTCGTGATGATTAACCTTGAAGAATGTCCGCTCCGCTCAACCTGATACCCGATGCCCCGATAGCCGATGCCACTTTTGATCGGCTGGACCGGATGGCCTTTGTGCGGTCCTTTGCCGAGGCCATTCGGGCTGCCAAGGGGGAAAACTCCGTTGTCCTGGCGTTGGCGGGTCCCTGGGGAAGTGGCAAAAGCAGCCTCCTGAACCTGATCGCCGGTGAGTTGGAGGGAAACGAAACCGAAAAATCGCCGCTGCTCGTTCGTTTCAATCCCTGGTGGTTTACCGAAACCAAACAGTTGATTGCCGCCTTTCTGCAACAATTGGGCGCTGCGGTCAAAAGGGAAGAGGTCGTTGATGTGCTGGGGGATGCTGCCGCTGCTCTGGATGACCTGGCGGATGCCCTCGCGGCACCGGGTGAATTTCAGGGCAAGGACCTCGTCAGCCGGGACATCCAGCTGGTGAGGGAGAAAGTAGTGGATGTGTTCCGGAGATCGGATCGGCGCATCCTGATCTTCTTGGACGACATTGACCGCCTGAGTCCGGAGGAGATGTCCCAGTTGCTGCTGATCGTTCGTGCGATCGCGGATTTTCCGCATACGACTTACGTTCTGTCTTTTGATTACGATGTCGTGGTCGAAGCGATGGCCAACAAGCTGGGGGTGGACGGACGGACTTACCTGGAAAAAGTGGTCCAGCTCCAAATCGACGTGCCCCTGCCGACCCGGATGTCACTGGAAAGAATGGTGATAGGGCAGCTTGCTGAAATCGACCCCGAAGCCCAGGGGCTCGATGAAGAATCCCGCACCGTATTTCGAATGATCTTCGAAGGAGGTATCCGGCATTTTCTGGCGACGCCACGAGCCTGCACCCGGTTTCTGAATGTCGTCCGATTCATTTATCCGACCGTCAAGGGAAACGTTTTCGTCCCCGATATGCTGGGGCTTTCGGCCCTGATGGCCTTTTCCTCCCAGGCGATCCAGGCCATTCGTTCCTTTCAGGATGCCTTTGTGGGGCATTGTGACGAACGGGGCCGTGGCTGGGTGGAGCTGAGTTCGTTTCACGAAAAATGGCTTTCCAGGATTCCAGCCAGGGACCGGTCCTACGTGGAGGCGATCGTGCGAATCCTGTTTCCCAAGGTTGCCTGGGCCCTCAATGGCCCTCTGCAGGGCGAGTCCTACTGCCGGGTCTGGGATGAGAGGCAACGAATCTGTTCGCCAAGGCACTTTGATACCTATTTCCGGCTCGGATTGTCGGCCGGCGAGGCGACAGAATACCAGTGGCAGAATCTCGTCGAGCTTCTGGATGATGCCACCAGTTTCGCCCGGGCTCTCAACCAGTTTGGACCGATCAGCGATGAAAAAGCCGAGTCCTGGATCATGGACCTGCTCCAGCAGGCGTCGGAATTTATTTCCGAAAAAGCGAACCCGGACCAGGCAGAGCGAATGTTCCAGGCGTTGATGAAACGTGGGGACCAGGTGGACATTTTTGAAGAGGATCCCGATCCCCGGTTGATCGAGCCCATTCACCGCGTTGTCTCACTGCTGGTCGAATGCCTGCAACGGATGGCATCCTCCGAGCAGCGCGTCCAGATCGTCAAGCAGTCGCTCTCCACAGATGCCTCGATTTTCACCGCAACCGAGTTGATGGAGTTGCTCGAACACCGAGTTGACCTGTTTGCGGCCAAGGGGGAGCAGCTGGATGCCAGAACCCGGGATTCGCGGCTGATGGATCTGGTGAAGGCGCTCGATTCGCGAATTCAACGAGCCAGCGAGGATGGAACCTTGGCGCAACACCCCAGGATGATTCGCATCCTGAAAAAGTGGCACCGCTATGGCCGAAAAAACAGGGTTCAACAATGGCTGGCCGGGCATTGCCAGGACGATCAGGTCCTGGTTGCCACCCTGTTGTCCATCACCAGCGACAAATCGCTTCTGACGGAATCGGATCGCGCCCGGCAAACGAATCTGCCGCTGGAATTGATCGGCGCGCTGTTCGATACGCCCGTACTGCTGGAACGGGCCAATGCCATTTTCGAAGATGAGCCGGACTGGATACCACTCGAGGGAGAACTGCTGCTTTCCTCCCTGGCCGATCTGCTTGCGGGGCCGACCAGCCGATCCTGATGTCAACAATCATAAGCTGCTCTGCGTTGCTCTGCCGGGACCGGTTTTTTGCCAGCTGTCCCTCGTGAATGGTCGGCGATTATTTTGTCCGCTCCAGACCGGGTCCCGCAATCAACAGTTGGCCCGGATTCGATGGAGTTATCGGATCCCCGGGAAGGGCTTCGTTCCAGGTGATCTCACCTGAGGGGCGGAAAAAATGGTGGACATTATGGAAGGAAGAAAATGCCCAACCCGTTCAGGATACCGGTGTTGGAGGGGCAAGCCACACGAAAAATGCTGCGGCGGCGAATCGATGAATATTACGCAAAGATTCCCTGCCAAACCCAAACAGGCAAATTCGGCCATCTGAAGGGCCCGTTCCTTTTTTCTTCTGACAGCAATTCCGCTCTTTTCAAATATTTTGCCGGTATGAGCCACGCCGAGCTTCGGGAGAGGTGAAAACCAGCTGCAATCGCGTGCCGCGGCTGAATCTTGGCCGGGAACAGAGGGCACGCATGGATGTAGTCGCCGGAATTTTCAAACGAAATCGGGCTGCTGTGATCCAAGAGGTGGGATGCTCTTGCTGGCTACCCACCCGATCGGCCTGCAACCTTTGGCCATCCCGAACTGTTCAACGGCAGGAAAAATTAAAAATTCTGTCCGAATTTTGGACGGCAGGGCAATTTAACAAACGGTTCGTTTTCAGCGTTTTGAAAAAGGGAACCGAGGGTTTGCCGGCGGTCGGCAGAAATTCATGGAGTGCCGGGTAGCGCTGCCGGCATGCTGTTTTTTTCAAGGATTTAAACATGAATCGATCAATTCAAAAGACGCTTTTGGTAACTGGATTGGGACTGGCTCTCCTTTCGACCGGGTGCATGACCTCACCCGGTAACGGGGAATACGTGGGGCACCGGGCTGAACCGGTAGAATTCGGTGGCTTTGTGATGGAACCCAGCGAGTTGATCCGGATTGATGCGAGGCACCCCACGCTCGGCTGGAGGACCATCGGTTGGACAAGTTCAGAAAGACATGCCTACAACTGGAATGGACAGCAATGGTATCCATGGCAACGGACCCTTCGTGTTCCGTCGATCTACTGGGACTCACTGGGTTACGGTCTCTACAGGGCGGATATCCGAGCGGTTCAACATGCGACGGGCGGAACACTTGCCACTTTCCAGGGTGAGTTTGGATCGTGGTTTGAGCCTGGAGAATCATTGGGCCAGATGTGGGCCGATCATGGCCACGGCACGTCTGTCGAGATCTATGCCCATAATTGAATCCCATCGACCCGAGGAAAAAACAGCCCGCTGGAAGGCGGGCTGTTTTGATCTTGAAAGGACTGGCCTGAATCGTTTTGCCCTGGCGGGTTAACAGAACGTGATGTCATCATCCCCAAACTCGCCTCCGAATTTTCTCTTTTCACTCTCGGGTTCGTTATCCATACCCAGAGCGGTTTTCAGTGCCTCAAACTGCTCCTGAAATGTCTCGGTGCTCGAGTGAATATGCTCTGCTTCGGTTAGAAACTTGACCCTGGGATTAAAAATGACCTGGCGTTGTTCCAGGGTGTGTTCGAAAGACTCCAGGGGGCTGCCATAAATCATCAGCAGTTTGTGTTCATCAAACTGTACCTCCTGGGGGATCCGTGGATTGATAACGGCGATCCCTGTGCACCCGTCGTTCACCAGCAGATCCTCGAACTCGTAGAGGATGCTTTTCAGAACGGGCATGTCAATGGACTCCCGGTAGAGATCCTGGTGGCCGTTCTGATTCTTGTGGCTGGTTTCCAGTACGACGTCCACCGTCTCTCCCAGGGGCCGTATCAGGTCGAGGAAGATTTCGAACAGTTCATTCTTGGTTGCGGCGGCCATGATGACCGGGATGTTGGTACCGTTTTCTTCATCGACATAGCAGTCGTAACGGTAGGCCTGCTGAGGCTTGATACGAATGTCGTAGGCAGGACGAATTGCATCGGTCAATTCAAAGTCATCGTACTTGGCGATGTTCAGATGAATCCTGAGTTCTTCGTCGCTGATTTTTTCGAACGAACTGGATTTCTTTGGCGGGACCGTGTCCTGGCTGAACACGTCGTCAAAAAACTGGTTGAGGAAGCCCATTGGGTATCTTTACTTGGCGAGTTAAGGGTCTGTTTAACGTGTCGGGCGACATTCAAAACTAGGTTTTGTTTGGCAGTTTTTTAGCCAGTTGTCCGCAAACCGCGTAATTCTCAACAAAAGAGCCGATGTTCAACCGCTACAACCGGTGTAATTGATACGGCGATATCCAGATGTTCCACGAATCAAACATGGGGCAAAAAAGCAGCGTCCGGGATTTCGTCCTGCAGTCCTTTTGTTGACGAAAGGGGGCCGCTGATTCCAGGGGGTCACTGGCCGGACTGGCTGAAGAACGGTTGGAAAACTGCAGAAATACGGGCTGACTGCCAGTTGGCGAACGACAAATCCGAACTTGATCGTGGTCGGCGAGAAAATACCAGGACAGGTGAAGCTGATTTCACTGGACAGTTTTGAAAAATTCCAAAAAAGCTCGAATATTTGGGGGGTGTCGACGAATTACTGATAAAATTTCAAAATGGCGATTTCAGGGGGATTCACTTGAAACCTTCGGGCAAAAAGTCTCTAGATCACTAATGAAACGATCACTATTAAGTAGATCACTGGTGAAAAACCTGTGCCAAGCGTGAGCGAAGCATTAGCGAAACTGCCCAGCATTCTGTTTTGCGTTTTGAAACAGGACAAAATGCTCGGCGGGGTAGATTTTCAATCGTTGGGTAAACCTCCAGCCCTCAGGCCTGGAGATCGATCACTTTGTGAAACTTGTTAATTAGCAGGGAGTTTGCGGAATGTCGCAAGTGAATGAGAGGCAGGGCACTCGAGTTACTTTTCTGGACCAGACCGGCGCAAAATCGGTCGAGGCGGTGATTGCCGAAACAGTGACTGTCAGACGAATCCTGCCCAACATCATTACAAAAATGAACTTGCCCGTGATGGGCCCCGACGGGCAGCCCATGAGTTACAGCCTGGATCACAAAGAAGGCGGACGCCGCCTTCGGGAAGATCAGACCCTCGCCGATGCCGGGGTGAGCGAGGGGGATCACTTGATCGTCTACCCGGAAATCGTTGCCGGTTAAGCGCTCATCAGCGAATGCAGGCCTGTTATCTGTATCGGCAACCGAACCGGTAAATGAACCAATGACACATTCCAGACGTCGGTCTCCACGCGAACGACGACTCCATTCGGACCTCGACGCACTGCAGCAGTTGTCCCGCGAGAGCAGTATCTTCGATTTCGATGCACTCGGCAGTCCGCCCGAACAATACCGTATTTTTTTCAGAGGCAGGGGACTTTGGAAACCTGTGGATTCCAGTGAGGTCCTCTACCAGGACAACCATGAGTTGATCATTAACCTCACCTCGGCCTATCCCCGGATGATTCCGGAACTGGCGTGGCAAACGCCAATTTTTCATCCCAATATATCCGCTTCGGGAGTGGTCTGCCTCGGTGGGTACGGAACCCACTGGGTGCCCAGTCTGATGCTGGACGAGTTGTGTCACATGCTGTGGGACATGATTCGATACCGGAACTTTGACATCGAAAGCCCTTACAACCGTGAAGCTGCCATGTGGACAAAACAGCAGGGTGCTTTTCAGTTCCCTCTTGATCACCGTCCGCTGAGGGATCGGATGAATCAGCCGGAATCGCAGGGGCTCGGGGCACTGCCGGTTCCCGGCCAGTCTTCACCGGGTGTGGAATTTCTGGACACTGCGAAAGGGGACGCTTCCCGAAGTAGCGGCCAGCAAAACGGGGAAAACGACATCCTGTTTATTGAGTAGTTTGCATCCTGCAGCGAGTCACTGCTTTGGACATTACCCGTTCCAGGGAATAGACGCATGATTCAACCGATTTTCAAGCCGGTGCCCCTCCGCAATCGTGGCAGTGAAAAGTGTCGTCCCATCGGAACGCTGGACCAGGATGCGGTCACGATTTTTGTTCACGAAAAAGTCCTGGACGGCATCCTCGATTTTTCGGATGAGGATCTCCAGAAGGAAATCGGTGGTTTCCTGATCGGGAACCTGTACCTGGACGGTGACGGTGAAAAGGAATTTCAATACGTTGAAATTGAACATTTTCTTCCTGCCCTCGAAGTCAAATCCCGATCGGCATCGTTGACCTTTACCCACGAGACCTGGTCGATGGCCAATCAGGAAGTCAACAGCCGATTCAGCGGACAACGCATTGTCGGCTGGCACCATACCCACCCTGGCCTGGGCGTTTTCCTTTCCGCCTACGACCTGTTTATTCACAAGAATTTTTTTGGATCCAGTTGGCAGGTGGCAATGGTCGTCGATCCGAAAAGACAGGAATTTGCCTTTTTTCAGTGGCAACAGGACCAGGTCAATGATTGCGGATTTGTCTATGTGCCCCAAGCCGGCTAGTTTTTCAGACAGGAGCAATGGCAGATACGATGACAAGCGATCAAACATTGATAATCGATGACGATGACCGTTATGGTCGCATGCGGCTGATTGCCTGGTGGGATCAGGAAAAGCTTCGAAACGCCCGGGTGCTGGTCGTGGGAATTGGTGCATTGGGCAACGAGGTTGCCAAAAACCTCGTGCTGATGGGTGTGGGAGACGTGGTTGGAATCGACCTGGACTGTGTCGAGGACTCCAACCTCACCCGTTCGGTTCTCTTTCGCCAGCCCGACAATGGCAAGCCAAAAGTGGATGCGGCGGCAAGGGCTCTTTTGGACATGAATGCCGATACGCGATTCCACCCGATTCACGGAAACGTGATGACCGATATCGGGCTGGGACTGGTCCGTGATGTCGACGTCGTGATTGGCTGCCTGGACAACCGGGAAGCACGTTTGTGGGTCAACCGGATGTGCTGGAAGACCGGTACTCCCTGGGTGGATGGCGGGATCCAGGAAATTAATGGCGTGGCGAAGGTCTTCGTCCCTCCGGACGGAGCCTGTTATGAATGTGCCATGACGGAAAATGACTATCGACTGATGAATATCCGCTACAGTTGCCCACTGCTGAAACGGGAAGATATCCTGGAAGGCAAAGTCCCGACCGCTCCCACGATTTCGTCCATCATTGCAGGGCTGCAGACCCAGGAGGCTCTCAAGTTGATACACGGAATGGAGGTAGAAGATGGTGGGGCCATGGTCTTCAATGGAATTGCCAACAATTTCTATAAAACGAGCTACCAGCACCGGCCGGATTGTCTGAGCCATGATTTTTACGGGGAACCGGTGGAATCAGGCCTGAGCCAGCAGTCGCTGCTGAAAGAACTGTTTGAGTTTGCCCGACAAAGGATTGGCGAAAAAGGTTTGACGATCCGCCTGGACCGGGACCTTGTGGAATCCATTGACTGTCCGGCCTGTGATTCCCGGGAAGAGGTTCTGTTGCCCACCAGCCTCGTCAGCGCAGATCGCCTGGTTTGTGCCGACTGTGGGGCCAGTCGAAAACCGGTTTTGACCCATCAGATCCCGTCCGATTCCGTTTTGTCCGGAAAGCGCGTGGCAGACGTTGGAATTCCGCTGTATGACATCGTCAGGATTCAAACAGATGAAAGGGAGATTTTTGTAGAACTGGATGGGGATCGATCCGTGGCATGGGGGAGTCCCTATCGGGAATCCGATCCATCCACTCCCACCGGGAGAGGTGGCTGAGGTTTTGACGTTGGAGATGCCGGTGGACGGGGACATTCAATTTGGCGAAGTCGAGGAAGCAGGTCGCGAAGTCCGGCTGCGTCCCGACAGGAACCGGCATTTCGCTGTCGTGCCCGTTCATGATCCCGACTCTGCGGACCTGCCGATTTTCGTCGACATCGATGTGATGCGTGACATGGAAGCCCATGCACTCACCGACACCTCCGTCGAACTGGGGGGGGTGATGCTGGGTGGTCAATTCGAGGACGAGGAAGGCAACCCGTTCGTGATTGTCACCGACAGCCTTCGGGCTGAACACTACGAAGCGACCAAGGGAAGCTTCAAATTTACTCACCAGACCTGGCAGAAAATTTCCCGCCAGCGGAATGAATTCCCCCAGGACTTGCAAATGGTCGGATGGTACCACACACATCCGGACTGGGGTGTCTTCCTGTCAGGGATGGACATGTTCATTTGCGACAATTTTTTCAATCGCCCGTTGGACCTGGCCCTGGTCATTGACCCTTGCCGTGGAGACCGCGGGTGGTTCCAGTGGATCGGGGACACGGGGGAGAAAATTCGCCGAACGGGCGGTTTCTACCTGATCGGGTCCCGATTCCGGCAATCCGAGATTGATTACTTCGCTTACAAATTGAAAGGCAAACTTGACATGGCTGCAGATTTTCGAAATTCGGGCGTGGCCGGATCCATCGGCCCCCAACCTGCCCCCGTGGTCAACATTACCGACTCTCGCAACCAGGGCGTCCATAACGGCTTCCTGGGGATTCTTGCGATGCAGTTTCTTTTCCTGGCCATCATTTCCTGGAAACTGCTGTTCAGCGGTCCGGCAGAAGAACTGAACGACCTGAAAAACCGGGTTTCGGCCGTCGCATCCGAGGCTGCCAGCGAACAGAAAGCACGTATCCTTGAAAGGGCCTTTCAGCTTTCCGGCAAGGATGCACGGGTGGTGGAGATTCTTTCGGAAAACGAGAACCTCCAGATCCAGCTGGGTGATTCCACTGCCAAGCGAAAAGAACTGACGAGAGAAAACAGGGGCCTGGTTGAAGAGGCGAGCAGCCTGAAAAGGAAGCTGGCCGACGTTGAACTGGAACTGCAAAAAACCAGGAAGGAAACGCTCGCGGCCAAACGCAGCCTGGCCAATCTGGAAAAGAGTGCCGAGCAGGAAACGACACCGCTCTGGAAAAATCCGCTGGTTTACCTGATCGCGGCCATTACCGGCCTTTGTTGCTGCCTGGCGGGGGGAATGGTCGGGTTGGTCGCCGGTCGTTCACGGGACCAGGCTCCGGGGTTTGACCATGAAGAAACGGAGGCTTTTGAAATTCGAGCCGAGGAATCGGAAGACTACCAAGATGGAAACGCTGACAACGAACAAAAGGAAGACCCGGCGGCCGACTGAAACCCTTGATCTGCCGGGCTGATTGGCAGGCAGGACTTGTTGTAAAACGATGAAAAGACCGCTGGACCGCCGGACGAGGGAACACCCTCGGGCAACGGGTGTGCTGCGGTCAGATCGGTCCGAAAATGTCCATCCGGGCTGGATGGGCCCGGTAATGACTGGGAGTTATGAAACCATGAGCGATGATGGCAGGGAAAATCGATTGCGGCGGGAACTGGAGGGGTTGCGTGCGCTGAAACGAAAGAGTTCGATCTTCGACTTCGAAGGCACTGGAGAGCCACCGGAAAAATTTACCGTTTCGTTTCGCGGAAAAGGCCTGGTGTCAAAGGATGACAAGTCAGGCGATCCCCAGGTTGGAGACCTTCACCAAATCCGGATTGAAATGGCCTATCTCTACCCGGAAAGGGAACCGGATATCCGCTGGTTGACACCCATTTTCCATCCCAACATTTCCAATAGCGGTTTTGTGGGCCTGGAGGATATCGGCCTGGCATGGTCCAGTGAACTGACCCTTGATATCATCTGCGAAAGACTCTGGGATGTGATCCGGTTGGCCTATAACAACCTGGATGGCAGTGGAAACATCGAGGCCAAAGAGTGGTTCAGGAACCGATTGACGCTGAAACTGCCTATCGATGCCAGGCCGATCAGGGATCGTGCGGTGGCCACTCAATCCAACGTGGTACAGTATTCAAGAAGAAACGGAAAGAAGCCGGTTCAGGAATCAGCAGCAGGCGGTTCCGGGCGGGAGATTCTTTTTATCGGGGAAGAGAAAGCGGAAGAGAAAGCGGCAGAGAAACCGGTTGAAAAACCGTCACCCCCCGTGAGAGGGCACCCTCCTAACGGGGCTCCCCTGCCCCAACCGGGCGATGTTCCGTCGTCATCGGGGTTACCCAAGCCGGGGTCCGATGATGATGATATTCTTTTCCTTGACTGATACGTTGGGTCACCGGGGCCAACCGACCCAAGACTGAACCTGGACCATTTCCGTGGAATGCTTTTTTTCATTTGTTTGCCTGGCCGGGGTGCTGATTCTGATCATCAGTTCCGCTACCCGTTCGCAGCTGAAATCTGACAGTTGGAACCGGTCCTACATTGCCATTGCAAAGAAATACGGCGGGCAGTGCCATCCTGCCAACTGGTTTGGTCGTCCCTCTGCTCGGTTTCGCTATGGTGAAGCTCATTGTTTTTTGAGCACGGTAAAAACCAAGGTTGCCGGTGGCGGGGAATTTACCCAATTGTCCATATCCTGGCCCTCTTCCGATCTGCGACTGGAAGTCATCCCGCGGTGGCGGTCCAACCGGCTTTGGCCGCTGGCGGGGATGGAGGAGTTCAGGACCGGGTCCGTCGAGTTCGACGAACGGTTCCTTGTGCGGGCCAGTGACAAGGAATTGGCGCAAGCGTTTCTTTCAGAGGGAGTTCGCTGGCAGATTTCAAGACTCTGCTCCTTTCTGGCTTCCAATGATGTCTACGTGATGTTGAACCGGGGATCATTTGTCGTCAAGAAGCCGACGTACATCAAGAACCGGCAGGTGCTGGACGATTTTGTCAGGTTCACCCTGGAGATGTTTGACCAGGGAATGATGACAAGGACGGTGGGAATCGAATTTGTCAGCGACTCCAAGGGCAAAATTGTTGATGAAATCAAGTGTCAAATCTGTGGTGGTGAAATCCAGCTGGATCTGGTGACCTGTGTTCGTTGTCGCACGCCCCATTGCAGGGAGTGCTGGGAATATAACGGACAATGTGCAACCTATGGA
Source organism: Planctomycetota bacterium (assembly GCA_036336715.1). Lineage (GTDB taxonomy): Bacteria > Planctomycetota > Planctomycetia > Pirellulales > Pirellulaceae > JABAAE01. Next base: position 11,366 of record JAYZFP010000015.1, read on the forward strand.
TGCGGGGAGGACCGTTATGTTCTTCCTTCGGTTGCCAACCCGGAGGAATGAGCCAGACCGTCCCGGCCGATGCACTTCTCAAACCTGTCGCCCCTTCCGTTGAAGAAGCGTAAAGGCAATCGGCCCGCAACCGACCCGCAGTGGCCTTGCAAATGGAGTGTGCTGCAACAATCGGAAATACAGCCGGGTCCCGATTTCAGACGATGGAAAACACCAGAACCGTCGTCAAAATGCCATTGTGGATGGCGTGCATGGTCATGGGAGCCCAGAGGGATCCACGCCATTCCCGGGCAAAAGAAAAAGCCATTCCCAGCGAACAGAGTACCGGAATGAAATAGATGCCTTGCGGGTGGATTGCCGCAAATACAAGCCCGTTGACAAACGCTGCGAAAAGCATGCTTAAAAAAGGACCGAGGAAATGACTGTTGTCCCGCAGTGCTCGGTAAAAAAAACCGCGAAACACGGTCTCTTCGACAACCGGGGCGCAAACACAGGCCACGAGGTAGACCAGGATCAGGGTCGCGACGTCACCCTGCATGACCCATTCCAGCAAGGGGTGCCCCGGGCCGGTTGCTGACAGGTCGTCTTCGGTCATTACCGGGGCGGCCGCGGAAAGGAAAATGAGTGTGCAGATAAATCCGGCCAGCAGAATTGGCAGTCCGCAAATGTAGCACCACGCGCCGACCAGCATTTCCCTGACAGGATTTCCGCAGAACCCGAGGTCCTGCCGGAATTCTTTTGACCATTTGCCGCGAAAAACGGGCCAGCACAAACAGGTTACCAGGGACAGCAAAAACAAAAGCAGGTTGCCAACCAGCGGATTTTGTTCTGGGGCCAGCCAGCCGAAAAGGAGACTGGATCCCATGAACGTCAGTAGCCATATCGTGAAGGACTCGAGGTAGATCGTCGATTCGCGACTGTACCAACGGGTACGGATGTTGATTTTTTCAACCGTGTACAGAATTCCAAATACGATCAGACCGATCACACCCGCAATGAGGGCAAGCATCCCTGCAACAACCACGCATACCAGTGCAACAAACGTGGATTTCGCATTCGACAGCAGCGCCTGACGCTGTGGGTTGGTGGTGTCTCCTGATTCAGGATGCAACGCCAGTTCACCGAACCAGAGGAGTTCCTTTTCAAGGTAAAGTCTCTGGGATTCTGACAACTGGTCAGGAGGGAAGCCATTGAACAACTGACGCAATGTCTCGGTATTTTGCAGTTCTGCCTCGTTGAGTTCATAGTTCACCGCCGCGGCCTGTTTTTCCATCGCTGCCAGCACCACCAGGCCGTCCCCGGCAGATTCCAGTTCGCTGGTCATGACCGCGCCGGCTTGACGGTTTCTCACCGATCCAAATTGCCCGAATGGGAAGGACTCCTGCTGTTCTTCGCCAAATTCGGGGTTGCTGTCTCCCATGGCCTTCACGCCGAGTGCGACCTTTCCCTGCAGAACCAAGTTGGCAAGCTCGCCTTCGGGAGTACCCTCTGTCCCTTCCGGAACAACGAAATTCTGAAGAATCAGAATGATCGCAATCACGGAAAAAATGACCAGGAAACAGAAGCCACTGATGGCCTTTCCACCAGGCGTGGAAGAAGGCGGCGGGTATTCGGGTTTGCCCGGAGGTGGCTCGGGAGGAATGTAAGTTACGGGATAGACCGGATATCCCGAGGGATACATTGCCGGGGGATAACCGGCGGAATCGAGGGGGGAGCCCGGGGTCGGCAGTTTCGCCGGCGGTGAGCCGCCCGGTACCGAATCACCCATGAATTGGGAATACGGATTGGTGTCCTTCAATTCTCCGAACACCATCTTTTCATCTGAATCTTCGGGATTCATGCCTCAGCCTTCATCGGTCTGCCCGTTAGGGGTCTGCTTGTTCCAGGTTCGAACTTCCAGATTCGAACTTCCAGGTGAAAAGGCCTCAACGAATCCGGGCCCCGGTAATCAGAGGTCCAGTTCGTCCAGCTCGTCCACGAGTGAATCCAGCTCGTCCTTTGGTTCCTGCTGCTGGCTTGCTTGACGTCGGGGCAGTGAAAAACCGACAGCATCGCGTCCAGCTGCAATCAACTGCTCATCTCTTTCGAGGGCTGCAATTTCTTCCGCTGATTTGCCTTCTTCAGGTGCCCCAAAAAGTTTCGACAGGTCGATTTTGAGGCTTCCGCCCACTTCTTCCGATCCTGCAATGGCCGGCGTCTTGTGCTGGGGAAACATGATCGCGTTTTCCGGGCAGACCCGCGAACAGGCGGGGCATCCCTTTCGGCAATTGTCCGGTTGTTCCACCAGGATGGAATCTGCCCGGTCGACACCGTAGACACCGAACAGGCAAAAATCGATGCATTCCATGCAGTTGGTGCATCGACTGTAATCGATGACCGGGTACCAGCGGCGGGCGGCTGATTCTTCAATACGGTTCAGGATGGCGGTTGCGGGTTGAAGCTCCGCCTGTTCGAGGCCGGTTCCGTCCCGGTTCAACGCCGTCTGATTGGTCGGATTCTCGAACCTTTCCGCGGGCAGGGAGGAACCGCCGTTGGAACCCAGGGATACCACATCCAGCGACCTTTCGTTCTGGATGCGCCTGATCTCATCGATGAAATCCGAGGGTCGGTCACTGACTCTCAGGTCGAGGCAGTAAATCTTCCGATCGGGAATCTGCCTGGAATGGATGACACGCTCTTTTTCATCCTCTTCCATTTCAGCGGCCAGTTCCTCGTCTTCTTCGGTGGTTTCATTTTTCAGTTCCACCACACCGACATGACCATCAATCCCGTTGCGGTCCAGGATCCAGTGGGCCGCACGTTCGAAGAGCCAGCTGAGGACGATCATGTTTCCGGAAATGCTCTTCAGGGCCAGCATTCCCGTTCCATCCGGTTTCAGGTCATAAAGATGGGGCACCACGGTCACGTCCATGCCCGCCTCGGTCATCAAGGCCGTCACGATCGATTCTTCCAGCTTTCTTTTCGCGGGGTTCTGGCTTTGTCCCTGCGAGACGATAACGGATATTCTCTTGGCCATTACTGGTTCATTTGCCCTTTGATGGTCTTCTGGGCATCCTGCCAAACCGTTTCCAGATGTTCAATATACTGTTTGGCCGTCAAAAAATCAGGTTCCGAAACCTGCATTTCAAAAAGCCATCCCTCTCCATACTTGTCCACATTGATGGCGGAAGGGTCATTCAGCAGGATTTCGTTCAAGGCGATCAGCTTGCCGTCTGTCGGACAGTAAATCGAGCTTTCAGCCTTTTTGCTTTCGATGGATCCCATTTCCTGCCGGGCCTGCAGCACCCGAGGGGGCTCAAGCTCCCAGTCGAGGAAGTAAACATCCTGCAGCAGGCGAACGGCATAGGCCGAGAAGCCGAAGCGAGTCACGGACTCTCCCGGGAAGGCCCACATGAGATTCCGGGCATAGAGGCGATCGACCGGGAACACCGCCTCGAATTCACCCATCATGAACTTTTCAGAATTTGCCGAATGCGACATAAGACAGTCCGAGGTCCCCCTGCAGGAAAAGTGAATTGTTGAGGGCTGGAGACCCTGTGTGGCATCGCTGCGACGGATGGCGACAAGGCTCCCCCCCTTGCCACCTCGAAACGAGAATCAGCTGATACAAGGTCAGGTATAGCGAACGTTTTGAAATTGCTCTTCAAAAAATGGCGGAAGCAACGCATCCGCATGCAGCAAGCCCTTCCTGGTCAGCTTTACTCCCCGGTCAGTAATTTCCAGGAAACCGTTTTCGTTATGATCCTTCCAGGTGGCCGCCCAGTGCTCAAGAATGTCGACATCAAATTTCTGCTGGAAATAGGCGGCTTCCAGAAATCCTTTTTTCAGTTGCAGGATCACTTCCCGAATCAAAGACTGCAGGTTCGTTGGGGTGTAAGCCCTTCCAAGAGGCAGTTTGCCATGTTCGGTCAAATCGGCAAGGTACTCTTCCATGCCAGCCTTGTTTTGGTAGTGAACCCCCGAAACATGTCCAAAACTGGCGATCCCGGTGGCCAGCAGGTCGCTCCCCTGCCAGAGGTTGTCCCGGTAGCTGAAATTGACTTTTTCCGGATCCTTGACAACGGTGTAGGCGCTACTGGTGTGGTACCCCGCCTCGAGAAATCGGTCAAAGGCATAGTTGACCCACTCCCGTTTCAACGGCCAGTCAGCTACCGGAGTTTCGATCTTGTTACCCAGGATATCCTTGGAGTAGACGGTGTTGAAAGGCAATTCCATCTGGTAGATGGTGATGCTTTCAGGTGAAAGTTCGATGGCTTTGTCTATGTTCTCTTTCCAGTTGTCCCACGTTTCACCAACCATACCCGATATGAGGTCGATGTTTACGTTCGGAAAGTCGGCCTTGCGGATCCATTCCCAGGCCCGGTAGATTTCATCCGAAAGGTGGGCCCGTCCATTTTCCTTGAGAATGGTGTCGGTGAAATTTTCGACTCCCAGGCTCAATCGGGTGACGCCCAGTTCCCTCAGGGTTTGGACTTTGGGCTCTTTCAGTGTTCCGGGCTCACACTCAAAGGTCACCTCTTCAGCCTGCTCCCAGCTGATATTCTCCCGCAGTCTGTCCACCAGTGCGTTCAGTTGGCGAACGCTCAGGTAAGACGGAGTTCCCCCACCGAAATAGACAAATCGAAAGGGGCGGTCCCCCATCACAGGCTGTTGGCTGACCAGTTCAATTTCCTGGCATAGCGCATCGACGTATCGCTGGATATCCGCAGCGTTGTTGTCGGTGAAGACCTTGAAGTAACAGAATTTGCACCGTTTCCTGCAAAAAGGAATGTGCAGATAGAGTCCCAGCGGAACTTCCCCGGGTGGATTGGAAAGGGCGGTTTCCACCTCGTGAAGGTTTTCCTTTTTCCATTGGGAAAAGGGCGGGTAGTTGGAAATGAAGTAGCTGCCAACTTCGGTTTTTTCAGTTTCAGTTGCCATTTTTTGCTGGTTATCTCCAGATCGGGTGGACCTGTATTGTAGCCAAAATCATTCCTTTTTCCCAAAGCAAAAAACGGTGCCCCGGTCGTTGGCAATCACGAGTTTTCCGTCCGCAATGGCGGGAGACGCGGTAATGGTTCCCCCGAGGTCGGTTTCCCATGACAGTTTTCCATCTTCGGTATTGAGCGCGATTAGCTTTCCACGATCCGTTCCGAAAAAGACCCTGCCTCCTGCGACCGCCGCCGAAGAGTCGACCATGGACCTGGTTTTGTATTTCCAGAGCACATGCCCCTTTTCCAGTTCCACGGCATAAATGTGTTTGCTGCGGGTTCCAAAAACCATCGCTGTTTTGGATTGAATTTTCGTGATCGCCGGGGAACTGCGAATCGAGTCACCCCTTTCATCGATGCGAGCGTCCCAGTTTTTTTTCGCTTCCTTCCAGTTGATCGAAAAGGCTGTTCCCTGTTCGGTGCCGAAATAAGCGTTGTCACCCACCACGGCAGGGGTCACCATGGTCGGCCCGTCAATATCAACGGCGGTCAGGCCTTTTCCTTTTTTCAGGTCAACGATGTGGAATCGGGCATCACAGCCGGCGACAAAACATCGTCCCTCGACCACGGTCGGCGAACATCGAATCTGGTCCTCGACCTGGTAGCTCCAGACGGTTTTGCCGGTTTTCATGTTCAGGCAGTAAAGCGTGGCGTCCTGGCAGCCGAACAGAACGTTGTCCCGATAGAAGTTCGCACTGGATGAAATCTCGGCTTCGGTCGCGTGTTTCCACTTCAGTTTGCCCTGCTTGTCCAGGCAGTAGAACGTTCCATCGTAGTCGCCCACGAAGATCAGTTCGTCACGTACCGACGGTGATGCCGAGAAACCACTGTCCACCTTGAATTCCCAACGCTTGTTACCTGTTTTCAAATCAAGGGCGTAGACCTTGCCGTCGAGATCACTGATGTAAACGACACCCTCCACAATGGCTGCGGTGGATTCAAAGGCACCTTTTGGAACTTTGAAAGTCCAGAGCAGTTCCGGTTTGTCAGCCAATCGAGTGTCCGAGTTGCCGGTCCCCAGCGGATCACCACGGAACATCGTCCAGTTTTTTCCGTCCTCTTTGCTTTGGGACGTTTTGCGTGTCCCTTCTTTTGCCGACCCGGTTTTTGGGTCCGTTTCCTGTTGGGCGGAGATACCGGAGAAAAAAAGAAGGAAAAACCCGGCGAGCCAGCGAAGGGATTGAGTCATCGAAATTCTGCTTCAATTCTGTAGTTGAACGGACAGGCCGGTAGCGGATTCGGTTTTGCAGATTGTGGTTCCCCGCAATCCGGGTTCCCAGGAAACGCGGCCTGGAGGATTTACCGCCTGGCAGGGCCGTGGGTCAGTACGCCTCACGGTACAGCCCCAACAGGTTCTCGGTAGTCACGGCACGGGGATTAAAACCTCCGGTCCACTGTCGAGAAGCCTCCTCTGCCAATTGCTCAAGTTTATTCGACTCGACATCCAGAGTCGACAATCGGGTGGCCAATCCGGCGGCCGAAACCAGTTGCGTCACGTAATCCGCCAGATCGTTTACCGGCTGATGATCGCCCGATTGCTCCGGATTCGCCGGCTGTACCTGGTTCCAAAGATCGGCGTACAGCGGACCACACTCGGCCCCGTTGAACCGGATGACGTGGGGGAGCATCAGTCCCACGGCCTGACCGTGGGGCGTTTCGTAATGGGCCGTCAACGGATTGGCCAGGGCATGACTGGCTCCCAGCATCGAGTTTTCGATTGCCAGGCCGGCCAGGGCCGCCCCCAACAGCATTCCCCCGCGAGCGTCGAGATGATCCGGTTCGGAAAGAACTGTACGGAAGTTGGCCGACAAAAGCTTCCAGGACTCTTTGCTGAAAAAGCTTGAAATGGGGTTTCGGCGGGTCGTGACAAATGTCTCCAGGGCATGGGAGATGGCATCGATTCCGGTCAGTGCCGTTACCTGGGGTGGTTGGGTCAGGGTCAATTCCGGATCGAGGATGGCTACCCTGCAGGCAGCACGTTTGTCACCACAGGCCATTTTGACGTGAGTCTCGGCGTCCGAGATCAATGCAAAGCTCTGCATTTCGCTGCCCGTACCCGATGTGGTCGGAACGGCAATCATGGGCAGCAGATCGGCAGTGGCTTTGCCAACGCCCCAGTAATCCTGCATCCTTCCGCCGCAGCAGTGGAGGAAGTTGATTCCCTTGGCGCAGTCCATGGAGCTGCCGCCCCCCAGCCCGACAATCAGATCCGGCTGGAACTCTCTGGCTTGCTGCAGTCCTGCCTCGACATTCTCGGTGGTGGGATTTTCCCGGGCACCGTCAAACAGGCTGACATTCAATCCCGCGGATTCGAGGGAACGAATGCCGGTAGTCGCGTGGCCGGCTTCCACAATACCCGGGTCGCTGACGACCAGCACTCGCTGGCCAAGCGGAATGGCCAGTTGGCCCAGTTGGCCAATCGAGCCGTTCCCGAAAATCAGCCGGGTACGCGGCTCAAAGTCAAAAGCTTGAAGTGAATGCGGCACGTCAACTTGCATGGTAGGTCAGATTTTCAGAACAGATTGCGATGGAAGACCAGGTGGAAGCCGGTCGAATCAAACCATCGCCATTTCTTCCGCGACCTGGTAGGCCCGCGATTTGAACAGAAAATCGATGATGTTTCCCTCGTGGGGTTGCAACCAGTTCAGGCGGTTCGTCGGTATACCACCAATGTTCAAGCGGTCGATGTGCGTTGAGTCCGACAACTGGCGAATCATCTCCTGGTTCTTCGTCAGGGCCGTGCAAACCAGCGTGTATCCCATTTTTTTGATCATCTGGTCTTCCGGGCACTGAACCACGGACGCAAAAGGAAACATGAATTCCTTGGAAGCGATGGCACAGTCGGGGGAGTCGCAGTGTGCAATCACGGGCCTCAGGTAGGAACATCGCTCCTGTTCGACCAGTCGATCGCCGTACTGACTGGTCATGTCGGTCACGCCATTCTCCTCAAGGTCCTTTTCGAGTATTTCCCAGGTGCCGATTCCCTGCTGCCTGTTGGTAAATGCCGCCAGTCCTGCCTCCGGATCGTCCGGTGATTTGACGTCGACGGGGCCTATTTTTTCAGCGATGGCAGCAGCGATTTCCTTCGTGTGACGGGAAGCCCAGATTCCGGAGGAGTTGATGCATCCTCTTCCGCCGTTGATAAAGATGCTTTCCACCATCACATCGAGATAGTTCTCCCAATCATCGACCACATCGTCCCCGAGAATGATCTTGGAGAAACCGGGGCCGTGTACCTGGACCTTCGGGTTGCCGCTGTACTGCTCGATGGTCTGAAGGCTGCCAAAAATCATGCTGCGACTGGCGGAGGTCATGATGGCACCGCCACAGTCGTGACCTCCCGGGTAGAGACCGATTGCCTCTCCCGGAATGCCCGCTTTCATGAACGCCGCTGCCATCCTGTAGGGGGTCCAGATTTCCTGGGAACCCGGTTTAAGCACCAGCCCGATCTGTAGTGGGATGGCCGGTAGCCAGAGGGTGTGAACTCCCGGCGAGTTGGACGGGAGAATGGCTCCGAGGACCGGTGTCTGGGCCTGGTAGCTAACGACCACGCCCCGGTTTTCGGTACCGTAGCCGGCCGAGAGGATCTCCAGGTCCAGCCCCCGGGTCAGACAGTCCAGGATTTCCTTCATGTTTCTCAGCACAAAGGAATTCTTGGCGATGTTCTTGCGGCACATGTGCTCGGGCAAACCGGTGGTCGCCGACTGCTGGTGAACAAAGTCCTCGGGGCTTTGCTGGCCATCTCCAATTTCCAGGGAGTCATTTTCGTAATGGTCGGCAGCCCGGGAAACCATTTCCAGCAACTCGGCGGGGGGAATTTCCCTCAGCTTGGTACGCGCGATGTGCGCTTTCCTCATGTCACGCTGGATAATTCCGCCGTTGGCCTTGCTAATCTTGCAGATCGGTTCGCCAGTCGCGAAGTGATGCACTTCTTCAACATCGAGTGATTCGTACGGTTTTCCCCAACGTAAGACAGGAACATTCAACACGATAAATCTCCGAGAATCAGATAAAAGAAACGGGATCGGGTACCGGGGTTATCCCGCGCTGCCCGGAAAAAAGGGGCGGATTGATAACAGAAAGTTGCTACGGGCGGATTGCCTTGACTCCCGGACCGTGCCCCGCGGAACAAGCCCGGTCTGCAACGGGGCTAGTAAACCCCCACCGTGGTGGAAGTCGCCAATTCGTGGAAGGGTCGAACCCCACTGACTCCATCCCAGGGGTACTTGTCGAACGGAGCTTCCCGCTCTCCCTCGTCGCGTTCCATGAACCCGGGCACGAAAAACTCATCGGTCAGCGTGGTCAGTTTCACGCGTCCGGTTTCCCCGTAACCGACCACCTGGTCGTAATCGTCAAAGCAGACGACTTCGGTGGTTGCCCGGGGTTGGGGAGCGTAGTAACTGATTTTGTAACTTTCTTCGGCGGTGACCGGCTTGCTGCATGCCAGTCCCATCAAAGTATTGCCATAGGTGGGTGTCATGTAGATTCCACTCTCCTCCGGTGGTCCGCCGAATAGCTCTTCCACGCAGTAGCGCGTCCATTGGGGAGTGAATTCCGTTCCACCGGAAAAGATACCTGTGACGCCGGTCTCTGCCAAAGAGGTCCCGGCCTCTTCCAGTGCGAGGCAAAGAGAGTCCAACAGTTTGGGGGTGGCAAACATGCACTTGATATCGTGATTGGCTTTCAGGACGGTAACGGCCTGGTCGATACAATGTTTCTTGTATTCTTCGAGGTGGTCCATCCAACCCTTTTTGATCAGTTTCACCACCCAGCGGGGATCAAGGTCGATGCAGAAGCAGATGCCTCCCCGGAATTGGCAAAGGTGTTCGACCGCCAGCCGCAAGCGCCGCGGTCCGGAGGGACCCAGCATCAGCCAGTTGGCTCCCCGGGGAAAATACTCGTCCGGCAGGGTCTCACTGAACAGCTCGTAATCGGTGCGAAAGTCATTGATGACCATTCGTGATTTCGGGATGCCGGTCGTGCCACCGGTTTCAAACACGTACGTTGGCTTGCCCTGGTGACCCTTGGGAACCCACCGCTCGATGGGACCCCCTCGAAGCCATTCATCCTCGAAATGGGGGAACTTTTTCAGATCGTCGTAGACCTTAACTTCTGTCAACGGATCGAATTTCAGCTCCGCCTTTTTTTCCAGCCAGAAGGGACAACCGGTCGATTCGTGGAAATGCCATTGGACAGTCTTGTAGGCATGTTCGTCCAGCAGATCTTTTGCCTTGGTGATTTCATCCTGCAGATCGAGTTCAGCGGTGCTCATCAAATGTTTCGGGGTTGGGATAACAGGTGGGATTCGAGTACTTTTCTAACAATACCGTCAAAATAATCAGATCACAACGGTCTCAGGACGGCCAGTGGAAGGGAACCTGCGACCCTGATTGAGGTGTGCGGATCAGTAAAAGTCTCCCGTTGACGCGGGAAATCAGGTTGGCGGCCATTTTGAGCCCTCGGACGCTGACCGGTCGATCCCAAGGCCCCCTCTCATTTTGGCTGATTTGCGGAGATTCGGCTTGGCCTCGCTGGCCTCTCCGTTGATGGCGTCCATGCGGATTCCAGGTCGGTGAAAATTTCAGCGGGGGTGCGGTGAGAATGGCCACACGTTGGTGGGGCAACAGAATATTTCCACCCGAACAAGGCTGTACCAGGATCAATCGCGATCGGCAGAAATCGCGAAGTTGCGAAAAATAAAATGGGAAACCGGTTTTGCGGGAAGCTCTCGCCCGGGCATCCCGGATCTCAGCCGGTAAAATGCCTGCCTGGTAGAAGTTGCCCCCGGTGCTGGTTCGGCCCTGTCTGCCCGGCCTGTCTCAATGAGTGTCCGCAAGAAAAAAAATAAGCGGAGTCTTTCTGACCGCATCAATCCAAAAGAACCCCTCTCCGATTTCTTTTGAACGGATGCTTTGTCAAAAATGTCCGCTACCATAGGAAACGCAGCGGATCCCGAAAGTACCCAATAATTCTCGGAAATTTTTTCGACCGCCCGGTTTCAGGCGAAAACCCCCGGTTTTGCCGCGTTTTTTCCACGAATCAGGCCGTGAAAATTTCGAGCATTTAATTTTTTTCCGGTCTCAACGCTTGAGATCCGGGATGCCCGGGCGAGAGCTTCCCGCAAAACCGTTTTCGCATACAACTGGCCGGTTCTAGGCCACGTTTTTGCACTTCAAACGTTGCGACATCCGCAGGACAGCATCACAGACCTCGTCTGTTTCAATGGCCATCATGGCGTGGTTTTCCCCTTTTCGGCGTTCCCGGGAGGTCCCCGACTGGTAGTATTTTTGGACGCAAATGTGTCGGGGTCGGTCCGGATCGTCCTCGTAGGGACCGGAGACTTCCGGTTCGGTGGTACCGAAAAGTGTGACACAGGGTGTTCCCACTGCGGCTGCAAGGTGCGTTGGACCGGTGTCACAACCCACGTAAAACGCGCTTTTGCGGATCAAGCCAGCCAGTTCCCAAAGCCGGGTGGCGGGTACTTTAACAGCTGCCCGGCCGCTGGCGGTTACGATTTCATCCGCCATGCGTTCCTCGGCATCTCCAAACCAGGTGACGATTGGAGTCAGGGCACAGGATTCGAGCAGAAACTTCGCAACCCGTCCGAAACGCTCATTCGACCATTGCCGGGATTTCCAACCGGCTCCCGGGTTAATGACCACAAAATTGTTTTCCAGCCCCAGTTTTGAAGTGATCTGCAAGGCAGTTTCCGCAGCCCCGGAGGGAATTGTCAGGCGAAACTCGGGTTGGACCTCTGAAATGCCCAGTTCCTTCAGCATTTCAACCGAGCGGTCCACCACGTGTCGCGACGAGACAGGCACCTGGAGATTGTTCAGTCTTGGAGCCAGTTCCCGCCCCAGCGGAGGAGCAAGCCCCATCCGGATTTTGGCTCCACTCAGCCAGCCAATGCCAGCACTTTTGGTCAACGATTGTGGATCCAGGCAAATGTCAAATTTCAGGCTTCGCAACTTTTTTCGCAATCGCCATGTTTGCAAAGGTTTTTTTAACCAGCCTTTGGGGATCGGGATGACCTGGTCCACTGCCTGGCATTCGCCGATCAGTCTGTCTCCGGGTGACTCGATGGCCCATGCGATCCAGGCATTGGGGAATCGATCCCTCACCGCGTTGGCGACGGGAATCGTCAAAATGCAGTCGCCGATGTGACTCAGGCGGGAGATCAGAATTCGGGGGGCTTTGTTGGGGAATGCTTGCATCCCTTTATCGTAAAAATATGCCAACGGTTCACCAATACGAATTATCCCCTTCCCGCGCCGGCCAACTCGAAAGCAGGGAGTGCTGGCAAAGGTTGTCAAAGTTGGACGGTTTTTCCGAAAGGGGAGCCTGCCCGGAAAATAAAAATGGAGTCGTCCGTTTTCACCGGTTGACTGCCGGCCAGCCTCGTCTAACATTCCCGCGGTCTGGAAACGGACCAGTTCAATCAACTCCAGGACGGATGAAATTGGCCATGAGGGTTCAACTTCCTGGAGAAACCATGCCCGCCCCTTCCACCTCGACCCTCCTTCTGTTGCTTGTGGCCAGTTTGCCAGCAACCCTGGCAGTCAATCGGACAGCGTTCACGGCGGATGATCCGTCCCGCCCTGACTCGCCCCGCCCCGGTCTGCACCGCCCCGGCCTGCCTCCGGTCATTCGCTTTGACATTCCCGCTGCTGTCGCCGCCCGGGAGGTCACCTCTGAGTCGTTTGCAAAAACCCACAGCCTGGAAAAGCTCCTGGAGGTCCGGTTCACGGCCTCCACCCTGCTGGATTCCGGTTCGGACCGCGTCATCCAGGAGCTTTTCTTTCTTATCGAAGCGCCGGAAAAATCGATGCGAATGGTTGATTTTAGCCCTAGCACAACGTTGACCACCGAGTTTGCTTCTCCAATCGATGTCAGCGAAAATCGGGATACCGCCAACAATAGCGGCATTCAGCTGACACCTGCCGTTGAGATGTTTGGAAAGGCGAATTTGAATGCCGGTTTCAGTAATCGCCGTGGAGAAACCCGAAAGGTTTCCCGCCTGCCGCCCAAGCAACTGGCTGTCGCCAGCGGCACGCAAAACCGGCAGACCGCTACCTACTTCAAATTCAAGCCGTCCAGCCAATCCACACTCGAAGGGAGCCGGGAACTCTGTTTGATCATCCAGGTTCCGATTGCCTGGAGAGCGGATTTGCTGCATGTCAGTTGTCGTGGCATTACCTCCGATACAGGGGGTGCCGGTGGCCGGGTATCCCGCTCGGACTTTGTGGTTCCGGTCTACCTGGCTCCCGATGCGCCGGCGAGGATTTTGTGTGATCAGTTCATTGCCGCAGAATCCCAACTCCGGAGGGCGGCCGATGACGTGGTGTCGGTTCAGCAGCAATCGAAGAAAAACGTGGTCTCGCAGGTTTCCAGTTTTCTGCACAGGGAAATACTGAAAAAGAAAAAAAATCCTGCCCGCACGACCGGCTCCCGTTGGCTGGAGGAAGTTCTGTTCGGTACCATCTCCGGGTCCGAGGTGGAATCAAAATTCAATATCCGACTGTCCGAACGGACCCGGCGGGCGGTTGACCGTTACCAAAAGTGCCGGGAAAAGCTGACAGGTTTGAAGCATTGAGCCGCTTGGGGCTTTTGGAAAGTGTCGTTCCCGATGCGGCGGATTGGATGGGGCAGTGAACGAATGAAGCCCCCCAACCGGCCTCCACGGCAGTCCCGGTCGGAACGGTTGCCGACGGGGCTTTTATTTGACGTTCTGAAATGAAAAATCGATTCTCGATTGTTTTTTTGCCGCAAATCAAAAAAAATGTAAGTCCTGGGGAGGCACACCGTCACCTCAGCAGTCGTAAGAAATTCAACAGAGGCCGTGCAATGAAAATGACATCCTTGATCCTGGGAGCAGCGATGACCGCGCTGCTGGTTGGGTGCGGTGGTGACCCCGGGACAAAGACCGCCCCGTCGTTCAAAACATCCGTTGAAACCACACCCGTTGAAACCACATCCGGCGAAATGAGCGGAAGTGCAGACAGGGAAAAAAAAGAGACTCATCAAAAAAAGGGAGACGGGAAATTGGAAACAGCTACATTTGGTGCAGGTTGCTTCTGGTGCGTGGAAGCGGTGTTCAAGGAGCTCAAGGGGGTCAAGAAGGTGGAGTCGGGCTACTGTAACGGATCTGTCCCCAATCCGACCTATAAACAGGTCTGCACCGGTCTGACCGGACATGCGGAAGTGATCCGAATTGAATTCGATCCGGATGAAATCCGGTTTGAAGAATTGCTGGAAGTCTTCTGGAAGACACACGACCCGACCACGTTGAATCGGCAGGGTGCGGACACCGGTACACAGTATCGTTCCGGGGTTTACTACCACACGGAATCCCAGAAGAAAGTCGCCCAGGAGTTAAAGAAAAAACTGGACGAGGCACGGATTTGGAGGAACCCGATCGTGACCGAAATCGTGGCTGCTGAAGAATTCTACAAGGCCGAGGATTACCACCAGGACTACTTCAGCCTCAATGGACAGAATCCCTATTGCCGTGCCGTGATCGTGCCAAAGCTCGAAAAGTTCCGCAAGGTTTTCAAGGACAAACTCAAGTAGGGCCTCTGCATCCGGTTCGGGGCAACCGCATGGGGCATGGGCAAGCCGCTGCCAGCGGGCGGCAGATAAGCCCGATTCATGTTGAGTGTTTGCCAGGTGCCTGTGGCTGTTGGTGGTTTCGAATTTCGGGAACCGCTCCCGTTCAGGCTAAGAGGATGCACAAAACAGGATGCACAAAACAGGATGCCAAAAAAACAGGATGCCAAAAAAACAGGGCAGCGACTCCCGCTGCCCTGTGTCAATTTTTGCAGAACCCGTCGTAAGCGGAATCCAGTGGCGTTCACTCACCAGATCCGGATTCGTTCCGCTTTCGGCTTGAACAGCTTGTCCCCCTTCTTCAGTTCGAAGGCCTCATAAAACGCATCGATATTCATGACCGGCCCGTTGGCCCGGTAGCGGGAAGGTGAATGCGAGTCGGTCAGCAGACGGCGTACCATTTCGGCTTCGCGGTACTTCCTGGCCCAGACCCGGCTCCAGCCGACGAAAAACAGCTGGGGCCCATTCCAGTCCGCAAAACTTTCTTCCTTTTTGCCTTCCCGGGAGATTTTGTAAGCCTTGTAGGAAACGGCCAGCCCCGAAAGGTCGGCGATATTTTCGCCGAGGGTCAGTTTCCCGTTCACGGTCTTGTTTGGCAGCGGCTCATACCTTGAATACTGCTGCACCAGTTGGTCGGCCAGCTTTTTGAAGGCAGCCCGATCTTCGTCGGTCCACCAGTTTCGCAGGTTGCCATCACCGTCGAACTGGCTTCCCTGGTCGTCAAAAGCGTGGCTGATTTCATGCCCGATCACCGCGCCGATTCCTCCGTAATTCAGGGCATCGGGACCACTCAGGTCAAAAAAAGGTGGCTGCAGAATGGCGGCCGGGAAGACAATTTCATTCTTGGGAGGGCTGTAATAGGCGTTGACCGTTTGCGGGGTCATCCCCCACTCTTCCCGGTCAACCGGCTTTCCCAGTTTGTCGATCATTCGCTGGTATTCCACCCTGTTGGACCGGAGCATGTTCCCGAACAGGTCGTTGGGCTGAACCTCCAGCGCGGAATAGTCGAGCCATTTGGTCGGGTAGCCGATCTTGGTTTTGATCTTGGACAGCTTTTCCTTTGCGGCTGACTTGGTTTTGCTGCTCATCCATTCCAGTTCGTCGATTCCCTTGTCAAATGCGGACAGCAGGTTCTTCACCAGCTCGTCCATCCTCCTCTTGGCTTCCTCGGGAAAATGCCGCTGGACGTAGATCTTGCCAACCATTTCCCCCAGGGTTCCTTTGCCCCGTCGTCCACTGATGGCATCGACGGCCTTTTTCCAACGCGGTTTTTGCTCGGGAACGCCGGCCAATGTCCGGCTGTAGAGTTCGAAGTGCGCTTTTTCAAATTCTTCTGACAGGTACGGTGCCGCCATGTCAACGATTTTATATCGCAAATAGGTTTTCCAGTCCTCGACACTGGTCTGCTTGAAGGTGGTTTTGAATGCTTCAAAAAACGGAGGCGTCATGCAGTTGATGTCTTCGACTTCCGGGATGCGTGCGTTCTTCAGCAGGCCCTTCCAGTTGCCGGTTTTGAATTTTTTTCCCAGGTCGGCAACCAGCATCTTGTTGTATCTTTTTTGAACGTTTCGCAGGGTCGTCCGGTCTACCTGGGCCTCGGCCAGTCGGGTCTCCAGTGCCAGGATGGAATCGGCTGCCTGGTCGCCCCCCTCGACCCCGGCTGCTTTGAGGACAGTCGCGATGTAGGTTTTCAGGGCCGCCTGGGCCGCCTTGGATTTTTCGTCTTCCTTGAGGTAATAGTCCCGGTCAGGAAGCGATGTTCCGCTCTGGATCATGTGGACCATGTATCGGGACGAGTCCTTGGCGTCCTGGGACACGAAAACACCTACTGGCGTATCGACACCCATGGCACCGTAGCGACCGAAAGCGGTGAAGATTTTTTTGTGCGAATCGAGGCTGTCCACCCGCTCCAGCAGGTTGGCGATTGGCTTGGCCCCTTTGCGGTTGAGCGCGGCCTGGTTCATAAAGCTCTTGAAAAAGTCACCTACCTTCTGTTCGTCGCTACCCGCCGGGTGGTCGCCGCTGGCGGCTGTCTCGACGATCTGGCGAATTCGGAGTTGGGAGAGGTCGGCGAGTGCCGTAAACGATCCATAGTTGGATTTGTCTGCCGGGATTTCGGTCTTATCCAGCCAGGTTCCGTTGACATACCGGTACAGGTCGTCCTGGACCCGTGTCTGTCTGTCAAAATTCTCAACCTTGAGGCCTGGATCCTGCGCGGTCGCAGAAACTGAGATTCCAAGCAGTAGCCAACCGGCGATTGCTGTTTTGTGCATTGAAAAACCCTTGCGAAAAAAGGAATGGTTTCAGTTTCACTGAATACCGGTGCGATGGAAGTCGGCGTCCGAACCAACGGTATGCTGGCGAGTCCCTGTTGGCCTGTAACAGGTTGCCACAGGTTCGGGACGGTACATGATTTGCCGCCTGCCGATCTGCGCTGACCCCATTGTGGGGCATCCGGCAGATCGGGATGCGTCGAATCAGAATTCGGCATTTCCGGGTGTTCGCGGGAACGGTATCACATCACGGATGTTGCCCATGGCGGTCACAAACTGGATCACCCGTTCGAGGCCCAGCCCGAATCCACTGTGGGGAACCGTACCGTACTGGCGGAGTTCACGGTACCACCAGTATTCGTCTAGTTCCATCTCCTGTTCCCGCATTCGGCTTTCCAGGATATCGAGCCGGTGTTCCCGCTGGCTGCCGCCGATGATCTCCCCCACCTTGGGGACCAGTACGTCCATGGCACGTACCGTTTTTTCATCATCGTTACAGTACATGTAAAACGGCTTGATTTTCCTCGGGTAATCGTAAAGGATCACCGGCTGCTTGAAGTGCTCCTCGGTCAGAAATCGCTCGTGTTCCGATTGCAGATCGGTACCCCATTCGACTGGGAACTCGAATGTTTTCCCGGAACGGGTGAGGATGTCGATCGCATCGGTGTAGGGGACCCGCTGAAAGTCGCTTTCGAGGATGGACTGCAGGGTGGCGATCATCGTGTTGTCCACCCGCAGGTTGATGAATTCCATGTCCTCGGCACATCGTGACAGCACGTCACCAAAAATTCTTTTCAGGAATCTTTCGGCCAGGTCCATGTTGTCGTTCAGATCATGAAAGGCCATTTCCGGCTCAATCATCCAGAATTCCGAGAGGTGCCGCGTGGTGTTGGAGTTTTCTGCGCGGAAGGTGGGGCCAAACGTATAGACTTTTCCCATGGCACAGGCAAAGATCTCTGCCTCCAGCTGACCGCTCACGGTCAGGTAGGACGGCCGGTCGAAAAAATCCCATTTGTACTCCACCTTGTCGACCTGTCGCTTGGCCAGCTCCTCCAGGTTCAGCGTGGTCACCTGGAACATCTCGCCGGCTCCCTCACAGTCACTGGTGGTGATGATTGGGGTGTGGACGTAATAGAAATCCTGTTCCTGGAAGAACTGGTGGATGGAATTGCAGACACAGTTGCGAATTCTTGTCACGGCGCCGAACGTGTTCGTGCGTGGCCGCAAGTGAGCCCACTCACGCAACTTTTCAAAGGAATGCCGTTTCTTTTGCAGCGGATAACTTTCGGCATCGGCCGTGCCGTAAAGGGTCACCTTGGTCGCGAGAATCTCTGTCGATTGGCCCTTGCCGCCGGATTCCTTGACTTCACCTTCGACGGCGACGCTGCAACCGGCCGTCAGTGACTTGATCTCGGATTCGTAATTGGGCAGCTCCGCATCGGCAATGACCTGGATGTTGCCCTGCGACGAACCGTCGTTCAGTTCGATAAAACTGAACCCCGCCTTGGAGTCTCTGCGGGTGCGAACCCAACCCTGGAGAAGGACCTCTTTTCCAATATGTTCTGCTGACCTAGCGTCACGGACCAGGATTTTTTCGGCCATTTGAAATTCCTCGGATGGGGACTCCACCCTCTGCGGGTGGCTTTGGACTTCCTATTCTCGCAAAAATATCAGATACAAAAAGGCGACAAGCCCCTGTTTTGTAACGGGCACTGCAATTGTCTGCTCGAGGAACTCAAAAATGTCAAAATGGCTGGCACCCGGAATCCTGATCGCATTCATGACGTTCGCGGTCAGCGGATGTTCTAACGGGCAATTTTCCGGCGAAATGCCACTCAGCGAAGAACAGACACAGAAGATCGGGAAATACACGGCGGATATTGAGGCCCGGCCCAAATCGCCCGACGCCTACTACCGTCGGGGAAAAATATATTGCATCAGTGGCCGGTATGCCCAGTCAATTCCCGACTTTGACAAGGCAATTGAGCTGAAAATGGAAGGGCTCAGCCCAATCACCATCGCAGACTCCTATGCCTTGCGCGTTGTCGCCCATTTTGAGACCGGCGACCGGAATCGGGCACTCGCCGATTTTAAACAGGCGCTTCAGCGGGATCAGACGAACATCTATGCCGAGGCCTACCTCGAAAAGGCGGGTGAAGGACATCGTATCGACGAATATCGCAAAAAGTAGCCCGTCTATTCGCCCATCAATTTTTTCACGGTCGGCTCAATGGCTTCGGCCCAGATTTCATATCCCTTTTTGTTGGGATGCAGTCGATCGGGCATGATTTCCTTGGGCAGGTTTCCCTGTTCGTCCAGGAATTTGTTCCCGATGTCCAGGAAATAGACTCCCTTTTCATCGTTTGCGAATCCCCGGATGATCCTGTTGACCCCATCATTAATCTGCCGATAGGCGCCCGACGGTTTTTCGTCACGGGGAAAAATGGCCAACAGGAGTATTTTGGTTTTCGTCAGTCGCGTTTGAAGTTCCTCGATGATTTTCTGAATGCCCGCAGCGGTATGCTCGGGCTTTTCTTTCCGGTGCCCCGTATTGTTGGTGCCGATCATGATCACCGCCAGTTTGGGAGAGATTCCCTCGACTTCTCCGTTTTGCAATCGCCAGATCACCTGCTCTGTCCGGTCACCACTGTAACCGATGTTGAATGCGTTTCTTTTTGCGTAATATTTTTGCCAGGTTGCTTTTCCGCCTCCTTCAAAACCGTGGGTGATCGAGTCCCCGATAAAGAGCAGGTCGACATTCCCCTTTCTTGATTTCAGCTCGGCCAACTTTTGTTTGTGCCTCGGCATCCACCAGGACTGCGCCCATTTGGCTGTTTGGACCTCCGCCTTCAGCGCCGCGATCTGGTTCTTTTGGGTGTCTTTTCCTTCCTGGGCCCCGGCCATCGATCCTGCAAACAGCAGGCAGCAGGTGAAAACAGGGCAGACGTAAATTCCTGGCAACAGGCGGCGCATGGCAACTCCGGAAAACTGGATTGGAAATGTACCTGTATTTTGACCGCCAGGCCTGCGAATTTCCAATCCCCCACCCTTACGGCAAACGTTTGCCGCAACCTGAGGTTGGTCGGGACCAGGCAGCAGGGCCAAAAGTTGCCAAGCAAAATCGGCCAAAGTACCATGTTGGGTGCCCATCGGTTTGCGATGCATCCGGCGGGAATCTACTGACCGTCAATGTCCAGCGAGGAATCGAATGAAGCTGTCCAAAACCACATCCGCGGGGTGGATCGCCCTGCTGCTTGCCCTGTTCCCTGTTGTCCCTGCCAGTTGGGCCCAGGAAAAAGGGGAATTGCCCGAGTCCATTGGCGAAATCATCTGGCATAAAAAATCTTTTGAAAAGCTGGTTCCCAAGGGTGCGAAAATCGAGGTACTGGCGGGTGGATTCGAATGGTCCGAAGGACCCGTTTATGTTCCTGCCCGGCAAGAAGTCCTGTTCTCGGATATCCCGAATAACAGGATTGTCGGCTGGAAGCTGGGGGACCAGCGAAAAGTATCGGTTTTCATGGAGCCATCAGGTTATACCGGCGAAGCCAAGTTCACCGGAACGGAGCCGGGTACCAATGGGCTGATGCTCGACGCCAAGGGTACGTTGTTCATGTGCTGCCACGGTGATCGCTGCATCAAGAAGATGGTCGATGGAAAAGCGGTTGTTGTCGCTGACCGTTTCGATGGCAAGCGATTCAACAGCCCCAACGACCTGGTCTTTCACGAAAACGGCGACCTGTATTTCACCGACCCTCCCTATGGCCTGCCCAAAAGGTATGAGGATCCGGCGAGGGAGCTCGACTGGTGTGGGGTCTACCGTTACTCCAAGGGGAAAATCACTCTCCTGACCAAGGAGATGACACGCCCCAACGGAATTGCTTTTTCACCTGATTTTAAAACCCTGTATGTTGCCCAGTCTGATCCCAAGGCTGCGATCTGGAAGTCCTTCCCGGTCATGGAAGACGGGAACCTGGGGAAAAGCAAGGTTCTGTTTGATGCCACCGACTGGGTCGGCAAGGAAAAAGGTCTGCCGGACGGGATGGTCGTTGACAAGAAAGGTCGCATTTGGGCGACCGGTCCCGGGGGCGTGCTGGTCTTCAGTAAAAAGGGAAAGTTGATCGGTCAGCTGAATACGAAAGAGGCGACTGCCAACTGCACGCTGGGACCGGACGGGTATCTCTTCATCACTGCAGACATGTACTTTTGCCGCGTCAAGACGACCATGAAGTAATTCCGGGCGGCGACAATTCAGAAGGAAACAAAACAGGCGGTTTCACCGCCTGTTTTTTTCTGACCGGTTGCCAAGTCGGTTCCAGGGTTTCCCTGGCCGCTGAACGTGAGTGGATCGGGTTGGATTTCTGCAATATCGTTGTTCTGCAATATCGTTGTTCTGCAATATCGTTGTGAAGGCCCGCTGCCCAAGGCAGCCAACCCAGGTGGCAAACCCACAAAAGCCTGTTTTTTTCGTTAGAATCAGGCGGTGTTCGGGAACGATTCCATCCATGCCAGGGACGTGACGATGTTCTGCGGGCATTGCCGCCCTTGGCGGAATTGGTATGGCTGGGTGGGAGGCGTGCTGTCCCCGGGGTTTGCCAACCGGTGATTGCTGCCAGGGATCCTGTACCGGACCAGCTCGAACCGGGATCAGATTGGTGAGCAGGAGAATTTCTGTGTCGAAAAGGCATACCCTGAAATGCAAATGCGGAGCCCGCTACCAGGTGGCCGTCGACCTGGCCGGAAAAAAGGCCCGGTGCAACCAATGCGGTTTGAAGTTCGTGATTCCTGGTCCCCGTGAAAGAAAGGTCTCGCCCGGCGACAGGATGGACCCCTCCCGGATTCCGCCCGGATCGGCGAATCGGTACCTGCTGGACCCGCACAGCCCGCCCCTCGCCGGCGGAGCCGATAGTGACCCGGCACACCCGGCAGTTCGTCCTTGTCCCGGTTGCCAGAGGACGATGGGAAAAGGAAAAGTGGTCTGCATTTACTGTGGTTTCCACACCGGTTTGGGCCGGAAACTGACCCCCTACGGCGACCCACGATTCAAACGGCAATCTGGATGGAATTCCCGAGAATTGTCCGGAGTGCCAGCGCCCCCTGCGCCAGGGAAAAAAGACCTGCATGTACTGCGGTTACCATATCGACAGTCAAAAGAAAATCAGCATCGACCCGGTGGGTTACGGGGATGGTTCGGATTACGGAATCAACTGCGGTATTGGACCCAGCCGGGGGTGGAGTGGCCACGGCCGGAGTTATGGCGGTGGTTGCGCCGGAAGCTGTGGAGGCGGCTGTGGCTGTGGAGGTGGCTGTGGAGGTGGCGGATGCGGCGGCGGCGAATAGGGATTGGTTTTCGTCGGGAGCTGGCCGACTGGCTGAAGAACCATCGCCAGCTCGTGGACAGCATCGAAATCACGGCAGAGCATTTTTTTGGATTCGACCCCACCGGAAATCGCCTCCTTGGGAAGCTGGGCGCGGATTTTCCGACGTTCGTTCACGGGCTCGGGCTTTCGCTTGGAACTCCCGGGCCGCTCTGCGAAAAGACGCTGGAGCGATTTGCCCGCGTGGCAGACATGGCGAATGCCCAATGGGTCAGTGAACATATTGCCTTTACCCGCTCGGGTGAAG
This sequence comes from Planctomycetota bacterium, assembly GCA_036336715.1. Classification (GTDB taxonomy): domain Bacteria; phylum Planctomycetota; class Planctomycetia; order Pirellulales; family Pirellulaceae; genus JABAAE01. Next base: position 33,837 of record JAYZFP010000015.1, read on the forward strand.
TCGACCTGGGTCATCTCAACCCGATTCATTTCGATGCGAATTCCCTCGAAATTCTTGTTGACCACGCCCGGCAGGTCGCGGATCGCTGCAACCGAAAGGTCGTGCTGGAAAACATCACCAGCGCCCTCCGCTTCGAAACGGCCATGCGGGAAACTGAGTTTCTCAACGAACTCTGCCGCCGCGCCGGCTGCGGCCTGTTGCTGGATGTGACCAACCTGTTTATCAATTCGCGGAATCACCGTTTTGATCCCCGCAAATGGCTGAATGAAATTGAACCGGAAAACATCGTTCAGCTGCATGTGGTTGGTTACTCCCGGAAAGGAAATACCAATTTCGACCGCCATGCCCAGCCGATCCAGGACGATCTCCTGGAGCTGATCGGTATTGTGTTTGAATATGCTGCGGTCGAGGGTGTGACCCTCGAGCGGGATGAGCACCTCCAGGCGACCGACGAAATCGAATCCGATCTGAGGAAACTGCGAGCACTCGATGAACAGACCGGCTGATCCTGATCTGCCAAATTCGCCGGGTGGCGGCGGGCGTCACTTTGTTCAGTTGTTGGCGGACCTCCTGGCCGACCCCCGCGTTCGCGATGAGTTGGTTCATTCACCGCAGGAATTGTTCGCACGTTACGAGCTGACCGTGCCGGAACAGCGGTCCCTGGAAGCGGTCAACATGCAGCAGTTGGAGGAGCAGGCCCAGTCACTGATCCGCAAGCGTTGGCATGCCGTTGCCAGGCTGATCCCTGACACGATTGGAAGCGGCCCCCAAAAGGAAATGAGAAGCCTGTTCGAGTTTTACGCCACCCGTCACTGGCCGGGGGACTTTCGCCGTCATTGGCTGGATGCCCACGAGTTTTTGCGGTTCCTGGACGCCAACGACCTCCCGTACGCCAACGCCGGGGAAAAGAAAAAGCTGTCCCGGATATTTGGCTGAAAAGGTCGGCCAGTGTGCCGTGTCAACTGTTAGCAGCGCGGCGGGAAAAGTTGCTTGGCCAGGATCACCGCCCTGCGTGGAAATTGACAGCGTGTTCCGTGGAAATCGTGTCGGGCGGTGGGCAGACCCATTTGACTGATCCGATGGCCCATCACCAAAGCTCTTTGTTCTTGACCTTCTTCAGGTAGAGATCGTAGTTTCCGCACAAGCCGAAGTAGATCCAGAATAAGGGAGCCGGGACACCCGCCAGAACAACACATGCCGCGATTGCGATGCCCGCCTTTGCATAAAGTCCGCTGACCAGATACCAGATCGCACCGAAGAAAAAAGCGTACCAGTTCCAGCTGGTTTCAAAAGACTCACCCTTGTCCCTGATTTTCCTGAATTGTTCGTAGTAGTATTCCTTGTGTTGCGTATTCATGCCCTGGACGGCTGCATAAAGCTGCTCATCCGTGGCGATCTGGTTCGCCTGGGCGGGATAGGGTTGCTGCTGGGCGAACTGCTGTTGTTGCTGGGGTGCGAACTGCTGTTGCTGCTGCGGTGCAAACTGCTGTTGCTGCTGAGGTGCGAACTGTTGCTGCTGCGGTGCAAACTGTTGTTGCTGCGGTGCTTGAGGCGTTGGTTGTGGGGCAAACTGACCTGCTGGAGGCTGCCCGATGTCCGTACCCAGTGGATTGGGGTTCGAAACATCACTCAACGGTCCGATTGAATTTTGCAATTCAACAAAGGGACCCGTTGCAGAATAGGATATTTCATCCGCCCCGATCACCTTGCCTTCGGACACGAGGTTGTTGATCGTCGTTCGGTCAAAAGGTCCCTTGATCTTGTCACTTCTTCGAATGAAAAACTGCATGTTTCGATTCCGGTATGGTTTTTTTACGAGCCGAATAACCACTGCTGGGCGGAAAAAATTTTCTCGACTCCCTCTTGAATTGTAACCGAAAAAATATCGCCAAGTGGGGATCCCACCCTGTCGGTCGGAAACACAGATTCAGCGAATCCCCGGCCGGGCCACTGGTAATTGAATCCCGGTTCTTTCCCGGCAGTCACGTTTTCCCCGGGGAACCCGGACGGGGAATGCGGAATGAAGTGCCAAACGACTGCTTTTGGCCGTTATTGCATCATCCGATCTGAAGGGGGTGCCCATGCACGACGGACGGGTTCATGGCCCAGGCAGGCTGAAGATTGCCAGCGGCCTCGCTGTGGTAAAGCTCGCGGTCGTTTCCAAAAAAGCTGGCCACCTGCAGGGTCTCCCGGAGGCTGCATTTGTGTTTTTCTTTTTGCAAGGCAAGAATGACGGCAGGACCTGCAACAAACACCCGGAAGTGGCCCCATCCATGTATCAAACGCTCCTGCTGATTTTTCTTTCCGGTGTGACAACCCATGGATTCGCCGACCAACCGGGGCCGCTGGTCATCGTCGGCGGGGGAAAAATGCCCCCACAAGCGGAAGCCAGGTTCCTGCAACTGGCCGGCGGAAAAGATGCACGGATTGTCGTGCTGGCCCAGGCTTCCAGTCGAACCGACCGTGGTACTGCGGCTACCCGCAGCTTTTCTGAACGGGGGGCCGCCAAAGTCGACAACCTCCGGTTGGAGGATCTCTCCCGGGCCAGGCAGATCCTGGGGCAGGCCAGTGGAATCTGGTTCCCGGGAGGAAGCCAGAAGCAACTCTACGAGGCATTGGAAAAGAAAAAGTTGTTGCAACAGATCCGCACCCGCTACCTGGCAGGTGTTGCCTGCGGCGGGACAAGCGCCGGCGCGGCAATTCTCTCCGAGCGGATGATCACCCAATCCCCAAAAAAGGCGGCACTGGTGCAGGGCAACACCCCGGTCCAGCAAGGGTTGGGGTTGATCCCCGAGTTGATTATCGACCAGCATTTCCTGGCCCGCCATCGCATGGACCGTCTGCTCGGGGCGGTACTGGATTCCCCGGATCGCATCGGAGTCGGCATCTCGGAATCCACCGCAATCGTAGTTCAGCAGGATCGGTGCACGGTCCTGGGAAAGGGATCCGTGGTGGTCATCGACGCACGCCGCGCGAAACTCGAGCCAGCCAAAAAAGGGGCGATTCAAAGTGGTTCGGGAATTGACATCAGTCTGTACAGGGCAGGGCAGTCCTTCCGGTTCAAACCATGATCGCCCCGCCACTATGATCCCGTTGACATCGGGAGGAACCCGCCCGACTTTCTGGTCGGGGTAGAGCCGAGGCTGCTCGTCTCATCTTCCCGTGGGTCACCCATGGAACAAAAATGTCCACTTTTTGGAAGATTCTGACGTCTGATTCGATTCCAGAGGAGCAACCTCCCCGCTGCCGAGAACTCCATGCGGCCCCCGTTTGAGGAATTTTTGCCTGACACGACCTGCCCCGGGGAACCTTTTCATGTTGATTTAAAAAGAAGCTAAGGTTAATTTCCCGTGAAGACACAATTTATCTTCGCCCACCGGTAGCGGAGCAAATGATGCAGCGAAAAAAAATTTATGGAGTGCTGGCCGCGATCTTATGCGGAACGGGTCTCTACTTCGTTGGATATTGCCAAAAAGACATCCAGCTACACAGCCTCAAAGCGGAGCATTACACGCAAGGCTATAAAACCGGGTACCTGAAGGCTTTTCGCGAATTCAAAAAACGGCACTCTCTGGCGACCCTTAAAGAACTGGAAACTCCAGGTAATTAGTCGCACCCTGTTTCCCGGAAAGGGTTTCCCGGAAGAGGTTACCCGGAAGAGGTTACCCGGGGAGGGAACGGTGCTTTCTGCCAACCCTTGATTTCGGCGGTCCGGTGATCCGTCCCGGGAACACGATCTCGCAGCCCAACACCCGGAACAGTTTTTCTTTTTCCTGGCGTTCCTGCTGGGCAGGTCTTGTCTTTCCCGGAAGTCCGGAAACCCATGGGAGGTCTTCCCCTTTCGGCTTGTTTCAAACAACCCGTCGAGGGGCACGCAAAGGATCGTTGATGCCAGGACAAAAACCTGATTCAGGCAATCCCTTTTTTAACTGAACCGATTCCGGAGGCTCCCACAGCGAGTTCCGATACCTCTCAAGAGCAAAACAGAAATGACGTTCCCCTTGGCAGCGGTGTTTTTTTGTTGATCTGTCCGGGTTCCCCGTTGAATCTGTCCGGGTTCCCCGTTGAATCTGTCCGGGTTCCCCGTTGAATCTGTCCGGGTTCCCCGTTGAATCTGTCCGGGTTCCCCGTTGAATCTGTCCGGGTTCCCCGGGGAAAACGTGA